>NZ_JBEXQW010000001.1:0-286075 GCF_040612775.1 Streptomyces sp. NPDC006339
TCTTCCTTTCTGGCGCGTTCGGTGCCGCACGCTTTCTGACCGGGCGCGGGCGGAGGATTCCGCCCGCGCCGGGAGAGTCGGTCCGGCGGCCGCCGCCGCTACTTCGGGTCGCGGTCGAACACCGACTTCGTCCAGAGGAAGCCGAGCACGGTCAGCCCCGCGCACCAGGCGACGGCGAGCCATCCGTTGTGCCCGATCTCGGAGCCGAGGAGCAGGCCCCGCAGGGTCTCGATGGCCGGTGTGAAGGGCTGGTAGGCGGCGATCGGCTGGAACCAGCCCGGCATCGCGTCGACCGGGACGAAGGTGCTGGAGATCAGCGGGAGGAAGACCAGCGGCAGGGCGTTGTTGCTGGCGGCCTCGGCGCTGGGGCTGATCAGGCCCATGCCGACCGCGATCCAGGTGAGCGCCAGGGCGAAGACGGTGAGCAGTCCGAAGGCGGCGCACCACTCCAGGACGGTGGCGTCCGTGGAGCGGAAGCCGATGGCCACGGCGACGGCGCCGACGAGGACCACGCTGATGACACACTGCAGCACGCTGCCGACGACATGGCCGATGAGCACCGAGCCGCGGTGGATCGCCATGGTGCGGAAGCGGGCGACGATGCCCTCGGTCATGTCGTTGGAGACGGAGACCGCGGTGCCGATGGTGGTGCTGCCGACGGTCATCAGCATCAGGCCGGGGACGAGGTAGGCGATGTACGCGGAGCGGTCGGCACCTCCGCCGCCGATGCCCGCGCTCATCACGTCGCCGAAGACGTAGACGAACAGCAGCAGCATCATGATCGGCGTGAGCAGCAGGTTGAGGGTGAGGGAGGGGTAGCGCCGCGCGTGGAGGAGGTTGCGGCGCAGCATCGTCGTGGAGTCGCGCACGGCGAGGGAGAGGGAGCTCATCGGGCATCTTCCTTGGGCTGGTTCGGCCGGTTGGGCACGGTGCCGCCGGTCAGGGCGAAGAACACGTCGTCGAGGTCGGGCGTGTGCACGGTCAGTTCGTCCGCCTCGACGCCGGCCGAGTCCAGCCAGTCGAGGATCGAGCGCAGTTCGCGCTGGCTGCCGTCGCTGGGGAGGCGCAGCGCCAGTGCCTCGTCGTCCCGGGACGCCTCGCCGAGCGCGGAGGCCGCCGTCCGGTACGTGGCCGGGTCGGCGAACCGGAGTCGGACGTGGCCGCCGGGGACGAGCCGCTTGAGCTCCTCGGCGGTGCCCTCGGCGGCGATCCTGCCGTCGTTCAGGACGGCGATGCGGTCGGCGAGTTCGTCGGCCTCCTCCAGGTACTGGGTGGTGAGGAAGACGGTGACGCCGTCGGCGACCAGGCCGCGGATGATCTGCCACATGGTGTGGCGGCTGCGCGGGTCGAGTCCGGTGGTGGGCTCGTCGAGGAAGATGACGCGCGGGTCGCCGACCAGGGTCATGGCGATGTCGAGCCGGCGCTTCATGCCGCCGGAGTAGGTGGAGGCGGGTTTCCCGGCCGCCTCGGTCAGGTCGAAGCGCCGGAGCAGCTCGGCGGCGACGCGCCGTCCCTCACGCTTCGGCAGGTGGTGCAGGTCCGCCATCAGCCACATGTTCTCCTCGCCGGTGATCAGGCCGTCGACGGCGGAGAACTGTCCGGTGACACCGATCGCGGCCCGTACCACCTGGGGGTCGGTGGCGAGGTCGTGGCCCGCCACCTGGACCTGGCCGCCGTCGGCGCCGATGAGCGTGGACAGGATCTTCACGGCGGTGGTCTTGCCGGCGCCGTTCTGTCCGAGCAGCGCGAAGACGGAGCCCTCCGGGATACGCAGGTCGAGGCCGTCGAGCACGACCTTGTCGCCGTACGACTTGCGCAGACCGAGGGCGGAGATGGCGGCGGGTGACGGGGAACCGGCCGCCCGGCTAGACATGGACATGACAGAAGAAGGCATGAGCCCTCCCGTTCGATGACTGAGGGGTGAGGAGTGACGGACGTGGTGAGGGGGTTGCGGCGGCGAGGGGTGGAGCGGGCCGACCGGGGGGCTTGCGGCGTCAGATCTTGGCGCGGCGGATGTCGATGTTGCCGTACCGGGTGCGGGCGCGGACCGTGACGGTGTCGTCGGTCGTGTCGGGGGCCTCCGCGCTGTCGAGCGCGTTGCGGACCTGCCCGCTGCCCGCGCTGACGTCGAGCCAGGCGGCCGTGCCCTCGCGGACGCCGACCTCGATGGCGCCGTAGCTGGTCTCCAACTGGACGGTGCCGCGGGCCACTTCCCCGACCCGCAGGGTGCCGTGGGCGGTGGTGGCGGTGACCGAGTCCTCGGCGCGGCCGATCTCGATGTCGCCGTGGGCGCCGCTCACCCGCAGCTCGCCGGTCACGGCGCGGACGGTGGTGGTGCCGTGGGAGTTCTTCAGGACGGCGGTGCCGTCCACGAGGCCCACGTGCATACTGCCGGAGCTGGTGGTGATCTCGGCCGGGCCCGCGACCCGGTCCACGGTGATCGAGCCGTGCGACGCGGTGAGGTGCAGCGGGCCGGTGCTGTCGAAGCGCGCGTCGCCGGACGAGGTCTTCACGCGCACCTCGCCGAGCGGGCCGTCGCCGAGCACCTGGGTCCAGGCGCCGGTCAGGTCGATCCGCGAGCCGACGGGCAGTTCGACCGTCACGTCGACGACGCCGGTGCGGCCGAAGAGATTGGACTTGGGCGTCCTCACGGTCAGCAGCCCGCTGCCGTACACGACCTCGGTCTGACCGGCGGTCCGCACGTCCAGGTCCTTCTTCGGATTGCGCGGCCGCACCTCGACGACGGTGTCGGTGCGGTCTCCCGCGATGAACTGGATGGAACCGGCCTCCACGCGCGCCGTGACGGAGATGGCTTCGGGAGTGTCGAAAGAAGGCATGGCTGTCCCGTCCTCTTGGGTCTTCAGGGCGTCCCCGCTGGTGGGACGTGATGGGGTGAGGTGGTGCGGGTGACGTGGTGCGGGAGGGGCGCGGCTAGCGCACCCAGCCCGTGATGCTCTGCCCGATGGTCCGGGGCTTCTCCGCGGGACGCGGCCCGCCGCCGCCCTCGACCGCCGCCGACACGGCCCGTACCAGCCAGGCGTTGACCGAGAGGCCCTCGCGGCTCGCGGCCTCCTCGGCCCGTGCCTTGAGGTGGGCCGGCAGACGCAGATTGACGCGGGCGGTGCCGCCCTCCTCGTCCTTGGCGAGCGCCGGGGCGGCGAGCGGCTCGGCGGGCCCGGTGGGCTCCGTGGCGCCGCCGCCGTCGGTGGGCGGCGGCGTCACCACGAAGTCGGGGTCGAGCCCGCGCAGCCGTACGTCGACCGAGCCGGGCGCGAGCTCGCGGGTGATCTCGTCCGTCGCGGCGGAGAGCACGTTGAGCATGGCCAGCCGGGCCGCCGACTCCAGGGGGGCGGTCAGCCGCTCGGCCAGCTCGCGCGCTTCGTCGCCGCCGGCCTCGGCGGCCACCGCAAGCTGGCGGCGGAGGGTGTCGACATACGGGGTGAGGTCCATGACGCCATCATGGCACCATCATGGCGCCACGCGCAAGCTCCCCGACCCGACCCCCGCATTCCACGTCACACAGACCCGCCCTGACCTGGGAAAACAGCTCCGACGGCGCCGGAGACACTCTGGCATCACCCTCTCGCCTCCTTCGGGGCGGCATCGGTGTGGCACCACGTGGCGCCGTGTGGCACCACATGACCACCGCCGTGTGTACGGCGTGCGCGGCCACCCCGTTCTCGGGGCCCCGCTCAACCGGTGCCCACCCCCCGGACCGGGGGATTATTCGCTCCGTCGGCCCAGCGAGGGCGGTCCCGGATGGCGCAGTTCGGACAACTGCGTCCTAGTGGTGAGGGACGCGCTCACTGCGCGTCATGGTCCCCTCACGGTGGACCGCCTCACCGGTGTCCACGAACGGAGCACCACATCATGACCCCCGACCCCTTCGACAGGAATCCGGCGGACGACGGCACGGGGACCCGGGACACCACCCCAGGGCCCGCCCCTCATCCCTTCCCGGGCCAGCCCCCGGAGCACGTCACGCCGCCCGTCCTGGACGCGCCGCCCATACCCCTCGCCCCGCCGGGGGCAGGCGCCGAGCCGACGCTCGAGCCGCCGGTCCACCCGCCGGCCGCGCCACCGATCCGTCCGACGGCCGATCCGCCGGCCGAACCCCCTGCCTCCGCCGAGCCTCCGGCCCCTGTCGAGGCGTCGGCGACGGCGGAACCGCCGGTCCACCCGCCGGTCCACCCGGTCGCCGAACCGCCGGCAGAGCCGTGGGCCCAGCCGGCGGCCGAGCGCACGGCGGGAGCGCCGGTTGAAACGCCGGCCGAAGTGCCGGTCGACGCGGCAACCGAAACGGCGGCCGAACCGCCGCACCCGCCGACAGCCGGGCGTCCGGCAGCCGGGCGTCCGACCGACGGGACCCCGGCCAGCGCCGAGCCTCCGACCGCCGCCGAGGTGGCGGCGACGGTCTCGGACGAGAACGGCGAGGAGGCCATCCGCACCCTGCTGTGGACGGCCGCCACCGAGCGGCCGGTGCCGGAGGTCGCCGCCCTGGTCGCCCGCCTCAAGGAGTCCGGCGAGCTGTCCAGTCCGGCCGACGTGGCGCTCCGCGCCGCCGCCGTGTCCCGCCCCCTCGACGAGGTGCGCCAGCTCGTCGCCCTGCTCAACGAGTCGGGATACGACCTGCACCAGGCCGAGACGACCCTGCGCGCCGCGGCCGTCGGCCGGCCCATCGAGGACATCGTCGAACTCGTGAACATCATCGGCGCCGACGGCATGAGCTGGCGTGCCCTGGGCGGCGGAGAGGCCGACGGGCAGCCGGCCGAGCCCGCACCGAGCCCCGAGGCCCCCGCCGAGGCGGTGGCGGTCGCCCAGGAGGATCCCTCCTCGAAGCGGCTGCGCGGGGCCCTGAAGTCGGCGAAGTCCCCGCTGGACCACGCCCTCGCGGCGGGCCCGGGCAGCCACGCCCCCTCCCCCGCGCTGCGTTCGGCGCTGCGCTGGCCTGCGGCGGCCGCGCTGTTCGCCTGCGGTCTGATCCATCTGCCGACCGATGTGGCGGACCTGCGCTCGGGCGGCAGCGCCTCCATGGTGTCCGTCGTGGTCACCGTGTTCTGCCTGCTCTGCGGAGTGTGGCTCGCGGCACGGGACACCGCGAGCGCCTGGGCCGCCTCGGCGGCCGGCACCGTCGGTCTCATCGCCCTCCACGTCCTGGCCGGCGCGCGCACCGTCGACCTCCTGCAAAGCAGTCTGGGGTCCCGGTTCGCGTGGGCGCAGGCCCTGGCGGTCCTGTGCGGCGCGGCGGTGATCGCCCTGGCGGCCGCCGCACTGCTCCGCCATACAAAGGCGACCGGGGCCGCCGACGGCACCTGATCCGCCGGCACGACCCGTGAAGGGGTGGGGCTTCTCCGGAAGCCCCACCCCTTCGGCGTAGCGCCGTCCCGGCGCGCCGCCCGCCCGGCCACCACCGCTCCCGCCCGAGCCGGTCCTCCGGCATCCTCCGGCACACCCCGTACGCATGCATGGACACGGGACGGGCGGGCATTCGCCGGGCGGTGGCCGCAGGCCCCACGGCCGTCGCGCCGTCCCGCGAGAGAGGATCCGCCATGATGACTCCGAGACACCCGGCCGCCGGGACCGCCTCGCCCCTGCGTACGGCCGCGCTCCTGGTCGGTCTCGTGTTCCTGGTGGTCGGTGTGCTGGGCTTCATCCCGGGCGTGACCACGGGGTACGACTCCATGACCTTCGCCGAACACCACTCGGGCGCCGAGCTGTTCGGCGTCTTCCAGGTCTCCGTGCTGCACAACATCGTGCATCTGCTCTTCGGTGTCGCCGGCATCGCCATGTCCCGGACCGCGGCCACGGCCCGGTCCTTCCTGGTGGGCGGCGGGCTGATCTACCTGGTGCTGTGGCTGTACGGCCTGCTGATCGACCTGGACAGCGACGCCAACTTCATCCCGGTGAACAGTCCCGACAACTGGCTCCACCTCGTTCTGGGTCTCGCGATGCTGCTGATGGGGCTGCTGCTCGCCCGGCGCCGCCGCCTGCGCGACTGAGGACCCGTCGCACCCACCCGTCGCACACGAGGGCGGCCGGGCGCTGTCGATCGCGCCCGGCCGCCCGACCCCCGCTTCGAGGGCTCACGCCTGCCCGGCCCCCTGCTTCGGGGGCTTCCGTCCGCCCGAGGTCAGTCTCAGCCCCGGGCCGCGGCGTCCATGTCGAACTCGCCGGCGCGCACGCCGGCGCAGAAGGCGGCCCACTCGGCCGCCGTGAAGCGGAGGTCGCCGCGCTCGGGCCACTCGGCGTCCCGCAGGGCGACGGCTCCGCCGCCGAGTCGGGTCACCTCCACGCAGCCCAGGTCACCGCTGTCCCGGCTCTTCCACCACACGGCGTGGTCCAGGTTCTGCGCGTAGAGCGGTCGCTTGTCCATGTCGTCTCTCCTCGGCCTGGCTCCCCCACTGCTCTGTCACTGGTTCTGACACCGCTCTCCAGTCCAGCCGACGGGATGCGGGCGCGCACCAGCCGACGGGCAACCGGGTGAGGGCTGTTCGGGGACGAGCCGGGTCGCGGCGCGGTCAGGCGAGGTCGGCGCTGCCGCGGTCTAGGGCGACGTGGAACAGCCGGAGCGTGCCGGTGAGCTCGAACAGGCGGCGGACCTGGCTGCCGAGCGGGCCGACGAGAACGAGGCGGCCCGGCCCGTAGTGGGCCTTGAGCAGCTCGTGGAGGAAGCTGGAATCACCGAAGGTGACACGGGAGAGGTCGAGCAGGATCCGCTCCGCCCCCGCGTCCCGGGCGTCGGCGAGCGCCTCGCGCAGGGCGCGGACGGTGTCGCCGTCGAACTCCCCGGACGCGCACAGCAGCCAGGTCGACGCCGAGCCGGTGGCCTCGTACTGCACGCGGGCGCAGCCGTCCGGCGTCCGGTAGGTCCGGCGCACGGAGGAGCGGAAGACGTCGGGGCGACCGTCGTCGGAGGCGGGCCCCGGACTCGTCATGGGCATCGGCGTCTCCATCCTCCGGGGCGGAGCGGCAGGGCCGGTCCGGTCCCTCCAGTGTGCGCCGTGCCGGGTCCCGCGTCAGCGGGGCGGATCGATGTGGGCGTGGATGGTCTTGCCGTGCGCCCCGCCTCGTACGGTCAGGTCGCGGGTCAGCCGGGTGACGATGCCCCAGCCGTATCCGCCCTCCCCCAGAAAGGCCGGATCGCGGGGCCGGGGCGGCTCGGGGCTGTCGTCGCTGACGTCGATGTCGATGCCGTCCGGACGCCACGACAGGTCCAGGGAGCACGCGCCGCCCGCGTGCCGTACGGCGTTGGTCACCAGCTCGCTCACGACCATCACGGCGTCGTCCTCCGCCGTCCGGCTCACCCGGTCCCCGGCGCGCAGGGCCTCCTGGGTCAGCCGGCGCACCTCCTGCCGGGCCTGCGCCGCCGCATGCGGTCCCCGGATGTCACAGTGGCGTCGTACCGCACCCCCCATGATCTCCGACCTCCTCCTGGGCTCCTCGGCGCGCTCCTCCGGCTCCTCCGGCTCCGGGAGCGCGGTCTCCTACGGTGCGTCTGCCCACGGACGCGCCCCGAATTCACCGCCGCCACGCGTGCCCCCACCGCCGGCCCCGGCCGGCGGACGCGCGGGGCCCTGCTCCGTTCGGCGGTGAGGCGTGACGGTCCGGCCCGCGGAGGGGACGTTTCTCCTGCCGGACGACACCGGCCCACGGACCCGACAAGGAAGGCCCGCATGCCCTCCGCCGCCCAGGACCCGAGCGACCGCCCCGTCCCCGCCGACGCCGCCGCGGCCGGCCCAACCGTCGGCAACTCCCAGGCCGAAGCCCAAGCCGAAGCCCAGGCCGAAGCCGAAGCCGACGCCGTACTGCGGCGGCTGCTGCGCCACCGCATCCTCCACATCGCGACGCCGATCACCGCCGAGACCGCCGACCGCGTCACCGCCCAGTTGCTGCTCCTGGACGCCGAGGAGGACCGCCCCGTCACCCTCTACGTCAACTCGCTCGGCGGCTCGCTGCCCGCCGGCATGGCGATCTACGACACCATGCAGCACATCAGGAGCGACGTCGTCACCATCGGTCTCGGCTACTGCGCCTCGATGGCCCAGTTCCTCGTCGCCGCCGGAACCCCGGGCAAGCGGTACGCCCTGCCCAACACCCGGCTGATGCTGCACCTGCCGTCCTTCGTCGACGCCGTCGCCGCCGACAGCGAGGGCACCCGCGTCGACGAACTCCACCACACCCGGACCCGGATCACGGAGCTCGTCGCCCGCCACACCGGCCGCGACCCGGCGCGCGTGGCCCGGGACTTCGCCGAGGACCGCTGGCTGACCCCCGACGAGGCCAGGGAGTACGGCCTCATCGACGCCACGATGGCCGGCTGACCCGGCGCGTACGGCGCGCCGCGGGACGGCTCACGGGGCCCCGGGCAGACCGGCCGTCCGGGCCGCCTCGGCGAGGACCTCGCGCAGCATCGCCGGGGTGAGCCGGCCGGTGAACACATTGCGCTGGCTGACGTGGTAGCAGCCGAACAGCGTCACCGCGCCGCCCGCGTCCGCCGCGCCCCCGGGGCCGCCCGCCCGCGCCAGGGTGATGCGCGTGCCGTGGCCGAACGCGGGGCGCGGCCGGGGCACCGTCCACCCGGCCTCCGCCAGGGCCGCGAGCGTGGCCTGCCAGCCGAAGGCGCCCAGCGCGACGACGGCGCGCACGGTCGGGCGCAGGAGGTGCAGCTCGCGGCTCAGCCAGGGGCGGCAGGTGTCCCGTTCGGCCGGGGTGGGGCGGTTGTCGGGCGGCGCGCAGTGCACGGGCGCGGTGACCCGCACGCCGTACAGTTCGAGCCCGTCGCCGGGGCGCTCCGCGGTCGGCCGGGAGGCCAGGCCGAGCTCGTACAGGGTGGCGTACAGCAGGTCGCCCGCCCGGTCGCCGGTGAACATGCGGCCGGTCCGGTTCCCGCCGTGGGCGGCGGGCGCGAGGCCCGTGACGAGCAGCGCGGCCCCGGCGGGTCCGAAACCGGGCACGGGACGCGCCCAGTAGTCCCAGTCCCGGAACGCGGGGCGCTTCACGCGGGCGGTCTCCTCCCGCCACGCCACGAGCCGGGGACAGGCCCGGCACCGCGTCACCCGCGCGTCCAGATCGGCCAGTGTGCGGGTCCCGGCGGCGGCCCGCTCCGGGTGGTCCGGTGCGGCGCTGGACATCGTGCACCCCGCTTTCCCTCGTGTCGGTCGGCCCCTCGCCTCGTGCGGCACGTGCCGCTGTGTTAGGCTTCAGGAGTTGCAGTTTTGGTACCCATGAACCCATGTGCGCCTGACGGGAATGTTTCTCCTGCAGGCGCATTGTTGTTTTCCCGGCTTTTCCGGATGGGGCCTCTGCCTACTGAAGGAGAATGTCATGGCACAGGGAACCGTGAAGTGGTTCAACGCCGAAAAGGGTTTCGGCTTCATCGAGCAGGACGGCGGCGGCCCCGACGTCTTCGCCCACTACTCGAACATCGCCACCCAGGGCTTCCGTGAGCTCCAGGAGGGCCAGCGGGTGACCTTCGACGTCACGCAGGGCCAGAAGGGCCCGCAGGCGGAGAACATCGTCCCCGCCTGATCCCCGGACGCGTGTCCGCTTGCCAGGGGTCCGCACCATCACGGTGCGGGCCCCTGTTTCGTGCTGTTTCCAGGAAGGCAGACAACGGATTGTCCCGCAGGCCCCAGAAATCCACCCGGCGCACGTCCGCGTCCTCCCGGCCCACCTCGCCGCCGAGGGAGTTCCACGTGCCGGAGACGTCGACGCCCGCGCTTCCGCCGGTCGCGGACTTCGGCGCCCTCGACATGCCCGCGGCGCTGACCAAGACCCTCGCGGCGCAGGGCGTGACCGTCCCGTTCCCCATCCAGGCGGCCACCCTGCCCAACGCGCTGGCCGGCCGTGACGTGCTGGGCCGCGGGCGCACCGGCTCGGGCAAGACGCTGGCCTTCGGCCTGGCGCTGCTGGCCCGCACGGCGGGGCACCGCGCCGAGCCCAAGGCTCCGCTCGCCCTGGTCCTGGTGCCCACCCGGGAACTCGCCCAGCAGGTCGCGGACGCGCTGGCCCCCTACGCGACGGCCCTGAACCTGCGGCTCGCCAGTGTGGTCGGCGGCCTCTCGGTGACCAAGCAGGCCGCGACCCTGCGGCGCGGCACCGACGTGCTGGTGGCCACCCCCGGCCGGCTCAACGACCTCGTGGCGCGCGGCGACTGCCTCCTCGGCGACGTGCGCGTCACGGTGCTCGACGAGGCCGACCAGATGGCCGACATGGGGTTCCTGCCGCAGATCACGCAGGTCATGCGGCAGGTGCCGGCCGACGGTCAGCGCCTGCTGTTCTCGGCCACCCTGGACGCCACGGTCGACAAGCTGGTGCAGCGCTTCCTGACCGATCCGGTCGTGCACTCGGTGGACCCGAACGCGGGCGCGGTCGTGGACATGGAGCACCACCTGC
The DNA here is from genome assembly GCF_040612775.1 of Streptomyces sp. NPDC006339. NCBI lineage: Bacteria > Bacillati > Actinomycetota > Actinomycetes > Kitasatosporales > Streptomycetaceae > Streptomyces > Streptomyces sp. NPDC006339. The sequence continues at coordinate 10,396 of NZ_JBEXQW010000001.1, forward strand.
TCCACGTCCTGGACGAGACCGACAAGAAGGCCGTGACGACGCGGATCGCGGCACGGGACGGCCGGGTCATCCTCTTCCTCGACACCAAGCGGGCCGCCGACCGGCTCGCCAAGCGGCTCCTGTCCCAGGGGGTCCTCGCGGCCGCCCTGCACGGCGACCGTTCCCAGTCGCAGCGGACCAGGACCCTGGAGCAGTTCCGGGACGGCCGGGTCACCGCCCTGGTGGCGACCAACGTCGCGGCCCGGGGCATACACGTCGACGACCTCGACCTGGTCGTGAACGTCGATCCGCCGACCGACCCCAAGGACTACCTGCACCGGGGCGGCCGCACGGCCCGGGCCGGCAGCTCGGGCAGCGTGGTGACGCTGGTGCTGCCGGACCAGAAGCGGGAGGTCAGCCGGCTCATGACGGACGCCGGCATCCGTGCGCGTACCACGCAGGTCACCTCCAGCGCCCCGGAGCTGTCCGCGATCACCGGCGCCCGTGAGCCCTCCGGCGTGCCGGCCGTCCTGGAGGTCCCGCAGCCGGCCCAGCCGAAGGCGTCCTCGTCCCGCCCCGCCCGCAAGAAGGCCACCGGTGGCCGTGGCGCCGGGGCCGGCGGCGGTGGCGAGCAGGGCGCCCCGTCGAGCCGGCGCCGCAGGACCACAGGGGGCCGGCCGAAGGCGGCCGGAACCGAGACCCACGAGCGCGGCGCGCAGGCCGCCCCGCGCGGACAGGGCGGTCGCGCGGGTCAGGGCGAGCGGGCCGCGCAGGGCGCGCGGACCGGCCAGGGCGGTCGCCGTACGGGACAGGCCGGCCAGAGCGGTCGCGCGGGGCAGGGCGGACGGCCCGCACAGCGCGCTCGGCGTGGCGGCACGTCCTAGATCTCGAACGCGGTAGGCGAAGTGTTCATGTCGTGTTCGGTCGGCGGGATGGGTGTCGGCCGGATCTCTTCACGCTCCGGCCGAAGCATGTCGGCGACGTGTTCACGACATGAAGGAGTTCCGCCGTGCCCCAGTCCCGTACGTGGCGGTCGAGCGCCCTCGCCGCGGCCGCCGGTTCGGTGCTCGCCGTCCTGTCGCCCTGGCAGGCGCAGGCCGCGCACCTGAGCGAGCTGCCCTCGGTCACGGCCCGTGCCGAGACGGCCGCCCTGTACGACGACGAGGAGGGCGGCAACGCCGACGCCGACGACCCGGCGATCTGGCGCAACGCCGCCGACCCCGGCCGCAGCCTCGTCGTCGCCACCGCCAAGGAGGGCGGGCTGCGCGTGTACGACCTGGACGCCCGTCAGGTCCAGGCGATCGCCGCCCCGGCCGGGCCGGGTGCCGACGACGCCCCGGGGCGTTTCAACAACGTCGACCTCGTCCAGGGCCTGCGGCTCTCCACCGGCCGCGCCGACCTCGCCGTGACCAGCGACCGCGGCAACGACCGGCTCCGCTTCTACCGGATCGACCGCGACCGGCCCGGCGGCCCCCTCTCCGACGTCACGGACCCGGCCGTCGCCCCGGTCTTCTCGGCCGGCCAGGCGGAGGTGAACGAGCAGCGGACCGCGTACGGCCTCGCCACCTGGACGGACCGTGCCACGGGGCGCTCGTACGCGCTGGTCAGCCGCCGCGAGACGACCCGCGTCGCCCTCCTGGAGATCCTCCCGACGGCGTCGGGGACGGTCTCGTACCGCACGGTCCGCACGCTCGACCTGCCCTCCTCCTTCCGGCTCCCGAACGGCGCCTCGTGGTCGCCGTGCGCCGAGCCGGGCGAGCTGCCGCAGGTCGAGGGCATGGTGGTCGACCCGGCGAACGGCACGCTCTACGCCGGCCAGGAGGACGTCGGCATCTGGCGGCTGCGCGCCGACCTGACGGGCACTCCGGTCCTGGTGGACAAGGTCCGCGAGTACGGCGTGCCCGGCACGTACGACGAGGAGACCGAGGGGTGCGCCCCGGGTGCCGACCCCGGCTTCGGGGGCGACCGGCTGGCCGCCGACGTCGAGGGACTGACGCTGGTCACCGAGTCCGACGGCGACGGCTATCTGCTCGCCTCCAGCCAGGGCGACGACTCGTTCGCCGCGTACGACCGTGAGATCGGCGACGCCAACGAGTACGAGGGCGGTTTCCGGGTGACGGCCGCCGACGCCGTCCTCGACGGCTCGGAGGAGTGCGACGGAGCGGCGGCCCTGAACGCGCCGCTCGGCAGCAGGTATCCGAACGGCCTGCTGGTCGTCCAGGACGGTCACGCGAACCCGGAGGACGGCGAACGCGACGCGACGGGCTTCAAGTTCGTGGACCTCGGCGACGTCCTGGACGCTCTCGACGACTGAGGACGCCCCCCGGGACCCGAGGAGGGCCCGGGGAGGACCCGGGGAGGACCCGAGGTCGGACGGGCGGGCGTGGCCGGGGCCTGGACGCGGGCACGCCGGCGCCGATAGCGTCACCTCCACCTATTCACTTTATTGACTAGTCATGGAGGCGCCCATGCGGTCCTTCCGCCAGGCCGTCGAGGCGAACGACCACGCGGCCATCGAGGCGCTCCTCGCCGAGGACGTCGTCTTCACCAGCCCCGTGGCCTTCACGCCGTACACCGGCAAGGCCATCACGGCCGCGATCGTGCGCGGGGTCTCCCGGGTCTTCACCGACTTCCGGTACGTCGGCGAGCTCGCCGGCGCGGACGGCCGCGACCACGCCCTCGTGTTCCGGGCCAAGGTCGGCGACCGGGAGATCGAGGGCTGCGACTTCCTCCATCTGAACGAGGACGGCCTCATCGACGCGTTCACGGTCATGGTCCGCCCGCTCTCCGCCGCGCAGGCGCTCGCCGCGGCGATGGGCGCCCAGTTCGACCGCATCGCGGAGGAGGCGGCCGCGGGCGGCGCCTGACGACCCCTCGTACGGCGGCGACGGCCGCCTCGTCCTCGACGCCCCGTGGATGCCCCACGGGGCGTCGGTGCGTGGGCACCCCGCCCCGACGGCCGGTGATTTCACCGATGCCCGCGGGCCGTGCCGCCTGGACAGTGGCCGGGCCAGTCCAGGGCGCGACCGCCGACCTGCCCCTCGTCGGCGGCCGCCACACGACACGAGAGGACGACTCGTCGTGCGACGACACCTTTCCGCCTACGCGGCCTCGGCCGCGATCTCCGCCTGCCTCGCCCTGCTCCTCGCCCCCGGTGCCACGGCCGCCGACACCACGGCCGCCGACGTGACGGCGGAGAACCCCTACGAACGCGGCCCCGCCCCGACCCAGTCGAGCGTCGAAGCGCTCCGCGGCCCGTACGCGGTCTCCGAGACCAGCGTCTCCTCCCTCGTCGTCACCGGCTTCGGCGGCGGCACCATCTACTACCCGACGTCGACCAGCGACGGCACCTTCGGCGCCGTGGCGGTGTCGCCGGGGTTCACCGCCACCCAGTCCTCCCTCGCCTGGCTGGGGCCGCGGCTGGCGTCCCAGGGCTTCGTGGTCTTCATCATCGACACGAACAGCACGCTCGACCAGCCCGACAGCCGGGGCCGCCAACTCCTCGCCGCGCTCGACTACCTGACGCAGCGCAGCGCCGTGCGGGGCCGGATCGACGCGAGCCGGCTCGGCGTGATGGGCCACTCCATGGGCGGCGGCGGCTCGCTCGAAGCGGCGAAGAGCCGGCCGTCCCTGAAGGCCGCCGTGCCCCTCACCGGCTGGAACACGGACAAGACCTGGCCGGAGATCAGCACGCCCACGCTCGTCATCGGCGCGGACGGCGACACCGTCGCCCCCGTCGCCACGCACTCGGAGCCCTTCTACGAGAGCCTGCCGAGCTCGCTCGACAAGGCGTATCTGGAGCTCAACGGGGCCACCCACTTCACCCCGAACACCTCCAACACGACGATCGCGAAGTACAGCCTGTCGTGGCTCAAGCGCTTCATCGACGACGACACCCGCTACGAGCAGTTCCTCTGCCCGCTGCCCCGGCCCAGCCTCACGATCGAGGAGTACCGCGGGAGTTGCCCCCTCGGCTCCTGAGGCACCGGGTCCCCGGCGTGGCTCCCGAGGTCTGTGCGGACCCACAGACCTCGCGTCCCGGGCCTGGGCCACCGCCCAGGCCCGGGGACCTTCCCCGCGTCCTTACGGGCCAGTAACGTGGGCGGGGTGAACGGAGCGACGCCTGCCGCCGCCCCCGGCCCGCGGCTCTACGACCTCGCCCCCCAACTCGCCGCGGTGGCCCGCCTTTCGGCCCGTACGGCGGAGGGGGGCGGCGGCGTCCTGTTCGTCACCGGTGATCCCGGTACGGGCCGCACCGCGCTCCTGGCCCGGGCGGCATACGACTTCCCGGGTACGGCGCACCGGGTGGCGGCGCCCGGCCACCGGGGGCCGTGGAGCGGAGTGCGGGCCCTGCTGACGGCCCTCGCCCCCACGGCGTCGGCGGCCCGCCGGGCGCTGCGGCAGGCGCGGGGCGAGTCCGGTCTCGCCGCCGCCGTGGCCGGCCTCGTCCGAGGCACGGGCCCCGGGTCCGGGCCCCGACCTGGCGCCGGGGCGGGAACGGGGACCGGACCCGACTCCCGTTCCGGCGCCGCCCCCGGCGTGCTGGTCTGTCTGGACGACCTCCACCTCTGGGACGCGCATTCCCGCGCCGCCCTCGCCGCCGCCTGGCAGGACCGGAGACGGGCGGACCGGCCGGGCACGGGCTGGCTGGTGTCGGCGGCGCGGCACCATCGGCTGCCCGAGGTACCGGGCGCGGAGACCGTCCGGCTCGGCCGGCTGAGCCCGGCCGGCGCGCGGGCGCTGCTGCACGACCTGAGCCCGGTGCCGGTCGCGCCCGAGGTCCTGGAGCGTCTGCTCGACGAGGCGGCCGGGCACCCGGGCGTGCTCACCGCGGCCGTACGGCGCCTGGGGCCGGAGCGGCTCTCCGGCGCCGTACCGCCGTCGCCGCCCCTGGTCGACGCCGCCGTCCTCCACGAGGTGTACGGCGGCCTCCTGGATTCGCTGCCCGCGGACAGCCGCCGTCTCCTCGCCCTGGTGGCCGCCCTTCCGGCCGGGGTCTTCCCCGTCCCCGTCGACACCGTCCTCGCGGCCGCGCGGACCGCCCGCACCCCGGTCGACGCGCTGGACGGCCTGATCGCGGACGGCCTGCTCCAGCGCGCGGACGACGCCCTCCGCTTCACCGACGCCTTCCTCGCCCGCACCGCCCTCGCCCGGCCCCCACGCGCCCGGACCGCGCTCAGCTCGCCGCCGTCGGCCCCGGCCGGCGGCACCGGCGGGACCGGCCCGGTCCGGTCCGCCGACGGCGCCGCCGCCGCCGCCGAGGCGCAACGGTCCGACACCCACCGCGCCGGACGGCCCGGGCCGTCCGCCGTGGCGCGGGAGGACGAGGGCCTCGGTCGGGGCAGGCTCCATCTCGTGCGCGGCGCGGCGGCGTTGACGGGCGGGCCGGTGACGGACGCGTACGAGGCGCTGTCGCAGGCGGCGGCCCTGCTGCGGGACCGGGCGCCGGTGGAGGCGGCCGACGCGCGGTTCCTCGCGATGGAGGCCGCCTGGGCGGCGGGGGACGCGGCCGGCTGTGTGGCCGCGCTCGACGGCGCCGCCGGTGCGCGGGGAACGGAGCGGGACTTCGCCGGTGGGCTGCGCGCCGCGCTCGACGGCCGACTCGACGAGGCCCGTTCCCTGCTGACCCGGGTGGTCGCCGTGGACGGTGCCGGGGACGAGCCCCGGGTGCTGCTGCGGGCCGGGTCCGCCGCGCTCGTGCTGGGTGCCACGACGGCGGCGGCCCGGCTCCACGCGCGGGCGCTCACGCTGGCCCGGGCGGAGGACCGCGCCGCCCTGCTGCCGCACGCCCTGGAGCACCTCGCCTACGCCGAGCTGCGGGCGGGGCGCTACGGGCGTGCCGCGCGGCACGCCCGGGAGGGGCTGCACGAGGCGGAACGGACCGGCCAGGTGAACGTGGCGGCCCATCAGCACGCCGTCCTGGCCCTGGTGGCGTCGGTGACCGACGACGGGCCGGGCGCCGCCGAGCATGCCGAGCGGGCCCTGGGAACGGCCCGCGCCCACGGTCTCGTCCAGGCCGCGACGCTCGCCGAATGGGCGCTCGCGCGGGCCGAGTCGGGGCGCGGGCTCGCCGCGCAGGCGGCCGCCCGGCTCGCCCCGCTGGTCCGGACGGGCCCGCGCGGCGGGCACTTCGCGCTGCGGATGCTGGCCGTGCCCTGCTTCGTGGAGGCGGCCGTGACCTGCGGCCGGTACGCCGAGGCGCGGGCGGCGACCGAGGAGTACGCGGTGTGGGCCGCCCAGGGGCTCGACCGTCCGGCCCCGGCCCGGCTCGCCCGCTGCCGGGCCCTCCTCGCGGAGGGCGCGCGTGCGGCGTACTGGTTCGAGGAGGCGGTCCGCCGGCACGACGACGACTGCGGCAACGACTTCGAGCGGGCCCGGACGCTCCTCGCGTACGGCTCCTGGCTCCGGCGCCACCGCCGCCCCAGCGAGGCGCGCGGTCCGCTGCGCGACGCCCTTGTCACGTTCGAGCGGGCGGCGGCCGGGGGCTGGGCCGAGCGGACCCGGGCCGAGCTGCGGGCGACCGGCGGCGCGGTCGCTGGTCCGGCCGGCCGACCGTCGGCGCTGCGGGAACTCACCCCGCAGCAGCAGCGGATCGCCCGCCTCGCCGCGCAGGGCGCCACCAACCAGGAGATCGCCGACCGTCTGGTCCTGAGCCCCCGGACCATCGACCACCACCTGCGGAACGTCTATGCGCGCCTGCAGATCCGCTCGCGGGTGCAGTTGCCGGGGGTGCTGGGGACCGCCGGGCCGGACGGGGACGCCGCCGCACGGCGCTGACCGTGTCCCGCGGCGCACGTCGTCGTTGGCCGGGCATGACCAGGATTCTGCACCGTGTTCTCGGCGCCGCGGCCGTCGCCGGCGCCGCCGCCCTCGCCTCCGCCGCACCGGCCGCCGCCGACGGCCCTCTCCCGCTCGTCGGCCTCCTCGCGCCCGACCACGACCACGGATCCGGCGGCGGTGACGCGCCGAACGCCACCGTCGCCGGAAACGCCTCGACGAGCGTCATCGGCGGCACCACCGCGGGCTGACCGCACCCGTCGTGAAGTCGGCGGCGCCCGGGGTCACGCGTCCTGGATGCGGCGAAACGGCCGTTCCGCCTCCAGGGCGAACGCGGCCTCCAGCAGCGTCCGTTCCCCACCGGGCCGGCCGGAGAGCATCACCCCGATGGGCAGCCCGTCCTCGGTCGTGCTCGCGGCCGGCACCGAGATCGACGGTGTGCCGACCACGTTGTTGATCGGTGTGAACGCGACGTACGCGAGGATCCGTTCGACCAGCGTCGGATAGGGAACGGCCGGGCTGAGGTGACCGATCCGGGGCGTGGTGTGGGCGAGGACGGGGGTCAGGATCAGGTCCAGTCCGCGGAACGCCGCCGCGTACGCCTCCGTCGTCCGCTTCAGCCTGCGCAGCACGCCCGGGGTGCGGCGCCAGTGTTCGAGGTACGTCTCGCGCAGGCCCCGGCTGAGGCCGTCCATGCGGCGCCGGTCGAAGTCGGTGCCGAGGGTGCGGCCGGTGACGCCGAGGAGGAACGACAGCAGACCCCAGTAGACGAGGAAGTCCTCGGTGAAGCGGGGGTCGATCGCCAGCTCGACCGGCTGGACGGTGTGGCCGAGCCGTTCCAGGGTGTGCGCGGTCTCGGTGACGGCCGCCCGGGTGGCGGCGTCGGTGGGGACGCCGTTCGGCGAGTCCGTCAGGAAGCCGATGCGCAGCCGCCGTTCCGAGGGGCCCTCGACCAGGCCGACGGGCGGCAGCTTCGGGTTGCGCCGGTAGGTCTCGGCGGCGGCGAGGAAGGCGGCCGAGTCGCGCACGGTGCGGCTCACGATGCCGTCGGAGACGAGGTCGATCGGCAGTTGGCGGCTCTGGGCGTTCGGTACGACCCGGCCGCGGGTCGGTTTGAGGCCGACGAGCCCGCAGCAGGCGGCGGGGATCCGGATGGAGCCGCCACCGTCGTTGGCGTGCGCGATCGGCACCGCCCCCGCGGCGACGAGCGCGGCGCTGCCGCCCGAGGAACCGCCCGCCGAGTGGTCGGTGTGCCAGGGGTTGCGGACCGGCTCGGCTCCCTCGTACTCCGTGGTGGGGCTGAAGCCGAACTCGGGCAGCCGCGTCTTGCCGAGCACCGTGACGCCGCTGCTCAGGAACTGCCGGACGAACGGGGCGTCGCGGCGCGCGGCGCGCGGGGTGAAGGCCGCGCTGCCGTGGCCGGTGGGCAGTCCCCGGTGGTCGGTGTTGTCCTTGACGAAGGTCGGGACGCCGGCGAAGGCGCCGACACCCACGCCACCGGCGACGGGGATCGGGGCGTCGACGTGCACCTGCACGGCGTGGAGCCGCTCCTCGACCTCCCGTACCCGCTCGGCCGCGTCGCGGGCGGCCTCGGCGGCGCCGACCTCGCCGCGCCGGATCGCCGCCGCGAGACCGACGGCGTCGTGCTCGCCCAGGGCGTCGTCCCGGAAGGCGTGGACCCTGGTCAGTTCCTCGGATGTCGTCACCGCTGCATCAGCCCCCGCCATGTGGTTGGTTGACCGCCATCATTCCGTACCGACAAGTAACAGGCGAGGGTTCCGCGCCGATGATCCCCCGTTTTCCACCCCGACCTCACGTCGGCGTGACCGCCGTTCGGCCAGGCCGCACTCGCCGGCGGGGTGGTACAAACAGGACCGTCGGCGCGAGGGTCCGGAACGCCGCGAGCCGCCGACGCTTCCGTACGGTGCGACCGTGCGCCTACGCCGAAGCGGTGTCCTCGGCAAGCCCGCTCGCCGCGTCGGACGCCTCGTCCGCCGCGCGCCGGGCCTCGTCGGCGGCGGCCCGGGCTGCGGCGGCCTCGCGGCGGAGGGTGTCGGCGGCCGCGCGGGCGTCCTGGCGGGACCGGCGGGCTTCGGTGAGGCGGTGTTCCAGGTCGGCGACGTGCGCGCCGGCCTCCTCGGCCCGGCGCGCCGCGGCCTCGGCCGCCTCCTCGGCGGTTCGGGCGGCGTCCTCGCGGGCGTTCGCCTCCTGCTCGGCCTTCGCCGCCCGCGCGCGAGCGCGCTCCAGCCCCCGCTGCCGTTCCCGTTCCTGTTCCCGCTGCCGCGCCCTCTCCCGGTCTCCGTCCCGGTCCCTTTCCCGTTTCCGTTCCTGCGTCCGTTCCCGTGTCCGTTCCTTTTCCCGGTCCGCCGCCCGCCCCTTGTCCGCCCGGGGCGGCGCGGCGGCGGGGCGGCGGGCCACGGCGGTCGCCTCGGGGGTGACCGCGCCGAAGCCGAACACCGGCTCCGGCGCCTCCGTCAGCCGTCCCGCCGCCCACCGCTCGGCGACGTCGTCGTCGGCCAGGACCGTGCGGAGGATCTGCTCGACCTCCTGGAGGACGGGACCGCCGACCGGATGCCCCGCCCCTGCGGCCAGGTCGCCGGCCTGGCGGGCCAGGGCGGCGATCACGCGGTTCTGCTGCCCGCTCGCCTCCCGGAGCCGAGCGGCGTCGAGGGTCCGGGTCGCGTCCCGCAGGGTCGCGCCGAGCGCGAGCAGCCGGGCGGTCTGCTCCGGCTCGTCGCGGGCGAGGAGGTTCACGGCCCACACCGCCAGCGTGGGCCGGCGCAGGCCGGCGATCCGGCGGGCCGCGTCGGCGTCCTTCTCCTTGCGCGCCCGCGCCACGTGGGCGTCGCGGGCGGCGACGAAGTCCGACGGCGGCAGCCCGTACAGCTCGGCGATGATCTCCTCGACGTCCACCCCTCCACTCTCACCCGGCCGCCCCCGCCCGGCACGCTCGTCGCAAGGCGGCTCGTCGCCCGGCCGTGCGCGATGCGGGACGACCGCGCATGCTCGAAGCATGTCCGAGGTGATCGCCACCGACCTGTACGAGGTCACCATGGCGCTCTCGTACGTACGGGAGGACATGCGGGCACCGGCCACGTTCAGCCTCTTCGTGCGCGACCTGCCGCCGGGGCGCGGGTTCCTGGTCGCCGCGGGGCTCGAACCGGCGCTCGACCGTCTCGCGCGGTTCCTGGTGGACCGCTCGGACGTCCAGGCGTTCGCCGAAGCGCTGGGCCGGCCGGTCGCGGAGGTCGAGCCGCTGCGGGGGCTGACCTTCGACGGCGAGGTCCGGGCCATCCCCGAGGGGCGTCTCGTCCTCGCGGGCGAGCCGCTCCTGGAGGTCACCGCTCCGCTGCCGCAGGCGCAGCTCGTGGAGACGTGCCTGCTGTCGCTGCTCGGCCCCCAGACGGCGGTCGCCTCCAAGGCGGCCCGGTGCGTCCTGGCCGCCGAAGGGCGCCCGCTCGTCGACTTCTCGCCGCGCCGCGCGCACGGGCCGGAGGCGGGATCGCGGGCGGCACGCTTGTGCGCGCTGGTCGGTTTCGCCGGCACCGGCGACGTGGCCGCCGCACAGCGGTACGGCATTCCCGCCACGGGGGCGGCGATGGCGCACTCCTACGTCGAGGCGTTCGCCTCGGAGGCGGAGGCGTTCCGGGCCTTCGCCCGGGCCCATCCCGGCCCGGTGACGCTCGTGGTCGACACGTACGACACCGAGCGCGGGGTCGCGACGGCCGCGCGCGTGCTCGCGGAGCTCGGGCGCGGCCCCGGGTGCGCGATCCGGCTCGACAGCGGGGACCTGGGCGTCCTGGCCCGCCGGGCCCGCGCCGTGCTCGACGCGGCGGGGCTCGGGGAGGTGCGGATCGTGGCGAGCGGCGGCCTGGACGAGTATCGGGTGGCCGCGCTCGTACGGCAGGGGGCGCCGATCGACGTCTTCGCCGTGGGCGTGAAGGTCGGGGCGGCGGCCGACGCGCCGGCGCTGGACGCCACGTACGAGCTCGTCGAGTACGACGGACGGCCGGTCATGAAGCTCTCGACGGGCAAGGTGACGGCTCCGGGGCCCAAGCAGGTGTTCCGCGGGCCGGGGCTGAGGGACGTCATCGGTCTGGTGAACGAGGAACCGCCCGAGGGGACGGAGCCGCTGCTGCGGACCGTGATGCGGCGCGGGCTGCGGGTGGACGCGCCGGACACCCCGGCCGCGGCGCGTGCCCGCTTCGAGGCGGACCTCGCCGCGCTGCCGGAGGAGGCCCGCCGCATCCAGGCGCCGGTGGCCCCGCGCCCCGCGCTGTCGACACGGCTCGCGGCGCTCACCACCGTCGTGCGGCACCGGGTCGGGGCGCGGTCGGCCGCGCCGGACCCGCCTGCGGTCCGGCCGCCATGGGGCTGAGATCCGGGGGCGGCGGGCGAGAGGATGCCGCCGAACGGGGAAGGAGGCCCGCATGACCTGGCTTCCGACACTCGCGGGCGCACTGCTGGTCCTGTTCGTCCTGCGGGATCTCTTCCACACGCTCTGGCACCCGACCCGTCACGGCGGCCTCAGCAGACTGGTCATGATGTCCCTGTGGCGCGTGTCGGCGCGCCGCGGCAAGCGGGGACGGCGCGGGCCGGCCGGTCTCGCCGGCCCCATGGGCATGGTGGCGGTCCTCGCCGTCTGGGCACTGACCGTGTCCGTGGGATGGGCGCTCGTCTACTGGCCCCACATGCCGGACGACTTCTCGTACGCCACGGATCTCGTCCCCTCCGAGCACGCCTCCCTGCTCGACGCCTTCTACGTCTCGCTGGTCACCCTGGCCACGCTCGGTCTCGGTGACATCACGCCGACCGCCGGCTGGCTGCGCGTGCTCGCGCCCATGGAGGCGCTGGTGGGCTTCGTCCTGCTGTCGGCGACCGTCGCCTGGATCCTCGGTGTCTACCCGGCGCTGGCCCGCCGCAGGACCCTGGCGCTGCGCCTCTCCCACGTGCGGCGCAGCCGCGCCACGGCCCGGGCGCTCGACTCGGACGGCGGGGCCGCGCTGCTCGACGGGCTCACGTCGGCCCTCTCCACGATCACCGTGGACTTCCTGCAGTACCCCGAGTCGTACTACTTCTACGACGTGGACGAGCGCACGTCCCTTCCCCTCCAGCTCCGGTACGCGGTGGACCTGGCGGACCAGGCGGCGGAGGCCCGTCATCCGGACGTACGCCTCTCCGCGTCGGTGCTGCGCAGGGCCCTGGACGACCTGGCGGGGGTGCTCGACGAGCGTTTCCTGCGGACGGGCGGGGCTCACGACCGCGTCTTCGCCGCCTACGCCGAGGCACACGGGCGCGGGCGGGAGGACGGCCGTTAGGCCCGTTGGCCCTGTGGCCTCTGGTGCGCCAGAGGTTCGGCGGCACACACTCGTGGTGAGGGCACAGGGCACAGAGCACCGAGCACGGAGCACCGGGCTCCGGGCAGCGGAGGCCCAGCAGCGCAGCGGCCGGAGGCCGGTCATGAAGCATCCACGCACCGTCGACGACGTCATGAGCCATGTCGTGGTGTCCGTGCGGCTCGACACCACGGCACGGGAGATCGCCCGGTCCATGCGGCGCTGGGGCGTGCACACGGTTCCGGTCGTCTCGCCCGAGGGGCGGGTCGTCGGCACCGTGTCGGAGACCGCCGTGCTCGGCGGCGAGGAGCACGGCGGGCCCACGGCCGGGCGGCTGATGGCGGCGCCCGCCGTGACGGTTCCGCGCGGTGCCACGATCGCGGGGGCCGCGCGGCTGATGGGGCGCGGGCGGCTCAAGCGGCTGCCGGTGGTGGACGAGGACGGCCGTCCGGTCGGCGTCGTCAGCCGGGGCGACCTGCTGAGGGCCTGTCTGCGCTCCGACGCCGAGATCGCCGAGGACGTACGCCACGAGCTGGCCACCGGTCTGGGCCCGGGTGGCGACGCGGCCCTCGCCGTCCGGGTGACGGACGGCGTGGTGACGCTCACGGGCAGCCTGCCGGCGTCCGTACCGGAGGACCTGGCGGTGCGGCTCGCCCGCGCGGTGCCCGGGGTGGTGGACGCGGCGGCGGCGTTCACGCCCGGGCCGCGGCGGACGACGGAGAGGTGAGAGGCATGGCAGGGTGCGTCGTGGTCGGTCTCGACGGTACGGAGCAGGCCGACGCCGCGGCCGAGTGGGCGGCGGACGAGGCGGTGCTGCGCGGCACCGGCGTGCACCTGGTGCACGTGCTCGAACCGTCGCCGGACGCGCTCGTGCCGCTGGTGTCGCGGGAGCCGGTCGCGTCCTGGGGCGAGGAGCTCCTCGCGCGCACGGCGGCGGGTCTGCGCGCGCGGCATCCGGGGCTGTCGGTCACCACCCGGCTGCTGCCCTCGGATCCCGTCACGAGCCTCGTGCTGGCGACGGAGGAGCGGGGCGACCTGCTGGTCCTCGGCTCACGGGCGCTGGGCGGGGTGGCGGGCTATCTGCTGGGCTCCGTCGGGATGACCGTCGCGGGCCGGATCGAGCGTCCCGTGGTCCTCGTACGGGCGTCGCACCCACCGGGCCCGGAGGACGCCGGCCCCGCGACCGCTGCCGCCGACGCCGGTGCCTTCGCCGACGGGCCCGAGACCTCCGCCGCCGGCCCGGGAGCCTCTGCCGTCGCGCAGGGTCCTGCCGACGGCGACGGTCCGGTCGACGCGGGCGGTCCTGTCGACTCGGGCGGTCCTGTCGAGGGCGGCGGGCGGGGCGTCGTCCCAGGCGCTCCCGACCTCGGCGGCGGTCCGGTCGTCGTCGGGATCGATCCGAGGGATCCCGTCGACGGCATCCTGGAGTTCGCCTTCGCCGAGGCGGCCTGGCGGGGCGCCGAGGTCCGGGTGTTCCACGCGCGGCGGCCGTCGCTCCACGACCGCCTGGTGGCCTCGGGCGCGTCGGAGGCCCGGCGCGCGCCCGCGATCTCCCCGGAGGTCAAACGCTCCCTCGACGGGCTCGTCGAACCGTGGCGGGAGCGGTTCCCCGACGTGTCGGCGACCGGGCGGGTGGTGGCCGGTTCGGCGGGCCAGGTGCTGTCGCGGGCCGCCGAGGGCGCCGCGCTGGTGGTCATCGGGCGCCGCACCCGCCGTTCCACCCTGGGCGCGCACCTCGGCAGCGTGGCGCACGCGGTGCTGCACCACGTCCGGGCACCGGTCGCGGTCGTGCCCCACGACTGAGCGCCGGGACCGGGCCGCCGGGCGCGGTCAGAGCACTCCGCCGGCCTCGTCGTGGAAGACCTCGGGCCAGTAGCGGTAGTCCTCGTCGCCGGTGGAGGGGGCACAGGCGACCGGGTCGACGGAACCGAGGACCTCGCTCATCGTGTCCGCCAGGTACTGGTAGAAGTCCGCGGTGAACTCCTCCGTCTCGTCGAGCCGCTGCTCGCGCTGGTGCAGCCACAGGGTGAAGGCCAGGGTGGACACGTCGGCGTTCACCGGGGTGATCTCGGCGCTGTCGTAGAGGCGGTGGTACAGCCTCCCCGTGGCACCGTGGATCACGACCTCGAAGTCGTGCACGAGGCTGCCGAGGCACACGAGCCGTTCGGCACCGTCCGGCAGTGCGCTGCTGTCGTTCCTGTTGCCGTCACCCTTGCTGTCGCCGTCGTCGCCGGACCGGGCGTCCTCGGTCTCCTTCAGCGTGCGCATGAGGTACTCGTCTTCCCAGAGCCCGAACATGCCCGCCTCCCTCGGCAGTCCGACCTCCATGAGGAACCGCCGGGTCGGCTCGTGCTCCAGCGCGGCGGGCAGGTCGGCGGGCGCGAGGCGGACGATCTCCTCCTCGCCGAACTCCGCCTCCAGCAGGCCCCGGGGCAGGTCCAGCCGCAGGCCCGTTGCGGGGCCCTGACCCGCGATCAGGGCGAGCGGACGGATCCGCGCGGCGATCCGCCAGAACACCGGGAGGGCTCCGGCGCCTTCGCCCTCGGTGAGGCGGGCGGTCAGGCGGGCCTCCGCCTCCGCGACGGCCGCGGGTCCCACGGCACCGGCCAGGTCGGCGAAGTCCCCGCGCAGGGCGGCGAAGTCGTCGACGGCCGCCAGGTGTCCTGCGAGGGCCTCGACGGAGGCGGCCAGCGGGAAGCGCTCGGCGCACGCGGGGTCCTTCTCGTAGAGCCACAGGCTGAAGACCCGGCCGGTGCCGCCGTCGAGGACGACCTGGTCCGCCTCCTCGCCCTGGACCAGCAGATGGCCGAGGAGCAGCAGCGGCGCGGTGTCCTCGGCGAGCTCGTCGGCGCGGGCCCCGGCGTCCGGGCCCTGGTCGAGGAGGTGTTGACGGACCGTCCGCACCCGCGCCTCGGCGAGCGGGCGGAAGGACATGAGACGGTGCCGGGCGGGAAGGCCCCGAGTCGCGAGCCACCGCCGGGTCGGCTCGTGGGTCAGCGCCGGGACGGACGCGTCCTCCGCGAGGGTGAGGGGGGCGGTGCCGACGCTCGTCGGGTCTTCCACGATGCCTCCGCGCGATCGGATGTTCGGTTCTCTACGGCGGCCGCCACTGTACGGTGCCGCGTTCCGTACGCCGTCGGGCACCCTGCCGTACGGCGGGGGCCTCCCCCGCGTGACCGCGCCCCGCCCGCCCGACGCCGCCCCGAACCGCTCGGATGCCGTCACCGGCGGGACGTGGTGTGCTGGCAGAGGGGCGGATTGCCGCCACAGGGGCAGCGCAGGAGGCTCTGCCCCGCCCGATGAGCACGAGGAGTGATCGCCATGGCGATCTTCGTCCACGCCGTCGTCCCCGGGGTCACCACCGACCAGTACGACGCCCTGAACGCCAGGCTGCAGCAGGTGCCCGGGATCTTCGACGGCTGCGTGTCCCACGCGTGCGTCCCGACGGACGGGGGCCTGGAGATCTTCGACGTCTGGGAGAGCGAGCAGCAGATGCGGACGTTCGCCGAGAAGATGATGCCCATCGCCACCGAGGAGGGCTGGCCGGCGTCACCGGACACGCCGCGGATCATGCGCGTTCACAACCACTGGGTCCCGGGCGCCGCCGGCTGACCCTCGGCCGGGTGCTCCGGCACCGGGCGACGACACGTCCGGCACCTTCCCCGTCCGAGGCTCGCGCGCCCCCGATACTGGGCGCGATGCGTGTGGCACTGATGACAGCGGGCTCCCGGGGTGACGTCGCGCCGTTCACCGGCCTCGGACACGGGCTGGCGCGCGCGGGGCACGAGGTGACCGTCGTGACCCACGAGACCTTCGCCGGCCTGGTGCGCGAGGCGGGGCTCGCCTTCCACGGCCTGCCGGTGGACCCGCGGGCCGAGTTGCGCTCCGAGCACGGCCGGCGGCTCCTCACCAGCCGGAGCGGTCCCGGAAAACTGGCGCGGGTGCTGGCCATGGCACGGAAGCTGGTGGGGGACATGACACCGGGACTGGTGGCGGCGGCGCGCGCGAGCGACGTCCTGCTGCTGTCCGGGTCCGTCGCGCCGCTCGGCCGTGCCCTCGCGGAGGGTCTGGGTCTGCCGAGCCGGGGTGTGTATCTGCAGCCGCTCGCGCCCACCGGCGCGTTCCCGCCGCCGGTGGTCGGCACCCGCTCCTGCGGCAGGGCCGGCAACCGGCTGGCCGGACGGGCCGTCAACGCCGCTCTGGAGCTGGTGTTCGCCGAGGCGGTCCGGGCGGTCGAGACCGAACTCGGCGGCCCCCACCCGCGTTCCCGGACACGGGCCCGCGCACGGGGCCGTGCGTCGCGGGCATGGCCCGTCCACCACGGCTTCAGCAGCCTCGTGGTGCCCCGCCCCGCCGACTGGCGCCCCGGCCTGACGATCGGCGGCTACTGGTGGCCGTACACCTCGCCGGACGCCGAACTCCCCCAGGAGATCGAGGCGTTCCTGTCCGCCGGTCCTCCCCCGGTCTTCGTGGGCCTCGGCAGCCCCACGGTGCCGGACCCGGAGCGCGTGAGCGACCTGCTGGTACGGGCGCTGCGCCGGGCCGGACTGCGCGGCGTGATCCAGTCGGGCTGGAGCGGGCTGCGCGCCGACGGCGCGGGCGACGACATGCTGACGATCGGCGAGGTCCCGCACTCCCTGCTGTTCCCGCGGATGGCGGCCGTCGTGCACCACGCGGGCGCGGGGACGACGGCCGCGGGGCTCCGCGCCGGCGTGCCGGCCGTACCGATGCCGGTGTGGTTCGACGGCGCGTTCTGGTCGGCCCGGCTCACCGCCCTCGGCGTCTCGCCCGGCCCCGTACCGCTGCGGCGGCTGACGACGCCGGAGCCCCTGGCCGCGGCGCTCGCCGCCGCCGTCCGCGACCCGTCGTACCGCCGGCGGGCGGCCGCCCTCGCCGAGCGGCTGCGGCAGGAGGACGGCGTGGCGCCGGTACGGGACGCACTCGACCGGCTCGGCGAGAGCGCCGGAGAGCTCTGACGCGGCTCGGACGGATCGGACGGATCGGAGGACCCTGACGTGGCTCGGACGCGGCTCGGGCGGATGGGGCGGCTCTGACGTGGCTCGGGCGGCGGCGATCCGGGCGTCAGCGGCCCAGTGCACCGTCCAGCCACCGCAGCGCCTCGGGCGTGACCGGGTCCGCGAGGTCGGCGAACTCCTCGTGCTTGGTGAGGAAACCGGCGACGTACGGGCAGACGGGCACGACGCGCAGGCCCGCGGCGCGCACGTCGGTGAGCGCCTCCCGTACCAGGACCGACGCGAGGCCCTGTCCGGCGTGGGCGTCGTCGATCTCGGTGTGAAAGAACACACGCTGCTCCCCGCGGTCCCGGTACGCGGTGAGCCCGGCACGCGCGCCGTCCACCAGGATCTCGTAACGGTGCCGCTCGTCCACGCGGCGGACGACGGGGGTGGTGGTCTGCTCGGTCATGCCGTGCTGCCTCTCGGTCGTGGCCCGCGAAGCGCGGTGCCGTGTCCGAGGGTGCCACCACGGCCCTGATGCGTACCACGCCGGGCCGGGCGGTCGCCCTGCCCCTCGGCCCGGGCCGGACGGCGACGGCCGGGGGACCGATGGGTCGATAAGGGGGCAAGGGGCGGAACGACGGCCTCCGGGCAGGGCACGGGTCTGGTGGGGCGCATACGGAGGCGTGTCATGCTCGTCCTATGACCGACCGCGAGGTGCCGTCCGTCCCCCCGTCACGAGGGGGCGGTTTCGATACGGAGGCTGGAGCCTCCCCGTTCTCGTCCAGCCGTTACGTGTCGCGGCGGGACCGGGCGGCCGGAGGTGTCCGTGCCACGCCCGTCGTGCCGGTGCCGGCCGTTCAGCAGGTGCTGGACGGCCTGCCGGGGTCGGCGATCTTCCTGATGCCCCTGACCGGCGCGGACGGAGAGGTGACCGACTTCCGGATCATGGCGGCCTCCCCCGACGCCCTCGACGCCGTCGCCCGCAGGGGCCGGGAGCTGGTGGGGCTGAGCGTCCGCGACACCTACCCCTCCGTGGTCGGCACCGAGCTGTGGGAGGGATACCTCCGGGTTCTGGAGACCGGCGAGCGCTATGAGGGCGAGCCCTTCGACTACGAGGAGGTCGTCGCGGGCGTACCGCACCGCTCGCGCTTCGTGGTGCGGGCCTCGGCCTGCCAGGCCGGGCTGATCGTGTCCTGGGTGCGCCTGGACGGCAGCGAGCGCGACCGGCGCAGACTGCGGGCCATGCAGCGCCTGGCGAGGATGGGATGGGCCGACTGGGACCTGGTGCGAAACGTGATCACCTGGTCCGAGGAGGCATACGCCATCTTCGGGCGGGAGCCGTCCCTCGGCCCGATGACGCTGGAGGAGCTGCCGGCCCACGTCGTCCCGGAGGACGTCCCGGCGCTCGGCGGCAGCGTGCGGCGCCTGCTGGAGGACGGCCGGCCGATCGACCACACCTTCCGCGTCGCCGACCCGGACGGGAAGGTGCGGCACGTACGGATCGTGGCGGAGGCCGACAGGGACCTCGACGGCGCCCCCTTCGAGGTCCACGGCTTCTTCCAGGACCTCACCACCCTCAAGCGGGCCGAGGAGCAGGTGCTCGCCCACGAGCGGGCCGCCCTGGCGCACCGGACCCTGCTCGACGCGGAGCGCGACCTCGCCGCCCGCCTCCAGCACGCCCTGCTGCCGCTGCCCCAGCAGTCCCTGAGCCTGGGCGGCCTCACGGTCGACGTGGCCTACCAGCCGCTCCAGGAGGGGCTCAACGTCGGTGGGGACTGGTACAGCGCCATCGAACTGCCCGACGGCAGCGCGCTGCTCGTCGTCGGTGACGTCGCCGGCCACGGGCTCGACGCGGTGGCCACCATGGCCCAACTGCGCTTCACCGCGAAGGGCATGGCGATCACCGGCACTCCGCTCCCGCAGATCCTCGCCCGGCTCAACACGCTGCTGCTGCACAGCGCGGAGCGGAACTTCAGCACCGCCACCATGATCATGGCCCGTTACGAGCCGGACTCCTCGCGCTTCACCTGGGTCCAGGCCGGCCATCTGCCGCCGCTGCTGATCCGTGACGGGGAGGCCCGCTGCCTCGCGGCTCCGCACGGCGTGCTGCTGGGCGCCGTGGCCACTCCGCACCACGACTCCGCCTCCGTCCAACTGCTGCCCGGCGACCAGCTCTTGCTGTACACGGACGGCCTGGTCGAGGAGCCGGGCGAGGACATCGGCGACGGCCTCGCCCGCCTCGCCCGCACGGCGGCGGAGTGCTCCGGCGGCGGCCGGGTCCTGGAGGACATTCTGGACGCCCTCGTCACACCGGATCTGCGCCGCGACGACATCTGCGTCCTGCACGCCACCCTCTGACGGTCCTCTGCCCCGCCGACCGCGTTCACTCGCACGTGTGGTCCGGTGCGGATCGTCGCCACTCCGGGCGTCCGCCGCGCGTTGGTGTGGCGCGACGCTCGTGCAGTGACGGTTCTGCACGCCGGACCTGCGGTTGGCGTCGCTGTGGAAGGCGATGGGCCGGATTGCGGGTGGAAGCGGACGTGTGGGCTGGAGCCGAGGGGGATGACGCCCCGATCACAGGGCGTCACGGCAGGCTGGTGGGTCGCTCCGAGGAGCTGGCCGCCCTGGAGAAGGCGCTGGCGTCGAGCCGGCTGGTGACGGTGTCGGGTGCGGCGGGCGTGGGCAAGAGCCGCCTGGCGATGGCGGCGGCCGGCCGGCCCGGCCGGGGGCCGTGGTCGGGGATGGTGAAGGTCCGCTGGCACGACGTCGTCCCGGTGGGCCCGCACGCCCTGGCCGCGCGGATCCTACGGGCCCTGGACGCCGCCACCGCCGACCCACCCGGCCGCCCCACGGCCGACGACCCGCGCACTCCCCCACTGTCGACGGGCCGGCCCCTGCTGGTCCTGGACGACATCGATCCCGTCCACGGCGAATGCGCCCGATTGGTCCAGTCCCTGCTGATGCGCCTCCCCGACCTCCACATCCTGGTCACCACCCGCCGCCCCCTGGGCCTCGGCGAGGAGCATGTGCTGCGCCTGTCACCGCTGAGGACGGGGGGCGTGCCGGGGGCCTGGCGGGGCGGCGGGGACTGGCCCAGCCGTGGGGAGTGAGGAGGTCACGGGGACCGAGGGGGCCGGGGGGCTCGGCGCCGCGGCTGCGCGCCCCTCACCCGCCGCCGAGCTGTTTCTCGCGCGGGTCGCCGCGCACGGGTCGCCGCCCGGGGGCGGGGAGCTCGGTGCGGTGGAGCGGGTGTGCCGGCTGGTGGAAGGGGTGCCGCTGGCGATCGAGCTCGCTGCCGCGCAGCTCGGCGACGCCACCGTGGGCGAGCTGGCCGAGCGTCTGGAGGCGGGGGTGTGCTGGCTGGCCGGGCCGGGCTCGCGGGTGAGCCGGCACCGGTCGGTCCGCTCGTCGATCGGGGCCGTGCACGCCCTGTGCGAGCCGGCCGTACGGCATGTCTGGCGCTGCGTGAGCGTTTTCGCGGGGGCCTTCACGGAGGCCGCGGCCAGGTTCGTCTGCGAGGGGCTCGGCATCGACGCGGACGAGGTGCCCCCGGCGCTGGCCGCGCTCGCCGCGACCGGCGTCCTCCACCCGTACGGGGAGATCGGCACCGTACAGGAGGTGCGCTATCGCATGGCCCGGGCCGCCCGCGAGTTCGGCCGGGAACGGCTGACCGCGTCCGGGGAGGCGGTCGCGGTCCGGGACCGTCACGCCCGTCACTGCCGGAGCGTGGCCGCCGTCGCGGAGGCCCTGTGGACCAGCGGATTGCAGCGTCAGGCCGCCCGGCTCGTCCTCGACGAACACACGGACATCGTCTGCCTGGTGCGCCGCGCGGCCCGCGAACCCTCGCTCGCCCGGGCCGCGTCGGACAGCGTGCTGCACCTGTGGTTCTGGTGGGCGGCCCACGGCCACGCGGAGGAGGGCGCCGCCCATCTCCTGGGGCTGCTGCCCCTCCTGCGTACGGACGAGGCCGACAGGGCCCGGGCGCAGTGGCTCGCCGCGTGGCTCAGCACCGCCCGGGATCCCGCCACCTCGCACCGGCTCCTGGACGCCGCCTGGCCGGCCGCCGTGCTCGCCGGGGACGACGCGCTCCTCGGCCGTATCGCGCACGTCCACGGCACCCTCGCGTGGCAGCGGCACGATCTGCGCGCGGCCGCCGAGCACTACGGGTACGCCGCCGCGACCATTCCCGAGCACGCCTCCGCCGGGCCGCCGGCGGCCGTCAGCCTCGCGGCCCTGGCGGTCGTCCAGACGCACACCGACCCCGAGGCCGCGCTCCGCACCGCGCGGCGCGCGCTGGCCCGGCCGGCCGTCCGCGACGACACGTGGGCCAGAGCGCTCGCCCACTACGCCCGTGCCCTCGCCGACCACCGGGCCGGCCGCACCGGCCGGGCCCGCCACCGTGCCCGGCGCGCGCTCGCCCAGCTCGACCCCGGCCTGGACGCCCCTCAGGCCCACCGAGCCCTCCGGCGCCTCCTCGACCACGTCGACGACACCGGCCCGGACGACTCGGGACGCCACCGCCGCCATCCGCTGTCCCTGCCGGCCCAGCGCTCCACCGCCGCCCCCGCCGCCGAAGACCCCACCGGGGCGGGGCGACCGGCCCGGTGAAGGACCGGAGCGGTCCGGCGGCCGTCAGCCACCCGCCGCGACCATCCCCTTGAGGGCGATGTTGAGCTTCAGGACGTTGACGCGGGGTTCGCCCACGAAGCCGAGGAGGCGGGCCTCGGTGTGGTCGGCGACCAGCTTCTCGACGGCGGCGACGGACAGGTGGTTGCGCTCCGCCACGCGGTGGACCTGGAGTCGCGCGTACGCCGGGGAGATGTGCGGGTCCAGGCCCGAGCCGGAGGAGGTGACGGCGTCGGCGGGGACCTCCGACGGCCGCACCCGGTACGTGGCGGTGGAGTTGTCCGTCACGACGGCGGCCTTCGCCTCCGTCACCCACCGGATCAGCTCCGCGTTGTCGCCCGAGCGGTTGGTCGCACCGGACAGGATCAGCGCGTACCGCGTGTTGACGGTGTTCGTGCCGAGGCCGCGGGAGGGGCGCGGCTGGAACCACCTCAGGTCCGGGGCCGGGGTCTCCTCGCCGTCCCGGAGCGGCAGGTCGTAGCGCTGGCCGATGAGTGCGGAGCCCACGACCCGGCCGCTCGTGTCCTTGATCTCGGAGCCGTTCGCCTGGTGGGGGAAGGCGGCCTGGGCGACGCCGGTGACGGCGAGCGGGTAGAGCACGCCGCACAGGAGGGTGAGGACGAGGAGGGCCCGGAGGCCGGCCGCCGCCGAACGCCCGGCGTTTCCCACGGAGTTGTTCATGTCGATCAGCACGCTTTCTGGAGTGGCTCCGGATCAACGCAGTCCGGGGAGGAGGGAGAGGAGCAGGTCGATGGCCTTGATGCCGACGAACGGGGCGACGAGGCCGCCGAGTCCGTAGAGGCCGAGGTTGCGGCGGAGCATCGCGTCGGCGCCGGCCGGCCGGTAGCGCACGCCCTTCAGGGCGAGCGGCACGAGGGCCACGATGATCAGCGCGTTGAAGATGACGGCGGAGAGGATCGCGGACTCGGGCGAGGACAGGCGCATGATGTCGAGCCTGTCCAGGGACGGATAGGCGACGGTGAAGAGGGCGGGGATGATCGCGAAGTACTTCGCGACGTCGTTGGCGATCGAGAAGGTCGTCAACGCTCCGCGTGTGATGAGGAGTTGCTTGCCGATCTCGACGATCTCGATGAGCTTGGTCGGGTCGGAGTCGAGGTCGACCATGTTGCCGGCCTCCTTGGCGGCCGACGTGCCGGTGTTCATGGCCACGCCCACGTCGGCCTGGGCGAGGGCCGGGGCGTCGTTGGTGCCGTCGCCGGTCATCGCGACCAGCTTGCCGCCGGCCTGCTCGCGCTTGATGAGGGCCATCTTGTCCTCGGGGGTGGCCTCGGCGAGGAAGTCGTCGACGCCCGCCTCCTCGGCGATCGCCTTCGCCGTCAGCGGATTGTCACCCGTGATCATGATGGTCTTGATGCCCATGCGGCGCAGTTCGCCGAATCGCTCGCGCATGCCCTCCTTGACGACGTCCTTGAGGTGGACGACGCCGAGGACGCGGGCGCCCTTGCCGTCGCTCACCGCGACGAGCAGCGGTGTGCCGCCGGCCTGGGAGATGCGGTCGGTCAGCACCCGGGCGTCGGGGGCGACCGTGCCGCCCTGCTCCTCGACCCAGGCGATCACGGAGCCGGCCGCGCCCTTGCGGACCGCGCGGACCTCGCGGCCGTCCGCCTCCTCCGCCTCGTCCACGTAGTCGACACCCGACATGCGGGTCCGGGCGGTGAACTCGATCCAGGTGGCGTGGGCGAGCTCGTCCCGGTGCCGTTCCAGCCGCCCGTACCCCTCCCGGGCGAGGAGGACGATCGAGCGGCCCTCGGGGGTCTCGTCGGCGAGCGAGGACAGTTGGGCGGCGTCCGCCACCTCGTCCTCCGTCGTCCCGCGTACGGGTACGAACTCGGCGGCCTGCCGATTGCCGAGGGTGATGGTGCCGGTCTTGTCGAGGAGCAGGGTGGAGACGTCGCCGGCGGCCTCGACGGCGCGCCCCGACAGGGCCAGCACGTTGCGCTGCACGAGCCGGTCCATGCCGGCGATGCCGATCGCGGAGAGCAGGGCGCCGATGGTCGTGGGGATCAGGCAGACGAGGAGCGCGGTGAGGACGATCAGCGAGGTCTGCGCGTCGGCCCCGGCGTAGATCGCGAAGGGTTTGAGGGTGACGACGGCCAGCAGGAAGACGATGGTCAGCGAGGCCAGCAGGATGTTGAGCGCGATCTCGTTGGGCGTCTTCTGGCGGGCGGCGCCCTCGACCAGGTCGATCATGCGGTCGACGAAGGTCTCGCCGGGCTTCGTCGTGATCCTGACGACGATCCGGTCGGACAGCACCCTCGTACCGCCGGTGACGGCCGAGCGGTCGCCGCCCGACTCGCGGATGACCGGGGCCGACTCGCCCGTGATGGCGGACTCGTCCACGGAGGCCACGCCCTCGACGACGTCCCCGTCGCCCGGAATGATCTCACCGGCCTCGCAGACCACCAGGTCGCCGACGCGCAGACCGGTCCCCGGGACGCGCTCTTCACCCGTGCCGTCCTCGGTGAGGCGGCGGGCGACGGTGTCGGTCCTGGCCCTGCGCAGGGTCTCGGCCTGCGCCTTGCCCCGGCCCTCGGCCACGGCCTCGGCCAGGTTGGCGAAGACCGTGGTCAGCCAGAGCCAGGCGGCGACGGCCCAGCCGAACCAGTTCCCGGGGTCCCGGACGGCGAGCACCGTGGTGAGCACCGAGCCGACCAGGACCACGAACATGACGGGGGACCTGACCATCGCGCGCGGGTCGAGTTTGCGGAGGGCGTCCGGGAAGGCCCGCGCCAACTGCCGGGGGTCGAACAGACCGCCGCCGACCCGCCCGGCCGGCGGCTGCCCGGCGGGCCGGTGCCCCGGAAGCCCACCGGGGGCGTCGCCGGGCGCGTCGCCGCGCGGTGCCCCCGTCTCCGTCTCCGTCTTCGTATCCGTATGCGTCTTCGTCTGCGTCTTCGTCTTCGTCTTCGGCGAGGGGGCGGCGGAGGTGGACATGGCGTCCTCGTGATTCCTCAGTTCGGTGGTCATGCCGCGAGCCCTTCGGCGAGCGGCCCCAGCGCGAGCGCCGGGAAGTAGGTGAGACCGGTGATGATGGCGATCGTGCCGACGAGCAGGCCGGTGAACAGCGACTTCTCGGTGCGCAGGGTGCCCGTGGTCGCGGGGACGGGGGTCTGCTCGGCGAAGGAGCCGGCCAGGGCGAGGACGAACACCATGGGCAGGAAGCGGCCGAGCAGCATCACGATGCCGATCGTCGTGTTGAACCACGGGGTGTCGGCGTTCAGGCCGGCGAAGGCGGAGCCGTTGTTGTTGGCGGCGGAGGTGTAGGCGTAGAGGATCTCGGAGAAACCGTGGGCGCCCGTGTTCGTCATCGAGTGCGCCGGGCTGTCCAGGACGAACGAGGCCGCCGTGAAGCACAGGGCGAGCGCGGGGGTGACGAGGAGGTAGCAGGCGGCGAAGGTGATCTCGCGCGTGCCGATCTTCTTGCCCAGGTACTCGGGCGTGCGGCCGACCATGAGGCCGGCGACGAACACCGCGATGACGGCCATGATCAGCATGCCGTACAGACCGGAGCCGACGCCGCCGGGCGCGATCTCGCCCAGTTGCATGCCCAGCAGGGTGATGCCGCCGCCGAAGCCGGTGTACGAGGAGTGGAAGGAGTTCACCGCGCCCGTGGAGGTCAGCGTGGTCGCGACGGCGAAGAGCGACGAGCCGGCGATGCCGAAGCGTGTCTCCTTGCCCTCCATGGCGCCGCCGGCGAGGTCGAACGCCGGGCCGCCGTGGTGGAACTCGGTCGCCATCATCAGCGCGGTGAAGCCGAGCCAGAGCGTGGCCATCGCCGCGAGGATCGCGTAGCCCTGCCTGAGCGAGCCGACCATGCGGCCGAAGGTGCGGGTCAGCGCGAAGGGGATGACGAGGATCAGATAGATCTCGAAGAGGTTGGAGAGGCCGTCGGGGTTCTCGAAGGGGTGGGCGGAGTTGGCGTTGAAGTAACCGCCGCCGTTGGTGCCGAGCTCCTTGATGACCTCCTGGGAGGCGACCGCGCCGCCGTTCCACTGCTGTGTGCCGCCCGTGAACCGGCCGACCTCGTGAATGCCGGAGAAGTTCTGGATCGCGCCGCGGGCGACCAGGACGAGCGCGCCGATCACCGCGAGCGGGAGCAGGATCCGTACGACGCCGCGGACCAGGTCGGCCCAGAAGTTGCCGAGTTCGCCGGTACGGGAGCGGGCGAAGCCGCGTACGAGGGCGACGGCCACGGCCATGCCGACGGCCGCCGACACGAAGTTCTGCACCGCCAGGCCGCCGGTCTGCACGACGTGGCCCATGGCCTGCTCGCCGTAGTACGACTGCCAGTTGGTGTTGGTGACGAACGACGCGGCCGTGTTGAACGCCTGGTCCGGGTCGATGGAGACGAAGCCGAGGGACCCGGGCAGCGCGCCCTGGAGCCGCTGGAGTGCGTAGAGGAAGAGGACGCTGACGAGGGAGAAGGCGAGCACACCGCGCAGATACGCCGGTCGGCGCATCTCGGGGTCCGGGTTCGCGCCGATGGCCCGGTAGATCCACTTCTCGGCGCGCAGATGCCGCTTAGAGGAGTAGACCGTGGCCATGTGGTCGCCGAGCGGCCGGTACGACAGGCCGAGGGCGACGACCAGGGCGAGCAGTTGGAGGATGCCGGCCAGGACGGGGGACATATCGGTGCTCAGAACCTCTCCGGCTTGATCAGCGCGAGGACGAGGTATCCCAGCAGGGCGGCGGCGACGATCAGGCCGACGACGTTCTCGACCGTCACGGCTTCGCCACCCCCTTGGCGATGAGGGCCACCAGCGCGAAGACCGCGACCGTGGTGACCACGAAGGCCGTGTCGGCCATCGTGAACTCCTGAGGTGAGTGGATGGGACGAACGGGCCGCCCGGATCTGTCCGTGAGCGGCGCCGAAGACGAGGAAACCGCCTTTCGGCCACGCCCCCGCCGCCCTTGACACCCCCCTGACGCCCCCGACGCCCCTCTTGACGCGTCCCCTACGCCCACGCCGCCCGCGCCCCTGCCCGCCCGAGGGCGGCCGACCACTTCCGGCCGGTCGGGCCACGGCGAGCAGACTCGGGCGAAGGGGGCGGGTTTCAGATGCCGGTCACGTCCGGGCTTGTAGGATCACGGCGTGTTCGAGTACCACGGGTGGATCACGATCCGGGAGACCGCGGGGGACGACGACGATGACGTCCGGCTGCGGCGGATCGTCGACGAGCTTCGGCTGCATGTCGCCCGGATGTCCGGCCCCTACCTCCTCGATCTCCGCTGGATGAACGGCGAGCCCTTCCTCCACGTGGGAGGCAACGCCAACCACCGCCCGTCAGACGACGTCATCGAACTCTTTGAGCACGTGGCCGCGGTGGCCCCCGGCTCCTACGGGCTCCTCCACATCCGCGACGACGAGGACCCGGGCCACGAGAACGACGTCCAAGTCCTCAGACTCGCCCGCGGCACAGTCACCCGGCACACGGAAACATTGCTGTCGCCGTGCGTCCCACAACTGGAGGACGCCTTCCCCTCATAGGGTCTGTTCTTGAAAGTCGACCCATGCCATCGCAGCTAGCTTGATCGTTGCCCCGAAGATTGATCACCCATAGGTTCATGCCACCGGATCTGAGCTGGTGGGGGTGCTGGGATGCTTGCGTTGACGGAGGTCGCCGACGACCCGTTGATTCTGACAAGTCGCCTGACGTTGGGCTTTTTAGGGGATTTGTCAGGCGACTCGAGGCGGCTGAGTACGTTCGATGGGTACGACCTCGCAACTGCGTCGGAGCTGTGTGACGCGATCGCCCGCTACGACAAGCTCCGGCTTGTGCTTGAGGAAGTGCCATCTGGCAGGATCGTCGGCCTATTTGAGTTCAGTTTCGATCTCCACACCGAGGACATCGCGCGCTATCGCGAGGCCGGTATCCGCCTTGCAGCCACCGATTGCCGCTTCGGTCCCACCCTGGCTGACGACTACCAGGGGAGAGGGGTGGGAACGCAAGTGTTCCCACTCGTGACGGACGTCGCGCGCCGCTTCGGCAGGAAGAGAATCATCTTGTGGGGCGGCGTTCTCGCCGACAACCCACGCGCCATTCGCTACTACCAGAAGAACGGCTTCCAAGCGGTCGGGCCCTTCACCGGGGCCGACGGAGTGCGGTCGCTGGACATGATCCTGGACCTCGATTCGACGCGGGGACCGTGACGGTCTTCGCTCAACCTTCCAGCACCGGTTCGAACTGCGGCGAATCCCCGCGCTGTCCTGCCGTGATCACGATCGACAGGGGCTTTTGGCCCTTGAACACACGCCGGGGCGGCCGTCCCCGTGCTGCCGGTCCAGGTGGGTGACCAATCGAGTCTCGCTCCGCTCGATGCGTTCCCGCTGGTCGCGCGGCAGTGACGCCAGAGCGTCGACGAGGACGCGGTTCCGGGGGACGTACACGCCCCTTCATGCCGCCTCCGGTTTTCTCAGGGCACGAAGCCACCGCCGGTGGGAGGCGCCGTGGCCGTTTCCGGTGCACACTGGGCACCACAGTGGTGTCGAGTCCTGTTGGGGGCCGAGAGAGTGAACGGCGGCAGCGGCAGACGGGGTCTGCACAGCCGGGGCTCGGCCGGGCGGGACCCAGCGGTGCGCCGCTCGGCGGGGGAGAACGTGCGGTTTCGCCGGAGCCGGGGCGTGCTGCCGCCGGATCGGTTCACCACGCGCAGCCGGCTCGCCTGGCTGAATTCCGCGACCTCGCGCATCGGCACGACCCTGGACCTGGAGCGCACGGCGCGGGAGCTCGCCGAGTTCACCGTGCCCCGCTTCGCCGACGGGGCGGCCGTGGACATTCTGGAGAGCGTGCTGCGGGGCGACGAGGGTTCCCGGTGGACGGAGCCCGGGATCCCGGTCATGCGGGCCACGGCGCTGTGCGCCATCGAGGAGCTCTCCTCCCTGGAGCCGACGCCGGTCGGCGAGACGTCCGTGTACACCGAGCAGCCGCACGAGACCCTGCTGCACCGGTACTGCCTCCGGCAGGGCAAGCCGGTTCTGCTGAGCCGCATGCGGGACGACGACTACGTCCGCGTGGCGCCCACCGCGAGCGCGGCGGCGAAGATGCGCGCCGCGGGCGTGCACAGCTATCTCGCCGTGCCCCTGATCGCCCGCGGGCTGCTCCTCGGCAGCGCCGACTTCGTCCGCGGCCCCGGAACGCCACCGTTCTCCTCCACCGACCTGGCCCTGGCGGAGCAGCTCGCCTCCAAGGCGGCCGTCTTCATCGACAACGCCCGGCTGTACGGTCGCGAGCGCGAGCATGTCGTCTCGTTGCAGCGCAGTCTGCTGCCCCGCTTCACTCCGGCGACGCCGGGCCTGCTGGTGCACTCCGAGTACGCCCCCTCGGCGGCCCACCACGGCGTGGGCGGGGACTGGTACGACGTGATGGGCCTGCCCGGCGGGCGGACCGCGCTCATGGTCGGCGACGTGATGGGGCACGGGCTGCCCGCGGCCGCCACCATGGGGCGCCTGCGGACCGTCGGCCGCACGCTGATGACGCTGGACATGGCCCCCGAGCGGATCCTCGCCCGGCTCGACCTGGCCACCCGCGACCTGGAGGACGAGCAGGTCGCCACCTGCCTCTGCGCGGTCTACGACCCCGCCGACTCCACCTACACGCTGGCGAGCGCCGGGCACCTGCCGCCCCTGCTGCTCGACGGACAGGGCGGCGCCGAGTTCGTCCCCGTGCCGACCGGCGCGCCGCTGGGCGCGGGAGTGATCCCGTACGACCCGCTGCGGCTGCGCGTCCCCGACGGCGCCCACCTGGTCATGTACACGGACGGCCTGGTCAAGACGCGGAACGAGGACGTGGACACGCAGCTCGAGCGCCTGCGGTCGGCGACGCTGAGCCTGCCGCCCGGGGCGCTGGAGCGGGGCGGCCTGGTGGAGTGCGCGCCGGCCGCCGCCGCCCGCTTCGACGAGGCCGTGCTCCTCATCACCGCGAGCGCCTCGCTGCCGGCCGGGGATCTGCGGGTGTGGGAGCTGCCGCAGGACGGGCGGGCCGCCTCCGTCGCCCGCGGCCTCGTCACCGACCAGCTCGCCGAGTGGGGCCTCGCGGAGCTCGCCGACGTGTCCGAGCTCGTCGTCTCCGAGCTCGTCGGCAACGCGCTGCGCTACGGGAACGGGCCCGGTCTGCTGCGGCTGCTGCGCGGGGAACGCCTCGTCGTGGAGGTCTCGGACACCGGCCCCGACCTGCCCCAGATCCAGCACGTGGACCTCAGCGACGAGGGCGGCCGGGGGCTTCAGCTCATCAACATGCTGTGCCGCCGGTGGGGGTCCTGCCGTACCGCCACCGGCAAGGTGGTGTGGGCGGAGCAGAACATGCCCTCCTGAGGTCTGTGGGACGCTGGGAGGGCAGGGTTCGCGCTCCGGCCCCCGGTCCCCCGGTCCCCCGGACCCCGGACCCCGGACCCCGGATCCGCCCCCGACCCTCCGGGAGGCCGCATGGGACGCGATGTCCCGGCGCTGGTGTTCACCCGTGACGACCGTCGCCGGTTCCGGAACAAGACGCACGCCTGCCTCGACGTGCTCGCCCGGATGCTGCGCGAGTCGCGGTTCGACTTCGAGCGGCCGCAGGTCGGGCTCGAGATCGAGCTGAACCTCGTGGACGCGGCCGCCGAGCCCGCCATGCGCAGCGCGGAGGTCCTGGAGGCGATCGCGGATCCCTCGTGGTCGAGTGAGCTGGGCCGGTTCAACCTGGAGATCAACATCGCGCCCCGGCAGCTCGTGGCGGGTGGTCGCGACTCCTGGGAGCAGGAGATCCGGGACGCGCTCAACCACGCCGAGCGGCGGGCCGCGGCCATCGGGGCCCATCTGGTCATGATCGGCATTCTGCCGACGCTGGAACTGAAGGACGTGGGACAGGCCGCGCTGTCCGAGAATCCCCGGTACCACCTCCTCAACGAGCAGATCTTCGCCGCGCGGGGCGAGGACCTGCTGATCGCGGTGGACGGGGTGGAGCGGCTGCGCGCCTCCGCCGACACGATCACGCCGGAGGCGGCGTGCACCAGCACCCAGTTCCACCTTCAGGTCTCGCCGGACGAGTTCGCCGACCACTGGAACGCCGCGCAGGCCGTCGCGGGGATGCAGGTGGCCCTGGCCGCGAACTCCCCGTTCCTCTTCGGCAAGGAGCTGTGGCGCGAGACGCGCATCCCGCTGTTCGAGCAGGCCACCGACACCCGGCCGGACGAGATCAAGGTGCAGGGGGTCCGGCCCCGGGTGTGGTTCGGCGAGCGGTGGATCACCAGCGTCTTCGACCTCTTCGAGGAGAACGCGCGGTACTTCCCGGCCCTGCTGCCGCTGTGCGACGACGAGGACCCCCAGGAGGTGCTGGACCGCGGACGGATCCCCCAGCTCTCCGAGCTCACCCTGCACAACGGGACGGTCTACCGCTGGAACCGCCCCGTCTACGCCGTCGTCGACGGGGTGCCCCACCTGCGGGTGGAGAACCGCGTGCTGCCCGCCGGCCCCACGGTGGCCGACGTGCTGGCGAACGGCGCCTTCTACTACGGCCTGGTCCGCGCCCTGGTCGACGAGGACCGCCCGGTGTGGTCCCGGATGTCGTTCTCGGCGGCCGAGGACAATCTGCACACCGCCGCCCGGTACGGGATCGACGCGCAGCTCTACTGGCCCGGGATGGGCGAAGTCCCGGTGACCGAACTCGTCCTGCGCCGGCTGCTGCCGCTCGCGGACCGGGGGCTGGAGCGGTGGGGCATGGACGCCGACCGGCGCGAGCCGCTGCTCGGCATCATCGAGCAGCGGTGTGTCAGCGGCCGCAACGGCGCGGTGTGGCAGGCCGAGACGTTCCATCACCTCCTGGAGCACGGTCACGCCGACCGGCACGAGGCGCTGAGGCGGATGACGGGGCAGTACCTCGACTACATGCACATGAACGTTCCGGCTCACGCCTGGCCCGTCGAGTGAGCGGGAGCCCGACCCCACCACCGCGCGCGAGGCCCGTCACCGCACGGGCGGCCGGTCAGCCGCGCAGTCGTACGGCGAGGGTGGCGAGCCAGGCGCCTGGGCTGTACGGCACCGGGGGCTCCACCTCCGCGCCGAGTGTCACCAGCGCCAGCGCCAGGCCGTCCTCGTCGAGGTCCAGGGCGAGCAGGTCGTGCAGCTCCCCCGTCAACTGGGCGACGAGCCCCGGGTCGGTGCCCTCCAGATAGTCGGCGAGCGCCGAGTCGTGGTCGCCGAACTCCTCCGGCATGTCCTGGGTGAACCAGCCGCCGAGCAGTTGCGCCAGCTCGGGGAAGCGGGCCCGCCACTCCCAGGGCGTCGCGGGCGGCCCGGGCGGCGGCGCCTGGCCGTTCGCCAGGCTCTCGTCGAGCCGGTCGGCGAGACCGGTGAGCCAGCCCCGGATCTCCTCGGGCGGCAGCCCCACGTCGGGCATCCGGTAGTACTCGCCGAGCCGGAGCCGGAGCCGCCCGGGCGGGTTGTCCGCGAGCGTACGGAGCTGCTCGGCGGCGACGGCGATCGCCCAGGGCCGGGTGCGCCACGTCTGCCGCAGATAGCCGGCCACCGCCTCGGGGGCGTGCGGGCCGAGGCCCAGGTGGGCGCGGACGACCTGGTCGAGCTCGCCGTACTTGCGGTCGTGCTCGGCGGGGTTCAGGGACACGGGGGCCTCTACAGCTCGACGGGCAGGGAGGAGTGCACGGTGAAGGGGTGTGCGCCGGGCTCGCCGGACGCGGTCCGGCGGAGCACGACCCGGACGGCGCGCACCGGGATCGGGTCCTGGTCGGCCAGTGCCATCCCGGTGGTCATCAGCGTCCCCACCGGTTCGGGCCGCGAGGGCCAGGCGGCCTCGATCACGAGCCGCTGCCGGGTGGACTGGGCGAGCCAGCGGTGGATGACCTGCTCGTTCAAGGAGATCGCCTGCTGGGTGGCCCACTGCGCGGTCGCCCGGTCCGGGAAGGTCGCGGCACGGTCGGCGCGGGCCGGGACCGGAGGGGTGGGCGGCGCGGGCGGTACGGGAGGTGTGGGAGGTGTCGTCATGCTCAGGCACCGCCCCAGCCGCGCAGGGTCGCCCGATGGGCGGCGGAGTAGTTGGCGTGCCCGGTGGTGACGATGGAGTGCAGCCACTTCTGCGCGGCCTGGAGGTCCTCCACCTGCCGGTCCCAGCGGTCGAGTTCGTCGACGAACGCCTCACGGGCCTCGCCCTGCCAGGCGAGGACGACCGGCACCGTACGGTCGTACAGCGCGGCTAGCCGCTCGTTGAGCTTCGCCAGGATGTCCTCCAGGTCGCCGGCGATCTCGCGCAGCGCGACCAGGTCGACGGAGATGGAGCCGTCGTCGTTCACGTTTCCCCCTGCCCTACGGACGTGCGGTGGTGCGGATGTACGGGTGTACGGGTGCGTAGGTGGACGGATGTCCGTTCCACCGTACGGTCAGATGTCGTTGATCCTGCTGGTCGGTGCCGTCCCGCCGCCGGGCCCCGCGCCGCCCGGTCGCTCGCCGGACAGTTCGCGTACCTCCGCGTCGATGTCGACCTTCTTCATCTCGGCCCGGAACTGCCGCAGGATGTCCAGCTCCTGGCGCGTGAACCCGTCCCGGCTCATCCGGACCGCCTTGGCCAGGACCCCGAGGATCTCGCGTATGCGTACGGCGTCGGCCCCGGCCTCCCGGTGCAGCTTCCGGTACGCCGTCGCCGCCTCGCTGCGCCACCGCGCCTCGGCCCGGTCGACGATCGCGTCCATCCGGCGGACCTGGCCGTCGATGTGCGACCGCATGGCGTCCAGGTCGTCCGCGAGGCGCTTCAGGTCCTCGTCCGTCACGTCGAGGTTCGGTTCGGTGGACATGGCGGCGGCTCCTTCCGGTGTGACGGGGCGGGCTGTCAGTGCTGCTCGGCGAAGTGGGCGTGGACGGCGTCGAGGAGGAGGCGGATCCGTGCGTGGGTGACGTAGGGCGCGGCCTCGGCGAAGGCCGCGTCGAGTTCGGCGGGCGTGCGGAACAGGTACAGCAGGCGCTGCAACTCGCCTGCGAGGTTCCCGAGTCGCTCGTGGCAGTCGGGATGCTCGCTGGTCAGGATCTCGTCCAGGGCCTCGTCCACGCTGTCGTACTCGCCCGAGATCATCGACGAGATGAAGGCCGAGGTCAGCGAGAAGCGTGCACCTGCCTCCCACTCGGAGAGCGGCAGCTCCGTCATGTCCGGATAGGAGCGGAAGTAGCGATCCCGGATGAGCGCGGCCAGCGCGCGCAGGAAGTCCGCCGGCGGATCGTCGCCGGCCGCCCGCGCGAGTGCCTGGCGGTACGCGGCGGGCCTGGCTTCGAACGCCGCCGTGCCGACCTCGTCGGCCAGGAGGTCCAGCAGCGAGGCGAGCACCACATGCGGCATCACCCCGGATGTCGTCCTGGAATCCTGCAGAACGCGCGACAGCCGCTGGAGTTCGTCCTCCAGCGGGGCTGCCCCCGGGTTGCGGGACGCGACGGCGACACGCAGGAGGAGTCCCACCGCGCCTTGGGTGACGAGTTCATGGTGTTCCGTGGTCACGTGGCGCATGTTACGGCGGGTTCGGGAAGGCGGTGCGGACATAGAACGTCCCGGACTCCGGCGAATAGCCGAGGACGAGCTTCACGCTGTGGACTTGTCGCGGCTGCGCGCCGAAGCCTTGGGCGGCGAAGTCGGACTGCGTGACGGAGGAGCCCGTCGCGACTGGGTTCCCGTGCGCGTCTTTCACGGTGACGACCTGCAGGTCCGGAGAAGAGCCGGGCTTGAACGTGCCGTTGGCCACTTTCTGCTCCTGCTTCTCCATCCAGTCCTCGATCGTCCGGATGTTGCGTGGATCGTTGAGCGCAGCTTGGACGGACTTCTGCGCGACGGGCAGGTCCGGGAAGGCCGAGGCGTCGACGCCCTGATCCCGGACGCGCATCCGGAGCTGGTCCGCGGTGAGCCCGACATGCCGGTCGATCGTGTGCGCGTCCTTGCCGGGCCTCAGCGGCTCCGGGGGCGGCGGCTGGAACGGGTTGGTCTCCCACTCCATCGAGGCGAGGTCGATGCCGAACCGGTTGTTCGGGTCCCGCGACTGCTCGTTGAGCGGGACGATCGACCGGTCGAACTCGAAGAGCGAGCGCGCGCCGAACGCCTCGGCCCGCGCCGACTGCGCCTGGAAGGTCGGGACCGCGCGCGACGCCTCCCGCAGGGGCTCCAGCAGCTTCTTCACCACCTCCGTCTGCTCCCGCAGCGCGGTCTCGTAGGTGGCGACGGCCTTGTTGACGGCGTCCGTGTCGATGCTGACGAGCACGGCGGCGCCCAGGCCCTTCCACAGCTTCTTCAGACGCTCGGCGAGGTTCCCCAGGAAGCCCTTCAGGTCGGTGGCCTCCAGGAGCGCGAGGGCGTCCTTGATCGCCTTGTAGAGGATCTCGCGCAGCTCGGTGCGGACCTTCTCGGCGGCCTCCGCGTAGGAGCGGAGGGCCTGGGCCAGCATCTGCGCCGTGGTGCTGAGGACGGCGAAGACCGGAAGGCTGGTGCCCGCCCCGGTCGCCGGCTTGTGCGCCCACTCGTAGCCGGCCGTGTTCTTGCCCCACGCCTTCGTGCCCCACAGCGACGACACGAACTCCAGCATCGCCCCGTGCCAGTCGCCGTTGGCGTTGTCCGTGATGGTGTCGACGGTGCCGGTGAGCTGCCCCTGGATGGTGCCGAGGCCGGTCTGGTACGGCAGCCATGCCTGCGAGAGCTCGTTGACCTTGAGGTAGTTCGGGAGCGGCAGGATCTCCAGGGCGCGGCCGGCGCCCAGGGCCTCCTCGACGACCGTGCGGATGAGGGAGCCGGGGACGTCGCCGTCGAAGACGTCGAGGAAGTCGTCGACGGGGTTGCCGTCGCGGACGCCGAACGCCGGCGGGGCCGCGTACGCCGGCGGCGCGGTGATGACCTGCGGCGGCGGTTGCGGCGCGAAGGGCGGATTGAGCGGGTGGGTGGCCGCGTCCGCCTGCCGGAAGTTGTTGGCCGTGGTCGTGAAGCCGACCGCAGCGCCGCCGATGGCGACCACCGCCTTGCCGTGCACCTCCATGAGCAGGGCGATGACCGCGGCGTACTGGGTGGCGAACTCGGCCGTGACGGTGCCGGCGCCGCCGACCCGGGAGTAGTAGCCGTGGACGTCGAGGAACTGCGTGAGCGCCTTGTGGAACGACTGCTGCTCGACGGCCAGCGCGCCCGACACCTGGTACAGGTGGAGCGGCTGGATGTCGAAGCCGCCGGGACCCGTCCAGGGGTTGGACACGGCCGGCGGGGTCGCCGGAGGAAGCTGGGGCGGCGGGCCCGGGGGCTTCGGCGGAGCGTTCGGGCTCGGCGACGGCATCGGCGTCGGATCGGAGCCGGGCGAACCCGACGGCTGTCCCGGCGACGGCGGCTGCGTGGTGCCGGGCGTCGGCGTCGTCCCGGGTGTCGGCGTCGCACTCGGGCTGGGGCTGGAGCTCGGGCTCGGCGTGGGGCTTGCGCTGGGGCTCGCGGTGGGGGTGCTGGTCGGGCTGGGCGTGGGCGTGGTCATCGGGTCGTCCCGTTCGCCTCACGGCAGGGCGCGCACTCGCCCGTTCCTCGTCCCATGAGATCCCCCCGGCTCTGTCGGACTGCGGCCGAAGCTAGCAGGGGAATGCGCCAAATCCGGGAATCACTCGCACAGTTGGCCGAAAAGAATCGTAGGGAAGACCGAATTCGGCAGGCGACACGCTGCTGGGGGTTGCGGGCACGGCGCCTCGGAGGTAACGACCTCGCCCGGAAGCCGTCGGTGACCCTGACCCCGACGATCGCGTTTACGAACCTCAGAACGGGACATTCGCGGCTTGCGCCCCCGGCACCCGTGGCCGGAGCCGTCACGGCGCGCCCCGACCCGCTGAAAGGTGATCATGATCGCATCCGCATCAGCATCCGTCCCCGCGCTCGCATCGGCCGGATCCAACGCCATGGTCTTCGCGATCGTCATCGGCGTGGTGGTCGTCGCCGTCCTCATCGGCGCGTTCCTGTGGGGCAGCCGTCGCGTCGCGCGCCGGCGCCGTCCGGTCGGCGACCCCACCCAGGCCCACGGCGGGCGGGGACGCGACGAGTCCTGGACCACTCCGGACGAGGACCAGGACCTGGGCGACTCCCGCCCCCGCTGACCGTACTCCTTACGTCACCGGGACTTCTTACGTCACCGGGCGCCGGCTCAGTCCCCCGGCACCAGGCGCTTGACGTCCACCTCGGCCCACACCGTCTTGCCCCGCCCGTGCCGCTCGACGCCCCACCGGTCGGTGACCCGCTCGACGATGAACAGACCGTGTCCGCCGGGCAGCGCAGGGTGGTGGGAGCGGCGCGGTGCGGGCGGGAGCGGGTCGCGGTCGCCGACCTCGATCCGGAGGCGGTGCGCGGAGGCGTCCAGGACCAGCTCCGAGGGCCCGCCCCCGTGCCTTGCGGCGTTGGCGACGAGCTCGGCCACGACCAGGACGACGTCGCCCGCCACGTCCGCGTCGACCCCGGCGGCGGCCGGGGACCAGGACCAGTCGGCGAGAGCCCGTACGGTGAACTCCCTCGCCCGGCCGGCGGGCGACGGCAGCCCCGCCAGTGCCAGCCGTCGCCGGGCGGCTCCGATGACCGTCGTCGGGCTGTCCCGCACCTGTGCGCCGTCCCGGGCGCCCCTGCTGTTCGTCATGTGCCGGGTTCCCTTCGACGTCGGTGATGCCGTGTGCGGGCGCCGGGCCGAGCGGGTCCCGTCACACCGCGAGTGCGTCCTCCACCGAATCGTAGAGAGAGAACACCGTGTCGGCACCGGTCAGTTCGAGAACCCGCATCACGGCGGGAGCGACGCCGGCCAGCCGGAGCTCCGTCCCCACGGCCTCCGCCGCCGCGCGGGTGCGCAGCAGCATGTTCAGGCCCGAGGAGTCGCAGAACCCGACCTGCGAGAGGTCCACCACGAGGGCGGGCGGGCGCGGGGAGGTCCCCTCCTCGACGAGGGCGGCCAGCTCCCCCTGGACGGACTCCCGGGTGTCGAAGTCGAGGTCACCGACGATCGTGCACACGGCCACGCCCGTCTCGGTGTGGTGCGTTCGCAACGTCACCGCGGCCTTCGCCTCGGGTGCGTGCTGGGCCGTGCTCTCCTGGCCGTTGTCGGCTCGCATGGTGATGGTGTGCTCCTTGGGTACGAACGGAAAAGGGGTCTACCCGGGCTCGGCGCCGCAGACACCCGGGCCTGCTCCAGCACGTCGAGGAGGATACCGTCGTGTCGAGGAGGAGCGCGCGGCGCGCCCCGTGCGGCGCACGGGGGCCGGCGATACCGCGATAGGGTGTTCGGCTGGAAGGTGTCGCCTGTCGCGCCCGGCGAGCCGAGACGACCATCAGCCGGCTGATGGAGGGTGGAGGAGTCCGAGTGAGGATGTCCCGCATGCGGTGGGCGGGCCCGGCGTGACGGCGCCGGCGAGGGCCGCGTTGGAGGTGAGCCCCTTGCCCGGTCGTCCGGGGATACGTGTCGGCGGTGAGATCAGCGAGGTCACCCGCCGGTCCTGGGAGGAGGCTCTGTCCGGGCTGGCCCGGAAGCACAGCGGCCTGTCCTACGTGGAACTGTCGGCCGTCGCCTTCGTCGACGTGGCCGGGGTGACGGCCCTGGCCGTCACCGCCATGGGCCTGTCCGAAGGACGGGTGGTGGTGGAGCATCCTCCACCGCAGGTGCCGCGGGTGCTGGAGATGTTCTGGCCGGACCTGCCGCAGATCGAGGTGGTGCAGCGATGAGCACGGTGAGGACCGACGAGAGGTTCGTGCACCCCGCCCTGTTCTATCGCACCGAACAGGAGTACACGCGGCAGACGGTGGACTTCCTGCGGAAGGGACTCGCGGGCGGCGAGCCGCTGGCCGTGGCCGTGCCCGGCCCCCGCCTGGAGCTCATCAGGAACGGACTGGGCGCGGACGCCGACGGCGTTCTGTTCCTGGACATGACGGACGTCGGGCGCAACCCGGGGCGGATCATCCCCCGCGTGCTGCGCGGCTTCGCCGACGCCCATCCGAACGGGCGCGTGCGGATCATCGGCGAGCCGATCTGGGCCGGTCGCAGCGAGGTCGAGTACCCGGCGTGCGCGCAGCACGAGGCGTTGATCAACGCGGCCTTCGAGGGCCGCGCGGTCACGATCCTGTGTCCGTACGACGAGACGCGGCTCGACGCGCGGGTGATCGCCGACGCGCGCATGACCCACCCCGTCCTCATCAGCGAGGGCCGCGAGGAGGAGAGCGACGCGTACGACTGGGAGGCGGTCGTCGCCCGGTACAACGAGACGCTGGCGCCCGTGGCCGACTCCGCCGTCTTCGCCTTCGACGTCGACGGCCTTCCGGCGGCCCGGCGGTTCGCGGTCGCCGAGGCGGCACGGCTGGGCCTGGCGGCGCAGCGGCTGAACGACGCGGAGCTGGCCGTCGCCGAGCTGACCACCAACAGCGTGCTGCACGGTGGCGGACGCGGGACGCTGGCGGTCTGGAGCGAGGCCGGGTCGGTGGTGTGCGAGATCCGGGACGCCGGCCGCCTGTCCGACCCTCTGGCGGGCCGCCGCCCTGCGAAGCCGGGCCAGATCGGCGGACGGGGCCTGATGCTGGTCCACTATGTGTCCGACCTGGTACGCGTGCACACCGGCGCGGAAGGCACGACGATCCGCTTCTACCTGGGGCTGTAGACGACGGGGGCGGCCGG
This sequence comes from Streptomyces sp. NPDC006339, assembly GCF_040612775.1. Classification (NCBI taxonomy): domain Bacteria; kingdom Bacillati; phylum Actinomycetota; class Actinomycetes; order Kitasatosporales; family Streptomycetaceae; genus Streptomyces; species Streptomyces sp. NPDC006339. The sequence continues at coordinate 49,706 of NZ_JBEXQW010000001.1, forward strand.
GCCCGACCTTGCGAGGTCCTGGCCCGGTCGGGGCCGAAGCTGGTTCGGGACCGGGCCTGGGCCGGGGCCGGGAGCCTGGTCAACCGGCCGCCGGGCCGGCAGCGGGGCCGCCGGGCCGTCCGGCCCGGTGAATCGGGCCCGTACGGACCGATGAGTACGGGCTCCGGCGCCGGTCTACCCTGCGACCCGACACCCAAGGAGCGGTGGATGCCCCCCTCGACGACTCTCGACCTCACGCCCCAGGCCAGGATCGTGGCCCGTCTCGCGGCCGGTGTCGCGGATGCGCGGCTCGGTGACCCGACGCCGTGCCCCGCGTACACGGTCGGCGACCTGCTGGCCCACCTCGCGGGTCTCGCCGTCGCCTTCCGGGACGCCGCCCGCAAGGATCTGGGGCCCACGACGGACACGGCCCCCGACTCGGCCAAGCCCGTCCTCTCCGCCGCGTGGCGGGAGGAGCTGCCCCACGTCCTCGACGAACTGGCCGAGGCGTGGCGGCGGCCGGCCGCCTGGAGCGGTATGACCCGGGCCGGTGGCGTGGACCTGCCCGGCGATGTCGCCGGCGCGGTGGTGATCGACGAACTGGTGGTGCACGGCTGGGACCTCGCCCGGGCGGCCGGCCTGCCCTACGACCCCGATCAGGCCGCGCTGCGGGCCGCGTACGACTTCCTGCTGGCGTCCGCCGACGACCCGGGCCGCGGGGACATCTTCGGGCCCGTCGTCCCCGTACCGGACGACGCGCCCCTCCTGGACCGGGCCGTCGGCCTCAGCGGCCGCGACCCGGCCTGGACACCGCCGGGGGCGTCGGCCCCACGGGCTCAGACGATGGGGCCGAAGGGGCCGCCCAGGCCGTAGTGGTTGCCCAACTGGTGACGGTAGTCGGGGTCGTGGAGGTGCGTGTCGCGGACGAACTCGGGAGCGTTCTTGATCTGCTCCTTGGTCCGGTCGACGAAGACCTTCCGCTCGTCCGGGTCGATCCGCACCACGGCACCGGCCGGGATGAGGACCTCCTTGCCGAAGATCCACACGCCGGTGTCCACGACCAGATAGGCGTCACCGGCCTCGTCGGAGTGCTTGTCCACCTTGCCGATGCTGCCGTCGACGGCCTCGACCTTGTATCCGGTCAGTTCGGTACCGGCCAGGTGGCCCGCGGTCGGCTTGTAGCTCCACACGTGCTCGGTCACGCGAAACAACTCCTCTGGTGGCCGCGCGGGGAGAGCCGGCGGATCGTCGCCGCTCGCTCTTCCCCTGTGCCGTTCACGGCGGGGTCTCTCCCCGCCTGCGTTCCGTGTGCCCCGACGCCCGCGGCCCATACCACCCCATACCACGCAGAACGGCCTCACCGAAGGGGGCGGTGAGGCCGTTCTGTGCGGGGGCGCGCCTGACGGCGCCGAGGGGTGGTGTCTACGTCTGGTCCAGCATGCCCTTGCGCAGGCGTGCCAGATTGCGGGAGAGCAGTCGGGAGACGTGCATCTGGGAGATGCCGAGCTCGTTGCCGATCTCCGCCTGGGTCAACTCCTGGACGAAGCGCAGGTGCAGGATGCGGCGGCTGCGCTCGTCGAGTTCGCCGAGCAGCGGGGCGAGGGTGTGGAAGTCCTCGAAGAGTTCGAGCGCGGGATCCTCCACGCCGATGAACTCGGCCAGGGCCGCCGCGTCGTCCTCCCCGTCGGGGCCGATGGCGGCGTCGAGCGAGGCGGAGTTGTAGCCGTTGGCGGCGATCCGCGCCTCGATCACCTCGTCCTCGGAGAGGTTCATGAGGCTCGCCAGCTCCGCCACCGTCGGGGCGCGCCCGAGTCGGGAGCTCAGCTCGTCGGTCGCCTTGGCCAGCTCCACCCGGGCTTCCTGGAGCCGGCGCGGTACGTGGACCGCCCAGGAGGTGTCGCGGAAGAAGCGCTTGATCTCGCCGACGATGTAGGGGACGGCGAAGCTGGTGAACTCCACCTCGCGGGAGAGGTCGAACCGGTCGATGGCCTTGATCAGGCCGATGGTGCCGACCTGGACGATGTCCTCCATCTCGTCGCTTCGCGACCCGCGGAAGCGGCCGGCGGCGTAGCGGACGAGAGACATGTTCATCTCGATCAGCGTGTTGCGCACGTACTGGTACTCATGGGTCCCCTCCTCCACCACCGCCAGCTTGTCGAAGAACACCTTCGACAGCTCGCGCGCGTCCTTGGGAGCGACCTTGCGGGGAGATTCAAGTACGGGAAGGTCCTCCATCCCCGTCTCGACATCCGCCCTCGTGTCCGTCGTCACCTCGGTCGGCACTGTGATGCCCTTCCCTCGTCCGTCGGTGGTCATTACCCCCGTGAGGCGGGTCGCCTACCCCCACTTCGGCGGCGTATGCCGAGAAAACTCATCTGCACGGAAAAAACTTTTCGAGCCGGCCTCCATGCCCCTCCCCCTCCCCCGGCCCCTCATGCGAGGGGCAGCCGGGCCCGGACCCGCTTCCCGCCCTGGTACGGCTCCACGCTCACGCTCTCGCAGACCGCGAGCACGATCTCGAGACCGTGCTGCCCGATGCGCTCGGGATCGTGGGGCCGGGGCACGGGGGCGGCCTCGCGCCCGTCGGCCACCGAGATGTCCACCGTGTCCTCGAACCGTTCGAGGATCACCTGGCAGGGGCCCGGGGCGTGCCGCACCGCGTTGGTCACCAGTTCGCTCACCACCAGGCGCGCCAGGTCGACGCTGTCCCGTGGCACCGGGTCGCCTCCGGCGGCCGGCGCGGCCGCGAGGAAGTCGGCCACGAAGTCCCGGGCCGCCGCGATCGTCCAGTCCCCCGAGTCGGCGTCCCCGTAGGACACGCTCGCGGACAGCGACGGCCGACGCGCCGTGTCCGTTCGGGTGATCACCTCAACCACCGCCCCTCCTTCCTCCCGGGACCGTCTCTCCTGGCTGCCGCCGTACCACCGCAGCGTACGCACGACCTCCCGGGGTGGCCTGCCCCGTAGCGCGTGAGCCATCCCTTCGAACGCGCGATTTTTTCCGGCCATGGGGAATTCCGTTCCCCGTTCCCCGCCCGGGTCGGTGGTCGGGGTGACGGCCGGGGTTTACGGCCGGGGTTTGCGGTCAGGCGCCTTTGCGTCAGATGTGTCGAACGGACAAGGAGTGATCGGCTGTGTCCGGTGAGCAGAAGACGAAGGCCAAGGGCGAGCAGGTCAAGGGCAAGATCAAGGAGACGGCCGGGCGGATGACCGGTGACGAGCACCTTGAGGCGGAGGGGCGCGCGGAGCAGACGAAGGGCGACGCGCGCGCCGCCAAGGAGAAGACGAAGGACGTCTTCAAGCACTGACGCGCCGACCTCGTCCATAAGAGAGTCGACGAAAGAAGTCGACAAGAGAAGAGGGCGGCTCCGCCACGGCGGAGCCGCCCTTTTTCGCCGTGGCGGCCCGGTGTCCCGTCCGCGCGGTGCGGCGGAGGTCACGGCGGAAGCCCTTCCTGCGGCTCCCGGCCGCTCCGGCCCGCGGCACTGGGGTCCTCGGACGGGACGGCGGACTCATGTGCCCCTTGCCGGGGAACGACGGGATCTGACCGCCCGTCATCGAGCCATTGGCCCCTTTCGTTTCGGTTTGCCGCTTCTCGTACGGGCAAACCCGGAGCAGCCGGGCGGCGGGCGGGTGCTCCGAGGGGCGGCCCGGCGTCGTAGCCTTGCCCGCACCACGGCCGTACGCCCCGACGGGCGGCCGGGACCCTTCCGGGAATGGAGAGCCCCATGGACAGCACCGCCTGGCTCGTCGTGGCCGCGATTCTCGTCCTCGCGGTGGCGGCGTGCGCGGCCGTCCTGCTCGTACGCGTCCTCCGGGCGCGCAGGCTGCTGCGGGACGCCGGTGTCCCGTTGCGGTCCAAGGCGCTGTTCTGGACGGCGGTGATCTACACGGTCTCGCCGGTCGACCTCATCCCGGATCCGGTCTACCTGGACGACATCGGCGTGCTCCTGATCGCCCTGCGGGCACTGCGGGCGGCGGCGGCCGCCGGCGGGGTCGCCCCCACGGGATCCACGGGATCGTCCGGGAGCGCGCCGTCTCCGCTTCCCGGTCCGGCGCGGGTGCCACCGTCGCGGTGAGGGTCAGCCGCCGACGTGGATGCCGGGTCGGCGGTCGGGGTCGGGTTCGTGCTTGCGGACGATCTCCCGGGTGACGGGGGCGGTGTCGCCGCGGCCGAGGAGGAAGTAGCGGAACATGTGCAGCAGGGGGCTGCCTTCGGCCCAGGCGAAGTAGCAGTGCGGCTTGACGCCCGTGGTGTCGCGCAGCGCCAGCAGGATCGCCGCGATCGCGTTCGGCGCGGCCGGCGCCTCCGCTCGCAGGACCCGGTACCCGTCGACCTCGACGCCGCGCACCATGAGGGCGTCGCTGAAGTCCGAGGGGTCGACGACGTCGATCTCCAGGAAGATCACGTCGGCCGGGCCGGGGACCGGGTTGGTGCCGCGCTGTTCGGCCTCCTTCGCGCGGTACTCGGCGGCGTCGCCGGCCTGGCGGCGGTTGGCGATGATGTTGATGGCGGCGTCGTGGGCCAGGGTCTCGGTGAGGAAGCGCCGCGCGTCCGGGTCGAAGACGATGCGGTCGGCGCGCAGTTCGGTGGTGCGCGACACGCGGGAGATCAGCGACACGAGGATGATGCCGGCGATGAAGCAGCCGGAGATGGTGATGCCGTCGGGCTTGTCGACGATGTTGTGGACGAGGGCGTAGAGCAGGACCAGGGTGAGCAGGCCGAACCCCGCCGCGACGAGACGGCGGCCGGAGCGTGCGACGGACAGGGTGACGGCGAAGGCGCCGGAGACCATCATGGCCAGGATCCCGGTGGCGTACGCGCCCGCTTGGGCGTCGACGTCGGCGTCGAAGGCGAAGGTGATGAGGATGCACAGGGCGGTGTAGACGAGCACCACGGGCCGTACCGCGCGGCCCCATTCGGGGGCCATGCCGTAGCCGGGGAGGTAGCGCGGGACGATGTTGACCAGTCCGGCCATGGCGGACGCGCCGGCGAACCACAGGATCAGGATGGTGCTGATGTCGTAGACGGTGCCGAACGCCTCGCCGACGTGTTCGTGCGCCAGCCAGGCCAGCGCGCGTCCGTTGGCCGCCCCGCCGGGCTCGAACTGCTCCTCGGGGATGAGGACGGTGGTGACGAAGCTCGCCGCCAGCAGGTAGACGCTCATGATCAGGGCGGCGGTGGCCAGCAGTTTGCGGGTGTTGCGGATCCGCGAGCGGAGCCGTGCCTCGTCGTCGGCGCCCTCGGCGGACACGAGCGGCATCATGCTCACCCCGGTCTCGAAGCCCGACAGGCCGAGGACGAGCAGCGGAAACGCCAGGAGCGCCGGACCGATCAGGTCGCCGAAGCCGGCGCCGCCTTCGACCAGGGCGTCCGTCCAGGCCGTGAAGGCGCCCGGGGTGGTGATCACATGGACGAGGCCGACGGCGATGACGACGGCGTTCAGCGCCAGGAAGACGGCGACCAGGGGAATGGCCACGCTGACGGCTTCGCTGAAGCCGAGCAGGAACACGCCGCCGAGGACCAGCAGCAGCACCACCGTGAGCGCGACCTCGTGGCCGTGCAGGGCCGCGGGGAAGAAGGGGTTCTCGACCACGTGGACGGAGGCGTCGGCGGTGGACAGGGTGATCGTGATGATCCAGGAGGTGGCGACGAAGCCGAGCAGCACCAGGACGAAGAGCTTGCCCCACCAGAACGGCAGCAGGTCCTCCAGCATGGCGACCGACCCGGCCCCGTTCGGACTCTCGCGCGCCACCCGGCGGTACATGGGCAGCATGCCGAGCAGGGTGAGCGCCACGATCAGGAGCGTCGCCAGCGGGGAGACCGCCCCGGCGGCGAGCGCGGCGATGGCCGGTACGTAGGCGAGGCTGGAGAAGTAGTCGACCCCGGTCAGGCACATGACCTTCCACCAGGCGTGCGGCCTGGCATGGGCTTCGCCGGCCGCCGGACCCACCGGCTGCACCTGATGGCGCAGCATCCACCGGGCCAGGGCGCCGGTCGGCTGCGCGCGCAGGGTCGGACTGTCCACCACTTCGGGGACGGCCTGTTCGCCAGGGTCTTCCATCTCCCCCATCAACCTTTCCTCGCTCGGGCACACGCGTGCGGTCACCACAGCGGCTCCGCAGCGACCACCGAGTATGCGACGCCCCGGCCGGGCCTCCCGACCGTCCGCCCCTGGTCACCGGCAGCGGGCCGACGCCTCGACGCGCGGCGGAGAGCGTCGGCGGCGGGCCGTTTCCGCACGGTGTACGGCGCCGTTCCCGGCCCGGCCGACGCGCGGGGAATGTCGGCTTCCGGACGCGCGGCGGCGGACCGCGGCGGCGCGCGCGAGACCCGTCACGCCACGCGGAGGGAACGGCCGGAAAGACCGCCGAGACCACCTCTGAGCTGCGGTTTCATCCGGTCGTACGCGAGGAGCGGCGGCGCACGGCGACGGCGGAACCGGCCCTCGGCGACCCCGGAGGGTCACGGGTGGCCGCCCGTCCGATCACGGGTACGGCGGCACCACGGGCCCGCCCGCGACCGGGCGCCCGTTCCGGCCGACCCCGCCCCGCGCATCACGGCGGCAGCGTGCGGCCGAGCGGCACGCCCCCGCGTGGAGCGTCGCGATTTCTAGCGCGTTCTTAACGCCGTGGAAAGGATCCGGCCTCCACGGACACGGGACGCCACGACGGCGGCGGCCCGACGCACGTCGTCGTCGACCGGTCGGTCCGTGTCAACGAACCGAAGGTGCTCAGACCCACTTCCACTCGTAACGTTCGGTTAACCCTGCAAACTGCTTTGCCGAGTTATGGTCCTCCTTGACCGGCCGTTGGCACACCGTTGGGAATTCCCAGACCTGGCGGGCTACTTGGAGGGAGGGGTATGCACCGGGGTGCGACGTCATGGACGCGGTTATCGGTCCTGGGCCTCATCCTGATCACCCTCCAGTTCCTCGCCCCTACGGCCGTCTTCGCAACTGCGCACACGACACACCACGCCGTGACCGCGGCACCGTGGGGTACGAAGCCCTCCGGGACGACCTGGCACGACGAGATCGCCGGCTGCCAGGACACCGCGGTGCCGGAGGATCCGACCGGTCCCCTGCGCACCCGCGACCGGCAACGCACCGCCGACCACCCCGGGATGTCCGAACGCCCGTCGCCCGACCACCGCGTCTCGACCGCGCCCGGACCGGCCACCCCCGGTTCCGCGGCCCCCCATGCGGCGAGATCGTCGAACGCGCACTCCCTCACCGCACTCCAGGTGTTCCGCTGCTGATCGGCAGAGCAGCCCCCCACATCACACACCTGCCCTGCACACCCGACGCGTCCCACGACGCGCCAGGAGGAGTCACGACGCCATGCAACCCCTCATCGACAACGCCCGCACGTTCGGACAGCGCCCTGAGGAGTTCGCCCGACTGGCCGCCGGCCAGTCCCCCGAGGTCCTGTTCATCACCTGCGCCGACTCCCGGGTCGTCCCGGCCCTGATCACCGGCGCCCGGCCCGGCCAGCTCTTCGAGCTGCGCACGGCGGGCAACATCGTCCCGCCGTACGGCTCCGGCACCCCCACCGGCGAGGCGGCCACCATCGAGTACGCCGTGGAGGTCCTCGGCGTCCGCCACATCGTGGTCTGCGGCCACTCGCACTGCGGCGCCGTGGGCGCGGTGGTGCGCGGTGACGACCTGGACACCGTTCCCGCCGTCCGCGACTGGCTCGCGCACGCCGCGGAGAAGCCCGCGTGCACGGACCCGGCCGACCCCACCGTCGCCGAGGCCGTCCAGCACCACGTCCTGACGCAGTTGCTGAGGCTGCGGTCCTACCCCTGCGTGGACCGGCGACTCGCCTCCGGGGAGCTGAGCCTGCACGGCTGGTACTACGAGGTCCACACCGGCGCCGTACGCGAACACCGCGCGGACACCGACACGTTCGAAGCGCTGTGAGGGGGCCGTCATGACCAGGTTCCCTCACCTGCGGCAGGACTTCGCCGCCTCGCTCGTCGTGTTCCTCGTCGCCCTCCCGCTGTGCGTGGGCGTCGCCGTCGCCTCCGGAGTCCCGGCCGAGCTCGGACTCGTCACCGGCATCGTGGGCGGCATCGTCACCGGTCTCATGCGCGGCAGCAGCCTCCAGGTGTCCGGCCCCGCGGCCGGTCTGACCGTGCTGGTCTTCGAGGCCGTCAGCGAGTTCGGACTGCCGGCGCTCGGCGTGATCGTGCTGGCCGCCGGGCTGTTGCAGCTCCTCATGGGCGCCCTGAAGCTGGGACGCTGGTTCCGGGCGATATCCGTCTCGGTCGTCGAGGGCATGCTGGCCGGCATCGGCCTGGTGATCATCGCCGGCCAGCTCTACGCGGCGGCCGGCCTGAAGGCCCCCGCGTCCGGCGTCGACAAGATCCTCGGTCTGCCCGGGGCCGCCGGCGACGTGCTCGGCAGCACCGCGGCGCTGGCCTCGCTCGCGGTCGGCGCGGGCACCATCGCCGTGGTCGTCGGGTGGAAGAAGCTGCCGCGGAAGGCCCAGACCGTGCCGGGCGCGCTCGCCGCGGTGGTCCTGGCGACGGCGGCCACCCTGGCCTTCGACCTGCCGGTGGCGGCCGTCGAGGTGAACGGCCTGATCGACTCCATCCAGCCGCCCGGCGCCGACGCCTTCGCCGGACTCGCCGAACCGGCCCTCATCGGCACCATTCTCGCCTTCACCCTGATCGCCTCCGCCGAGAGCCTGTTCAGCGCCGCGGCGGTGGACCGGCTGCACGACGGGCCGCGCACCCAGTACGACAAGGAGCTCATGGCGCAGGGCGTGGGCAACGCGGTCTGCGGCGCCCTCGGCGCGCTGCCGATGACCGCCGTCATCGTGCGCAGCTCCGCCAACGTGGCCGCCGGTGCGAAGACGAAGGCGTCCCGGGTCCTGCACGGCGTGTGGCTGCTGCTGTTCGCCGCGCTGCTCCCCTCGGCCCTGGCGCTGATCCCGCTCCCCGCGCTCGCCGGCATCCTGGTCCACGCGGGCTGGAAGCTGATCCCCTGGCGCCCGGTCGTCACGCTGTGGCGGGGGCACCGGGGTGAGGCGCTGATCCTGGTGGCCACGGCGGTGGCGATCGTCACGGTCAACATGTTCGAGGGCGTGCTGATCGGTCTGGCCCTGTCCGTGGTCAAGACGGCCTGGGACGCGTCGCACGTCAAGCTGGAGGTCATCGACAAGGGGGCGGGCCCGATCCAGGCGTATCTGTCGGGCAACGCGACCTTCCTGCGGCTGCCGAAGATTCTCGACAGCCTGGAGGCGCTGCCGCAGAACCGGCCGGTGGAGCTCGACCTGTCCGGTCTGCACCACCTCGACCACGCCTGCCGCACGGCCCTGGAGACCTGGGCGGAACGGCACAGCACGGCCGGCACGGAGCCCGTGAGGGTCACCGAGCCGGTGCGGGCGGCCGAACCGGTGAAGGCCGTGTCCGCCGGACCCGTCTGATCCCGGTCGGCCGGCGCGGGCTCCGAGCCCATCCGAGCACCTCGGGTCCGCCCGTCTCGGCCGAGCCGGCCCGCCTCGGCCCGTCGCGCCCACCGGCCGGAGACCTGATCCAGGTCTCCGGCCGGTGGGCCGAGGCGCGGCCGGGCCGAGGCGGGCTCACCACCGGCTCACCGTGGCCCCTTGCGGTGACCCCTTGCCGAACGCGGGGTCGACGTGCTCAAATCCGTGGCGTCACCTACGGACCGGGATGCGTGTCAGTCCCGGGGCGGCCCCGGGGCGCGAGGCCGGACGGCGGGGAGCGCGGCGCGCGATGCGCGTGCGCGCTGGACGCCGGGCGTACGGGAAACACGTTTCCACGTATTCGCGTACCCGCAGGAGCTGCACCATGAGCAAGCACGTTCTGGCCCAGAACCAGTACGGCAAGGCCGAGAACCGCATCGTCAAGATCACCCGTCAGGGCAACGAGGGCGCCTGGCACGAGATCCGCGACCTCAACGTCTCCGTCGCCCTGCGCGGCGAGTTCCGCGAGGTCCACCTGACCGGTGACAACGGCAACTGCCTGCCGACGGACACCACGAAGAACACCGTCTACGCCTTCGCCAAGGAGCACGGCGTCGAGTCGCCCGAGGCGTTCGGCATCCTTCTCGCCCGGCACTTCGTGAACTCCCAGCCGGTGATCCACGAGGCGCAGATCCGCGTCGAGGAGTTCGCCTGGGACCGCATACCGGTCCCCACCCGCCCGGAGCAGCACTCCTTCGTCCGCAAGGGCCAGGAGGTGCGGACCGCCCAGATCACGTACAGCGGCAGCACGGGTCAGCTCCAGGTCATCTCCGGCCTGAAGGACCTGACGGTCATGAACTCGACCAACTCCGAGTTCCACGGCTTCATCAAGGACCGGTACACCACGCTCCAGGAGGCGTACGACCGCATCCTGGCCACCAAGGTGACCGCGCGCTGGGCGCATTCGGTGGCCGCCGCCGGCGCGGACGACTTCGACTGGGACCGTTCCTACAAGCAGGTCCGGCGGCACATGCTGGAGGCATTCGCGGAGACGTACAGCTACTCCCTCCAGCAGACCCTGAACGCCATGGCCGAGCGGGTCCTCGACCACTGCCCGACGGTCAACGAGGTGCGCCTCAACCTGCCGAACAAGCACCACTTCCTCGTCGACCTCGAGCCCTTCGGCCTGAAGAACGACAACGAGGTCTACTACGCGGCCGACCGGATGTACGGCCTGATCGAGGGCACCATCCACCGCGACGGCGTGCAGCCGGTCATCGCCACCAGCGACTGGATCACCGCCTGACCGTCTGACCGTCGGACCTTCCGACCTGCCGTAGACCGCCTGTTCACCGCCGCCGGGGTCCGGCCCGGGGGGGTGGAACGACGAAGAACCGGTCGAGCCGTGCGGCTCGACCGGTTGCGGTGAAGGGATCGGGACGAACGCGGAAACGTCGTCACCATGGTGTCCGAGGGGGGACTTGAACCCCCACGCCCGATAAAGGGCACTAGCACCTCAAGCTAGCGCGTCTGCCATTCCGCCACCCGGACAGGGTGTGTGCCGTACGCGGTGTTTCCCCGCGGCGACAGGGATCAATCTACCAGGTGTTCGAGCCGCTCCGCACCACGTTTCCCGTGGTCAGGGCGGTGCTGGCGGCACGGGCGGCCTCACGGGGGACGGCCGGCCGGGCCCCGGCCGGGCCTCGGCTGCCGCCCCCGCTTCCGCCGCCGATTCCGCCGCCGTTCACATGCCCGCCGTACGGCCGCCTTCCGGCGGCGGGGTCCCCGCTCTACGGTCACTGCGGTCACGTCGTCACGTCGTCACGTCGTCATGTTCGCCCAGCGAGCGGGAGGTCCCGATGTTTCCGCGCCGTACGATCGCCGTCCCGGCCATGGCCCTGGCGACGGCTCTGCTCACGGTCCTGGTGACGGCCCCGGCGACGTCGCCGGCCGTCGCCGCGGCGCCCGCCGGACCGCCGCCGCTCCCCCGGAAGACCCACTTCGACGTCCAGGCCCACCGCGGCGGCCTGGGACTCACCACCGAGAGCACCCTGGAGGCTTTCGCCAAGGCCCTGCGGCTCGGCGTCACGACGCTCGAACTGGACACCCAGATCGCCAAGGACCTCAAGGTCGTCGTGACCCACGACCGCAAGGTCAGCGCCCACAAGTGCCGCGACACCGGCCCCGTGACACCGGGCGACCCGATGTACCCGTACGTCGGCGACTACGTGAAGGACCTGACGCTGCGGCAGTTGCGGAGCATGGACTGCGGCTACCAGCAGTTGCCCGGCTTCCCCGAGCAGGAGCGGATCGCCGGGGCCCGCATGATCGAGCTCAAGGACGTCCTGGGTCTCGTCAAGGAGTTCCGCGCGCACCGCGTCACCCTGAACATCGAGACCAAGGTCGAGGCCGGCGCCCCGGAACAGACCGCCCCCCGTGCCCTGTTCGTCCGGCGGGTCCACGAGGAGATCGACGCCTCGGGGCTCGGGCGTCAGGTGACGGTCCAGTCCTTCGACTGGGGCGCGCTGAAGGAGATGCACCGGATCGCGCCGCAGTATCCCCTCGTGGCGCTGACGAACCACGACTTCCTCCAGGTCGGGAAGCCCGGCGCGTCGCCGTGGCTCGGTGGCATCGACGCCGACGACTACGGGGGCGACTTCGTGGCGGCGGCCGCCACGATCCCCGGTCTGACCGCGCTCTCCCCCGTCTACGGGTTCCCCCAGAACGGCACGGTCGCCGACCCCGACTTCCGCTTCTACCCCTCGCCGCGCATGGTGGCCGACGCACACGCCCGCGGTCTCAAGGTCGTGCCGTGGACCTGTGACGATCCGGCCACCATGGGCGCACTGATCGACATGGGCGTCGACGGGATCATCACGGACCATCCGGACCGCCTGCGCCGGGTGATGGCGGAGCGCGGGATGCGACTGCCGAAGCCGTACGACCGCCGCTGACGGTCCGGGCCCGGTGGACGCCAGGCGGACCCGGCCCCGCGACGCGTCGGGGATACTGCTGCGATGCCGCAGACCCCGTCACCGCTGTTCGTGCGCTACCAGGGAACCGTACGCAGTCCGCGCGGCCACTTCCCCGGTGTCTTCGCGCTGACCAACGGCCTGGCCCGGGAGGGCCGGCCGAGCGAGGAGCAGTACCGCTTCTGGCGGGCCGCCAACGACTGGTACGACGCCGCCTACCCCGACCCGTCCCGCACCGACCCGGCCGTCTACGACCCTCGTGTGAACCCCGGTGCCGTCGCCTGGTTCAAGGCCACGGCCACCCACCTCCTCGACCGGGTGCCCGGTTATCTGGAGCTGCTGGCCGCGCACGGCGTGCCGTGCGTGCGGGTCGAGTCGGCGGATCCGGGGCGGATCGTCTACGAGGACGACGTGCAGGTCGTGGTCGTCCCGCGCTAGACGTCGGCCGGGGGGGCCCGGGGGCCGGGCGGCCCGGGGCGGCCGGGGCCCTCACTCCGGCAGGCGGGTGCCGTCCGGGAGCCGGATGCCGAACTCGTCCCGCAGGACCCGCAGCACCTCGTCGGCGTCCGCCAGATCCCGCTCCTTCAGGGTGCCGTCGGGAGCCGTCTCGGTGAGGCGACGGCCGCTGAGCGACAGGTGGGCGTCGGCGGTGGTGCGCTGGGCGTAGACCCCTCGGGCGAACGGCGAGCGGGGGTTGGTGGCGATGTGCCAGTTGATCACTTCGTAGTCGGCCGCCTCGAACGGCTCGACGGTGAAGGAGTACTGGTCCTCCCACACGTCCTCGGCCGGCAGGTGGGTCTGGAGCACCCACAGCTCCAGCGGCCCGTCGTGCGGGGCGTGGACGAGCCGGTGGCGGCGCGGGGCGTCGTGCAGCTCCGGACCGGCGGTCAGCGGGAGGGGCTCCAGCAGGGCGCCGATGCTGCCGAAGCCGACGTCGGTCACGTACGGCACGGGCTCGCCCGGCACGTCGGTCAGCATCAGCATGTGCGTCCGGGGGCGGATCTCGCCGGGCCGGGCGCCGACCAGCACGCGCGCGGTGAGCAGCGTGACCCGGAAGCCGAGGGCGGTGAGGGCCGCGGCCAGCAGGGTGTTGTGCTCGTAGCAGTACCCTCCGCGCTCGCCGCGGACGAGCTTGGCCTCCAGGTCGGACAGCGCGAGCGAGGGCGCGCCGCCGAGGACGGGGTCGAGGTTCTCGAAGGGGATGCCGTGGATGTGCGCGCGGTGCACCTCCCGCAGCACGTCGAGGGTGGGGCGGGGGTCCGCCGGGAGACGCAGGCCGATGCGGTCGAGGTAGGCGTGGAGGTCGATGCTCATGCGCCCACCGTACGCAGCCGGTCCCGGCCGCCGCTTCGGCCTGACGTCCCATCGGGGACCGGGCCGGTCCTAGGACTTCGGGCCGAGCCGTGGGGCGCCGTCGGCCCCGGCGCCATGGCACCGTCGCCGGCGGGTAGGGGCGACGTCGGGGGCGGGTGCGGGTGCGGCCGTCCTGCCGGTGCCGCCGGTGCCGCCGGTGCCGCCGGTGCCGCCGGTGCCGCGAGACGGTCCCCCGCTACGGTGACGGCCCGCCCGGCGTGGGTGGCGTCGCCACCTGCCGGACAACGGGTTTTCCCGTGTGGCCGGGCGCGGGCGGGCGGCGCGGCCACGTAGGCTCACGGCGGCGCGGCCATGCGAGAAGGAGGTTCCCATGAACGCCACCGAGGAAGGCCGGCAGCGGCTGGACGCGGCCGACGTCCTCAACGCGAAGAAGACCCTCGTCCAGTTGCTCGCCCGGGCCGGGGTCTACTCCGGTGACGCCGAGGAGCTGATCGGGCTCGTCGAGGCCGGGGCCCTCGCCCTGGCCCATGAGGAGCTCGGCGACCTGGCCCGCAGCGCGCCCGTGGAGAAGGGTGAGCCCTGCGCGTCCCACTGGCTCGACGGTGCCCAGGCGGTGGTCGACGCCCTGGGCGGGCTCGCGGAGCGGACCCTGCGCGAGGTGGTCGGCTCCGACGGGCCGGGCGCCGACGCGGAGCCGCGGCCGCCGGTCGGCCGGATGGAGCTGGAACGGGCGAAGGTGGTGGTCCTGCCGCTCTATCTCTCCTTCACCACGGCCTCCGATCTCGACCCGGAGGTCTCGGAGCAGGTCCTGACGGCCGTGCTCGGCACGATGAGCGCGCGCCGGCGGGCCGGGTACGCGGGCCGGCTCACCGCGTTCGCGTCGACACATCGCGCGCGGGTGGAGCGGATGTACGCGGAGTTCGGTCCGGGCAGCCCCATCGCCATCCACGGCCGTTACTCCCTGCTCCACTCCCCCACCAGCATCGCCGTCCTGGAACGGCTCACCACGACGCCGGAGAGCCTGCGCAAGGAGTGGGACGCCGCCGAACTGCCGCCCGCGTGGCTGGAAGGACTGACGACGGCATGGGACACGGTGGCCTGAACAGGCCCGGTTCCGGGGGCGGGAGCGGGGGCGCTTCCGGGGACGGCCCCCAGGACGGCCCCGCAGGCGGAGACGGAGGCGGAGGCGGGGGCGCCCGTGGCGCTGAACCCGTCGCGTTCGTGGACGCCGAACGCATCGACTTCGCCGAGGGCCCGCCGCCCTCCCTGTCGCCGGAGGAGCGGCGCGAGATCGACCGGCTGTGGGTGCGCACCACGGCCGAGCAACCGGCCGCCTTCGACGGTCCTCTCGTCGCGAGCCTGGGCCTCGACCGGACCGCGCCGGGGCACCGCACGGTGCGGTGGGCCCGTATGACGTACCGGTACCGCGCGTTGCGCGTGCTCCGCCCGGCCGAGGAGGTGCCGGGCTCCGTCTTCGTGACCGTGCTGCTGCCCACCGACGAGGGCCTGGTGGTGGGCCGGGGCTCCGCCGCCACCGCCGCTCCCGGCCGTTGGACCCTGCCCGGCGGCGCGGCCGAACCTCCCCCGCCCGGAGAGCCCTTGGACCTCGCGGTGCTCCGGCGGCACGCCGTCCGCGAGCTGGACGAGGAGCTCGGTGTCCGGCTTCCGGAGCGCGTGCCGCGCCTGTGGGCGCTGACCCGGCAGGCCCGCTTCGGGAGCCTCGGCTTCCACTTCCTGGCTCCGCCCCTGCCCGCCGCCCTGGTGCGGCGCCGGCACGCCGCACTCGGCGAGGCCGAGCTCGACGCGATCGCCTTCGTGTCGTCGTCCGCGGACGCCGAGCGTCTGGGCGGGCCGGCGGCGGATTACCTGCCCCGGCTGCTCGACCGGTACGCACGGACCACCCTGGTATGAGAAGGGGACGACGAGGCGCCGGCGCGCCGCGCCCGGTACGCGCCGGCTGAACGCCCTTCCGGAGGGCGGTGGGACGGCAGGACCGGGCGGGCGCCGCGGACACGACGGGGAGCGGGGGAGGTCTCCCCGTCGTCGTACCGACCCTCCAGGGCGTCGCCCGGTCCTGGCCGTTCGGACGCGCGGGCCGCGTGCCGTGGGGCGGCGCGTCGTGGGATCCATCCTCACCGGGCGGCCCGGGGCGCGGCCAGAGGAGCCGGGCTGCGTGAACGCGCGATGGCGCGTTCACGCCACCCCGGCCCACCCGACCGCGAAGGGCTCCCGGCCGCCGCGCGCCACGCGTCTACTATGCGTGCCGGGGACGTTCGTACGGGGATGTGCGTACGGCCGGACGTCGGCCGGGAGACGTCGGCGGAGAGGAACACGGGGGCATGCGTCGGCTGGGGGACCTGGAGGCGGAGATCATGGACCGCTTCTGGAGGTGGAACCGCCCCGCCACCGTGCGCGAGGTCGTCGACGACCTCAACCGGCACCGGGACCTCGCGTACACCACCGTGACCACGGTCACGACGATCCTGTTCCACAAGGGCTATCTCACCCGTGACCGGGACGGCCGGATCTGGGTGTACCGGGCCGCGGCCACGCGGGAGGCGTACGCGGCGGCGCTCATGGAGGACGGCCTGCGCGCCGGCGAGGACGCGTCCGCCGTGCTGCTCCGCTTCGTGGAGGGCCTCGACGCGCACGAACGCGCCGCGCTGCGCGGTGCTCTGCGCGCGGTCGGCCGCCGCCCGGGCTCGCGTCCCGGCCCGTAACCCGACTCCCCGCCCACACGGGCGACGGCTCGCGGCCCGGCCCCTGAAGGTCAGCGCTCGACGCTCAAGGCTCCGTGCGGCAGGCCCAGTTCGCGTTCCGCGACGCGCAGGACGAGGGTGTCGAGGACGGGGTGGCAGGGGGCCGCCCCGTCGTCGGTGTTGGAGTACGAGTCGAGGCCGTCGACGGTCACGAGGAGGACCACGCACGCCTCCGCCGGGTCGTCGGTGACGAAGTCGCCCGCGCGGACACCCTCCTCGATCAGGGCGGTCAGCATCTCCCGCATCACCGCCTCCTGTTCGACGACCACCCGTCGGAGGTTCGGCCGGTAGCGGGCGAGGTGGCGGGCGTTCAGCCACAGGCGCCCGAGGTTGGCGAAGCCGGGGTCGCCGATGCGGTCGAGGAAGCGGGCCATCCGGCGCACGGGCGGCAGCTCCCGGTCGGCGTCCGGCAGCAGGGCGTCGCGCTCGCGCGTGACGGCGCGGGCGAACGCCTCGCAGAGCAGGGCGTCGATCGCCGGGAAGTAGTGGCTGATCAGACCGGGCCGTACGCCGAGCTCGGCGGCCACCAGTTGCATGGTGACCCGTTCCAGGCCCTGCTCCAGGGCGAGCCGGGCGGCGGTGTCCAGGATCTCCGCGCGCCGCTCGGCGGGGTCCTTGCGGATCCGGGTGCTCCGGGGGGTTGACGTCACACGGCACACCCTATTGGATGACGCACCAACAAGCTATTGGTTACGTCACCAATAACGCGAGGAGCCGGCCACGTGGTCGTCCGCCGGCCGCGAGGCCGACGACCGCGACCGCCCGGCTCCCCGTGACTCCCGAGCCCCCCTCCCCTCCTCCGTCGCCCCTCCTCGGACAAGGACACCTCCATGGCCTCATCCCCCGCACGCCACGACGTGGCCGGCCGGACCCACGGCGCGACGACCCCCGGCGTCGACCGGGCCGGACAGGTCGAGACCCGGGGCATCGACTGCGTGCCCGACGCCGAGCGGCACGGATCGCCCCGCGAGCTCTTCGCGCTCTGGGCCGCCCCGAACGTCAGCTATCTCAGCTTCGTGGTCGGCGCCACCCTCGTCCTCATCGGACTGCCCCTCGGCGAGGCACTGGCCGTGATCGTCGCGGGCAACCTGTGCTGGCTGCTCACCGGCTTCATCGCGATCAGCGGGCCCGCCTCCGGCACCACCGGCTCGGTGGTGTCACGGGCAATCTACGGCGTCCTCGGCAACAAGGCGGTCGTCGCGCTCACCGGCTGGCTGATCTCCGCCCTCTACCTCGCACTCAACTGGTCGGCCGCCTCCGTCGCCGGCATCGGGCTCGCCGGCCGGATCGGACTGCCCGACTCCGCGGCCCTGGACACCGTCGTGATCTGTCTGATCGCCGGCGGCACCGTCCTCGTCGCGATCTACGGCCACGCGACCATCGTGCGCCTCTACGCGGCCCTGACGGTCCTGCTCGTCCTCGTCTTCCTCGTCGTCTCGGTCCTCGTCGTCCTGCGCGCCGACTGGTCGTACGCCCCGGCCGAACCCCTCACCGGGCTCGGGCACGCCGTCGCCCTCGCGACCGGCTTCACGCTCGTGGCCTCCGCCCCGCTCTCGTACGCCAACAGCCCCGACCTCGCCCGCTACCTGCCGCGCGACACCGGCCGCACGGCCGTCACCCTGTGGACCGCGGCCGGGGCCTTCCTGCCGAGCGTCCTGTTCACGGGCGTCGGCGCGCTCGCGGCCACGACGCTCGACATGAGCGACCCGCAGGGCGCCCTGGAGAGCGTCATGCCGGGCTGGTTCGTGCCCGTCTTCGTCATCGGCGTGGTCCTGAACACGATGGCCAACAACGGCATGACCGCGTACAGCGCCGGCCTGTCCCTGCAGTCGATCGGCGTCCGACTCCCCCGCGTCGCCGCCGTCCTCGTCGTCGGCGCGATCGGCACGGCGATGACGCTGTTCGCGATCCTCGTCTTCGACTTCCTCACCGCCGTCAACGCCATGATGGAACTGGTGGTGATCGTCACCGGTCCCTCCATGGCCGTGTACGCGACCGATGTCGTGCTGCGCCGGGGCCGCTACGACGGCGCGGCCCTGCACGACCAGAGTCGTACCGGCCCCTACTGGTACCGCGGCGGCGTCAACTGGGCCGGTGTCCTCGCCACCGTCGTCGGCGCGGCCGCGGCCGCCCTGTGCGCGAGCTCCACCTTCTGGGCCGGACCCGTCTCCGCGGGCCTGTCCGGCCTCAACCTCGCCGTCCCGGTCGGCGTGTTCGGCTCCTCGCTCCTCTACTGGACGCTCTCCCGGATCCTGGGCACCCTGCCGTCCACGGCGGCGGCCGCCCGCGACTGACCACGACCACCCGCACCGCCCCTCCCCGTACGCACCACAGGAGCCAGACCCGTGACCGACGCCTCCCCGGCCCCGGCCCCCTTCCCCCGCCCCGAGCACCGACCGCACGTGGCCGTCGCCGATCCCGACCCCCGCCGACGCGGCCAGGACCGAGGGCGGCGGCTCACGCCGCTGCTGCACGGCGCGATCGAGACCTACGACCGGCTGTTCGCCCTCGGCGGCATCCGGCCGGACACCGTCCGGGACGACGCCTCACGGGCCCTGGACGCGGTCGGCGCCTTCCGCCCGGCGCTGCGCGCGCAGATGGAGGGCATCGCGGACGGGGCGGGGGTCGAGCCCTGGCGGATCGCGGCGCTCAACGCCCGTACGGAGATCCTGGCCCGCTCCGCCGCCGTACCGCCGGGCGAGTGCTCCACGATCGTGCGCCGGGTCCCTCGGGTGCGTGGGCTCCGGGGGGCCGACGGCGCCGGTCTCACCCACGTCGGCGTCCAGACCTGGGACTGGCACATCGAACTCGCCCGCTTCTGGCACACCCTGGAGTCCGCCGGAGGCGCCCATCGGTACGTCGGGCTCACCGAGCACGGCATCCTCGCCAAGATCGGTGTCAACAGCGCCGGGCTCGCGCTGCACTTCAACATCCTGGGGCACCAGGAGGACCGCGTCGGCGGTGTCCCCGTGCACGTGCTCGCCGCGCTCGTCCTGGAGGAGGCCGAAAGCGTCGCCCACGCCCGGGAGATCGTCCGCTCCGCCCCGATCACCTCCTCCGGTTCCTTCCTGCTCTTCGACCCGGAGAGCGCCGCTCTGCTCGACCTCAGCCCGGTGGGCGTCTTCGAGGCCCCTCCGGTGAACGCCGGCACGCACCTGCGGACCAACCACTTCCTCACCGGGGAACCGGCCGCACGGGAGAAGACCTGGCTCTACCAGCCCGACTCCGGGCAGCGGTTCGACTTCCTCCGCGACCGCCTGACCCGCGCACCGCTCGACGAGACCGGAACGGCGGCGGGGGCAGGTGCCGGGGCGTGGTTCGAGCCGGGTGACGACTTGCGGCGGCAGCTCGTCACCGGCCCCGCGGAACCGCCCGTGACCTGTGTTCCCGACATGGCGGCGCCGACCGGCCGCCGCTGGGGGAGCCTGGCCACGGTCGTCCTCGACCCGGCCGCCCGCACGGCCCGCGTCCTCGACGGCACCCCCGCCGAGCACCGCACCCGCCCCCGGCTGACGGCCTGAGGGGCCTGGCCGCCGCGGTCGGCGGGTGCCATGATCGCCACCATGGAATCTCCCGGGAACAGCCCCCTCCCCGAGCAGGCCCTCTCCTACGACGACGTGAAGACCGCCGTCGGACGCGTCGCCGGACACATCCGCCCCGTGACCGTCACCCCCGCCGAGGCGGGACCGTCCGGAGGCGCCGGCCACGAGCTCTTCCTCGCCCTCGAGTTCCTTCAGCACACCGGGTCCTTCAAGGCGCGCGGCGCCTGGAACTTCCTCCGGGCGCACCACGAGGCCGGCACCCTGCCCGAGGCCGGGGTGACGATCGCCTCCGGCGGCAACGCCGGGCTGGCCTGTGCGTGGGCGGCGCGGCGGCAGGGCGTGCGGGCCACCGTCTTCCTGCCCGTCACGGCACCGAAGGTGAAGGTCGACCGGCTGGTGGGGTACGGGGCCGAGGTCCGGCTCGTCGGTACGGAGTACGCGGAGGCGCTGGCGGCCTGCGAGGCGTTCGCCGAGCAGAGCGGGGCGCTGGCCTCGCACGCGTACGACCATCCGCTCATCGCCGCCGGGGCGGGCACCCTCCTGGAGGAGATCCTCGACCGCGTACCGGGCCTGGACACGGTCGTCGTGTCGGTCGGCGGGGGCGGCCTGTTCGCGGGGATCGCCACGGCGGCGCGGCAGCACGGCATCCGCACCGTGGCCGTCGAGCCGGAGCACTGCCGGGCGCTCGACGCGGCGCTGGAAGCGGGGACTCCGGTCGACGTTCCGGTGGACTCGATCGCGGCGGACGCCCTCGGCGCCCGCCGGGCCTCCGCCATGGCCCTGGACGCCGCCCTCCGGGGCGACGTCCGCTCGGTCCTCGTCCCGGACGGCGAGATCGTCCGCACCCGGCAGGCCCTGTGGGACGACCGCCGTCTGGCCGTCGAACACGCCGCCGCCACCGCCCTCGCGGCCCTGCCCCACGCCTACCGCCCCTCTCCCGGCGAGAAGGTCTGCGTGGTCCTCTGCGGCGCCAACACCGACCCGACGGACCTGGTGGCGGACTAGGCCGTGTCTTTCGGATCTTGCCGGGGCAGGGTCGGCGGCGACTCGGCCTCCTGGCGTGCCCACCGGTACGCGGCCGGGTCCCGCAGGAAGCGTCACCTCTCCCCCGGGGTCCCTCGGTTCACCTCGGCGGGTCCTCGCCCGTGAGCCCGTCGACGGATTCGCGCATGAGGTCGGCGTGGCCGGCGTGGCCGGCGTGGCGGGCGCACTCCTCGACGAGGTCCAAGAGGATGCGGCGGATCGGTAGTCCCAGTCGGGGGTGCTGTCCCAGTCGACGCCGTCCCAGGGCGCCCCGACGGGAGAGCCGAGCCAGAGCCGGGCGAAGTGAGGGGAGGTTCCGGCCAGGTTTCTGCGGTGCTCTCCGTCATGATCGCAGACCTTGACGAACCGGGCTGACCGCGCAACC
This sequence comes from Streptomyces sp. NPDC006339, assembly GCF_040612775.1. Taxonomy (NCBI): domain Bacteria; kingdom Bacillati; phylum Actinomycetota; class Actinomycetes; order Kitasatosporales; family Streptomycetaceae; genus Streptomyces; species Streptomyces sp. NPDC006339. Next base: position 71,114 of record NZ_JBEXQW010000001.1, read on the forward strand.
GACGGGTGGGCCGCGACGAACGATCCCCCAGAACCATCGGATCCGCCGGACTCGCAGGACGCGCCGGACGCGCCTAGGCCGGGGATCCGGAGTCGTCGATCTCGACGACGGTCAGGTCGACGTCCTGGGCGAGCCGGAGTCGGTGCGTGCCGGGCCAGAGCCGGGTCGGGCCGTGGATCCGCTCGCCGTCGACGAAGGTGCCGTTGCTCGACCGTGTGTCGCGGACATAGAGCTGTCCGGACTCCCAGTAGAGCTCGGCGTGTTCGCGGGAGATCTGGTGGAGCCGGTGGAGTCCGCTCACATGGGCGCACTCGGGGGCGTCGCGGCCCAGTCGGGTGGGTGCCTCGCCCTCGCCGCGCAGGGGTACGAGCGTGCCGGCCAGGACGAGGGCGAGGCGGGCGGGCCTGGAGCGCACCGTCGGCTCGATCCCGGCCGCCCGCCCGGCACCCTCGGCTTCGCGCTCGGCCGCGTCCTGGCCCCGTGCCTCACCGTGGACCCGGGCGGCGGGGACGAGGCGCTGCACCGCGGTCTGCGCCAACTCGTCGGCCCGGAGGAGCCGTTCGGGTACGAGCCGTTCCCTTTCGTGCGTGGGGCAGAAACCGCCGGTCGTCGAGGTGGGGCACGCGTCCGGTGTCACCGGGCACCGGTAGCGGGTCACGGTCGCCATGTGTTCTCCCGAAGGGTCACTCCCGGGAGGCCGACTCCCGCTCCGCCGATCCTAGTTCGCCGCTGCGAGGTCCGCCCTTGGGATGTCCGCCCTTGGGATGTCCGCTCTTGGGACGTCCGCTCTTGGGATGTCCGCCGATGCTCCGGAACGCCCGTCGATACGGGCCCCCGTGACCACCGGGGGCGCCCCCGGGGGTCAGCCTTCTGCGGGGCGGCGGTACGCGGTGAGGATGCTGAGCGCGTTCGCGGTGACGACGGCGCCGATCGCGGCCGCGTCGGCCGGGCCGAGGTGCTGGCCGAGGCCGATCCAGCCGACGAGGGCGGCGAGGACGGGGTTGACGCTCATGAAGAGGCCGAAGGCCGCCGGCGGTACGTGGCGCAGGGTGAAGAGGTCCACGAGGTAGGGGACGGCGGAGGCGAGGACGCCGGCGGTGACGGCGTAGCCGAGCGACGCGGCGGTGGGCGGGTGGTGCAGGGCGACGAAGAGTCCGACGGGCAGGAAGGTCAGTGCGGAGAGGGTGGCCGCGGCGGCGCTGCCCCGGGCGCCGGGTATGCGGCTGCCGACCGTGCGGTTGAGCAGGATGTACGCGGCCCAGCAGACGGCGCCGAGGAGGCCGAAGGCCATGCCGAGGTAGTCGGTGGTGGGCTGGGGGCGCATGAGGGTGACGACTCCGGCCGCGGCGAGGAGCGCGCAGCAGGCGTCCACGCGGCGGCGGGTGGCGGCGAGGGCGAGGGTGAGCGGGCCGAGGAACTCCAGCGTGACGGCGAGTCCGAGGCCGACGCGGTCGATGGCCGTGTAGAGGGAGAGGTTCATCGTGCCGAACACGACCGCGAGCAGGATGACCGGGCGCCACTGGTGGCGGGTGAGGTCGCGGAGCCGGGGGCGGGCGACGGCCAGGAGGACGATCGCGGCGACGTACTGGCGGACGGCGACGACTCCGACGGGGCCGAGGACGGGGAAGGCGAGGGAGCCGGTCGCGGCGCCGATCTGGTTGGAGAGGCCGCTGCCGAGCATGGCGGCCACTCCGGCCGGGGAGGTGCGGTGCGAGGTCGCGGCGGGGATCGCCGCGGCGGGTGCGGCAGGGGCTGCGGGCATGGCCCGATGGTGCTCGCCGCCCGTGTTTGCGCAAAATGCATGCGCGGATTCGTCTATACGCTGATCGTATGGATGTGGAACTGCGGCAGCTCCGGTGTCTCGTCGCGATCGTCGACGAGGGGACCTTCACGGACGCCGCGCTCGCGCTCGGCGTCTCGCAGGCGGCGGTCTCCCGCACGCTCGCCTCCCTCGAACGGGCCCTCGGCGTACGGCTGTTGCGCCGCACCTCCCGCTCGGTGACGCCGACGGCCACCGGGGTACGGGTCGTGGGGCATGCCCGGCGGGTGCTGGCGGAGGCGGAGGAGCTGGTCCGGGAGGCGACGTCCGGGGAGCGCGTCCTGCGGATCGGGTACGCCTGGTCGGCGCTGGGACGGCACACGCCGGCGTTCCAGCGGCGCTGGGCCGCCGCCCATCCCGGTACGGAGCTCCGGCTGGTGCGGGTGAACTCGCCGAGCGCGGGGCTCGCCGAGGGCTCCTGCGACCTGGCCGTGCTGCGCAGGCCCCTGGAGGACCGGCGCTTCGACTCGGCGATCGTCGGCCTGGAGCGGCGGCTGTGCGCGATGGCCGCCGACGAGCCGCTGGCCAGGCGCCGTTCGGTACGGCTCGCCGATCTCAGCGGGCACACGCTGCTGATCGACCGGCGCACCGGCACCACGACGCCGGAGCTGTGGCCGCCCGACTCCCGGCCGGCGACGGAGGAGACGTACGACGTGGACGACTGGCTCACGGCGATCTCGACGGGCCGCCGGATCGGCATGAGCGCGGAGGCCACGGCCAGCCAGTACCGCCGGCCAGGGGTGGTCTACCGGCCGGTGCGCGACGCCGAGCCGGTCGCGGTGCGCCTCGCGTGGTGGCGGGACGACCCGCATCCCGCCACGCAGTCGGTGATCGAGCTGCTCAGCGCGCTCTACCGGGGGCCGGGTCCGGTCAGATGACCTGCCGGGCCCGCAGGGCGTCGATGTCGGCGGGCCCGTAGCCCAGTTCGGCGAGGATGCCGGCGGTGTGTTCGCCGACGGCGGGGACGGCGTCCATGCGCGGGCTGGTGCCGGAAAGGTCGGCCGGCGGCAGCAGGGCGGGCACCTGCGCTCCGCCAGGTATCCGGACGTCCCGCCAGCGCTCTCGGGCGTCGAGGACGGGGTGGGCCAGGAACTCCGTCATGTCGTTGACGCCCGCGTTGGCGATGCCCGCCTCGTCGAGGAGCTTGCCGGCCGCCCTGCTGTCGAGTTCGGCGAACCGCTCGGCCACCAGGGCGTCGAGCTCCTCCCGGTGGGCGACGCGGTCGGAGCCGGTGGCGAACCTCGGGTCGGCGGCGAGCGCGGGCCGCTCCAGGAACCGCTCGCACAGGGCGGCCCATTCGCGCTCGTTCTGGATGGAGAACAGGACGTCCTTGCCGTCGGCGGCGGTGAAGGCGCCGTAGGGGGCGATGGTGGCGTGCCGGGTGCCGATGCGCGGGGGCTGGGTGCCCCCGTAGCGGGTGTAGTAGGCGGGCTGGTGCATCCATTCGGCGAGCGCCTCGAAGAGGGAGACCTCGACGGCGCGGGCGACGCCGGTGGTGGCGCGGGTGAACAGGGCGGTCAGGATGCCGCTGTAGAGGTACATGCCGGCGGCGATGTCGGCGACGGAGACACCGGCGCGGGCGGTGCCGTGCTCGTTCCCCGTGAGCGAGACCAGGCCGGTCTGGCACTGCACGAGCAGGTCGTACGCCTTGCGGTCGGCCCACGGTCCGCTCGTCCCGTAGCCGGAGAGGCCGGCCGCGATCAGGGAGGGGAACCGCTCGGCGAGGGCTTCGGGGGCGAGGCCCAGCCGGGCGGCCGCTCCGGGCGCCAGGTTCTGCACGAAGACGTCCGCCTCGGCGAGCAGCCGCTCCAGGACCTCGCGGCCCGCGTCCGTCTTCAGGTCGAGGGTGATCGACTCCTTGGACCGGTTGAGCCAGACGAAGTAGCTGGACTCACCGTGCACGGTGGTGTCGTACCGGCGGGCGAAGTCGCCGCCGCCCGGCCGCTCGACCTTGATCACCCGGGCGCCGAGGTCGGCGAGCTGGCGGGTGGCGAAGGGGGCGGCCACCGCCTGTTCGACGCTGACGACGGTGATGCCGGAGAGGGGCAGGTCTGTGGGACGTCCGGACATCGGGCGACCTCCTGGGCCGTGGGGGTTCGGCGGCTTGGCTGAGCGGTCAGCGTATGACGGCGTCGGACAGGGCGTGCAGGCGGAGGGCGAGCTGTATCTCCAGGGCGCGGGCCGGGGTCTGCCAGTCGGGCCCGAGCAGCCGGCCGATCCGCTCGACGCGCTGGGCCACGGTGTTGACGTGCACGTGGAGGTCGTCCTTCGTACGGGCGGGGCTCATCCCGCTCGCGAAGTAGGCGTCCATGGTGCGCACCAGGTCCGTGCCGCGGCGCCGGTCGTAGGCGATGACCTGGCCGATGGTGCGCTCGACGAAGCCCTCGATGTCGCGGGTGTCGGCGAGCAGCAGACCGAGGAAGCCGAGGTCCTCGGCGGCGGCTCCCTCGCCCTGGCGGTGCAGGAGCCGCAGGGCCTCCAGGCAGCGGCGGGCCTCCTCGTAGGCGGGGGCCACCCGGTCGGGGTGGGCGAGGGGTGCGGTGACGGGGGCGGAGGCGCCGACGGTGACGGGCTCGCGCAGGGCTCCGCCGAGGTGTTTGGCGGTCTGCCGGGCCACCTCGGCCGCGCTCTCGCCGGGGCCGAGGGGCAGCAGCAGGACCGTGCCCCCGTCGCGGGCCGAGGCCAGTCCGTGGCGGGTGGCGGCCAGATGGGAGGCGGCCGAGCGCAGCCGCTGGCGGTCCGCGCTCTCCCGGCCGCCCGGGTCGGGGTCGGGCCCGGCGCCGGCGCGGTCGATGCGGGCGGCGAGCACCACATGGGGGGCGTCGGTGTCGGTGTGCAGCCGGGCGGCGCGCTCGCGCAGCAGCCGCCGGTCGCGGTCCGGCGCGTCGAGCAGGTCGTCGAGGAGCTCGCCGCGGACCCGCTGCTCGGCCTCCCCGGCGGAGCGGCGGGCGAGCAGCAGCAGGGAGGTGACGAGGGCGGCCCGCTCCAGGGTGCGGAGGTCGACGGGGTCGAGGTCGGGCCGCTCGCGCAGGACGAGGGCGCCGAAGGTCTCGCCGCCGGCGGTGACGGCGGCGATCCAGTCGTCGCCGTCCCGGGTGGCGTGGCCTTCGGAGATCCCGGCGGGGCCGGGCCGCTGCTCGACGAACTCGACCGTGCCGCCGAGGACTTCGGAGACGGCGGCGGCCACGTCGTGGACGCCGCCGCCGCGCAGGACGAGTTCGGTGAGCCGGTCGTGGACCTCGGAGGCCCGCTCGATGACCCCGCTGTGCTCGCGGATGATGTCGTTGGCCCGCTCCAGCTCGGCGAGGGCGGAGCGGGTCTCGGCGAGCAGGTTGGCGGTGTCGATGGCGACGGCCGCGTGGGCGGCGAACGAGCCGAGCAGGGCCACCTGCTCCCGTTCGAAGACCCGGGCCCTGCGGTCGGCGGCGAAGAGGACGCCGATGACCTGGCTGCCGAGGGTGAGCGGCACGCCGAGGATGGCGACCAGGCCCTCGTCGCCGACGGCGCTGTCGATGGCCTCGGTGTGCTGGAACCGCTCGTCGCGGAAGTAGTCGTCCGTGACATAGGGGCGGGCGGTCTGGGCGACGAGCCCTCCGAGGCCCTCCCCCATGCCGAGCCGGACCTGCTGGAACCGCGCCGAGACCGACCCCTCGGTGACCCGCATGTACGTGTCGCCGCGCACCGGGTCGTTGAGGCTGAGGTAGGCCACCTCGGTGCCGAGCAGGGAGCGGGCGCGCTGCACGATGGCGCGGAGCACGTCGTCGAGGTCGCGCAGGCCCGCGAGGTCGTGGGCGGTCTCGAACAGCGCCGAGAGCTCGGCCTCGCGGCGCCTGCGGCCCTCCAGCTCGGCCCTGACCCGCAGCGCGAGCTGCTTGGCCTGCTCCAGCTCGGCCAGCTCCTCGGGCCCCGCGCCGCTCGCGCGGGCGAGCAGCACGGGGCGGTCGTACGCCTCGGGTGCGGCGCCGCGGGCGAGGAGCTCCAGGTAGACGGCCTGTTCGTGGGTCATGGTCACAGGGATACCTGCCGTACGGGGGCTCGCACCAGCCCTGTGGAAAACCGTCTGTGGACAACCGGCACGGGCGCGTCGGCGTTCAGTGGGCCGTCCAGCCGCCGTCGAGGGTGAGCGAGGCGCCGGTGACGAAGGACGCCTGCGGGGTGCAGAGGTAGAGGACCGCCTCGGCGACCTCCTCCGGTTCGATCAGCCGCTTGAGTGCCGAGTCCTTCAGGAGCACCTCGGACAGGACCCGTTCGGCGGGGATGCCGTGGGCGGCGGCCTGGTCGGCGATCTGGCGCTCGACGAGCGGCGTGCGGACATAGCCGGGGTTGACGCAGTTGGAGGTGACGCCGTGCGGGGCGCCTTCGAGGGCCGCGGTCTTGGACAGGCCCTCCAGGCCGTGTTTGGCGGCGACGTAGGCGGACTTGTAGGGGGAGGCGCGCAGCCCGTGGACGGAGGAGATGTTCACGATCCGGCCCCAGCCGCGGGCGTACATCTCCGGGAGGGCGCCCCGGATCAGCCGGAACGGCGCCTCCAGCATCACGGTGAGGACGGTGTGGAAGACGTCCGGGGGGAAGTCCTCGATGGGGCGGACGAGCTGGAGTCCGGCGTTGTTCACGAGGATGTCGGCGCCCGCGGCGGCGGCCTCGGCGGCGTCCAGGTCGGTGAGGTCGAGCAGCCGGCTCTCGACCTGCCCGGGAAGCCCGTGCGCGGCCCGGGTGAGGGCGTCCAGTCCTTCGGCGGCCCGGTCGACGGCTCTGACCCGGGCTCCGGCGGCGGCGAGCCGCAGGGCGCAGGCGCGGCCGATGCCGCCGGCCGCGCCGGTGACGAGCGCGGTGCGCCCGGAGAGGTCGAGGGTGACGGAGCCCGGGGCGGGCCGGGGCGCGGGGGCCGGGGCCGGGACGGGCCCTGATGTGGTGGGGGCGCTCATGCTCCGCACCCTATGAAGCGCCCCACCTCCGACCGATGTGTGCTCGGCACATAGTTCAGCCCAGGGGCGTGGTGTCGAACCATGTGGGTTCGTCGGCGAGTGCCCGCTCGATGCGGAAGTGCGAGAAGCGCTTCATCTCCGGGAGGGCGTCCAGCGCGAACCAGCCGACCTCCGTCGACTCGTCGTCGTTCACCCGGGCCTCGCCCCCGACGGCCCGGCACCGGAAGGAGACGTCCATGAACTGGCACCGGTCGCCGTTGGGGTAGACGACCGGCTTGCGCAGGGTCTGGACGAGCACGACCCGTTCCACCTCGCAGTGCACGCCGGTCTCCTCGTACACCTCGCGGACGGCGCAGGCGGCGGGCTGCTCGCCGGGCTCGACGATGCCGCCGACGATCGCCCACATGCCGGTGTCCGTCCGCCGGCCGAGCAGGACGCGCCCCTGGTCGTCGAAGACGACGGCGGAGACCCCCGGCAGGAACAGGAGCTGGTGACCGGCGGAGGCGCGGAGGTCGCGGATGAAGTCGGGGGTGCCCATACCCCGACCCTAAATGATCATTCGCGCCCGGCCGGCCCTGCCCTCGGCCCGGGCCGGGCCCCTCCTGGGCGCCGGCCCCTCGGGGCGCTTTAGGCCCGGCAGGTCCGGCGGGCGCGCAGCGAGCGCGCCGCCGACCAGCCCAGGCCCGCCACCGCGAGGGCGGCGAGCAGCGCCTCGGGCAGGGTGCCCAGCCGGGTCGCCGGGGTCAGCGAGGAACGCAGCGGCACCTTCTCCACCAACACGTCCGGGGTGAACAGCTTCGTCTGGGCCACGATCGTGCCGTCGGGCCGGATGACCGCGCTGACGCCACTGGTGACCGGCACGACCACGCTGCGGCTGTGCTCGACGGCGCGCACCCGGGACATGGCGAGCTGCTGGTAGGTCATCTCGCTGCGGCCGAAGGTGGCGTTGTTGCTGGGCACGCTGATCACCTGGGCGCCGTGCGTGACCGTGTCCCGGACCGCCCAGTCGAAGGCCGCCTCGTAACAGGTGGCGAGGCCCACCTTCGTACCGGCGAGGTCGAACACCCCGACCTCGGTGCCCGCGCCGAAGTCGCGGCGGACCCGGTCGACGTCGCTGTCGAAGAGCCGGACGAACGACCGCATCGGGATGTATTCGCCGAAGGGCTGGACGTGCCGCTTGTCGTACTCGGCGACGGGGCCCTTGCCCGGCTCCCAGGCGATGAGGGTGTTGCGCAGCTTGCCGGTCTCGGGGGCGATGACGGCGCCGATGACGGTCGGCGCGTTCACCTCCCGTACCGCCCGGTCGATGACCTGGTACGCGTCGGGGTTGGCGTACGGGTCGATGTCGGAGGAGTTCTCCGGCCACAGGACGACGTCGGGCCGCGGTGCGCGGCCCGCCTTCACGTCGGCGGCCAGCTCCCGGGTGCGGTTGGCGTGGTTGTCGAGCACCGCGCGCCGCTGGGCGTTGAAGTCGAGGCCGAGCCGGGGCACGTTGCCCTGGACCGCGGCGACGGTGGCGGTGCCGTCCTCCGCGGCGTCGGACACGAGCGGCAGCGCGGCGACGGCGCCGGTGACGGGGACGAGCACGGCGAGGACGGCGGCGAGCAGCGGTGCGGTGCCGGAGGCGCCGGAGCGGCGGGCGCGGACCTGGCGCAGCAGCTCGTACAGGCCGAATCCGCAGAGTGCGACGGCGAAGCCGAGCACCGGGGTGCCGCCGACCGCCGCGAGCGGCAGGAAGATTCCGTCCGCCTGTCCGAACGCGATCTTGCCCCAGGGGAAGCCGCCGAACGGCACGCGCGCGCGTGCCGCCTCGCCGAGGATCCACACGGCGGCCGCGTACACGGGCCAGGCGGGCAGCCGGGACACGGCGGCGATCCCGAGGCCGACGGCCGCCACGAACAGCGCCTCCACGGCGGCCAGGGCCAGCCACGGCACGGGTCCGACCTCTTCGCCGGTCCACACCAGGAGCGGCAGCAGGAAGCCGAGACCGGCCAGGTGGCCGAGCCCGAATCCGGCGCGCGGCCGGCGGCCGCGCAGGGTCCAGCCGAGCAGCGCGAACGCGGGCACCGCGAGCCACCACAGGGGGCGCGGCGGGAAGCTCAGGAAGAGCAGCACCCCGGCGAGGACGGCCGCGCCCGGCCGCAGCAGCCACCGGGGCCCACGGCCCCGCTCCGGTACGGCGGGGGACTCGGGCACGTCGGCGGGGGCGATGGCGGTGCTCACCTGCCGGAGTCTACGGCGCGCCCCGCCCGCGGCAGCAGTGCGGCCCCGGCCCTCGGGGGCCTCATCAGGAGGCGCTCCTTCCCGTCCGGGTGCCTCCGGTGCTCCTCGCGGGGCGCCGCCGGGCCGCTCGCCTGCCGCGAGGGGCGGGGGCCGGTCCCGGCGGGGGCCACCGCGTGCCCTCAGCCGCCGCCCGTCGGGCCCGTGGGGGTCGGCGGGGTCGTGCGGTGGAGGAGCAGGGCGCGGATGGCGCGGACGGCGGATTCCGCGTCGTCGACGGTGACCGTGAAGGTGCGGCCGTCGCCGAGGCGCAGCACCAGGCCCTCGCCGCGGCGGACCACGACCGCCGTGCCCATCTCGGGGCGCCAGCGATAGCCCCAGCCGCCCCACTGGCGCGGGGTGACGGACGGCGCGAAGTCGGCGCCGACGACGTGGGAGAGCGGGATGCGGCGGCGCGGCACACCCATGTGGCCGCAGCGGACCTCCATCGCCCGGTGGTCGACGCGGACGGCGACGTGGACGAAGGCGAGCGTGCCGAAGAGCACCAGGAGGCCGGCGGCGACACAGCCGATCACGGCCATCAGGAGCGGGGCGATGCCGGAGGTCCAGGGGGAGGCGACGGCGAGCGTGATGCCGAGCGCCATGCAGGCGGCTCCGCCGATGGCCGGCAGCCACTGCATCCGGTTGGTGGCGCGACCGGTCCAGACCGGGGGTGCGGGTCCCTCGGGACCCTGGTTCTGGGGTTGGTCCCTCATGGTGACAGCCTAAGCACGTTCCGCTGTGACGGCGCCCCGGCGGAGTCGTTCGGTGACGCTCAGTGCGCGGCGGTCGCCGCCCCCAGGACGCGCCCTTCGGTGTAGCCGAGCGCGGTCCGCGAGAGCATGCCCTCGCGGCCGCTCAGGAGCACGGTCAGGGCGCCCGTCGGGGCCGCCTCGGGGTCGGCCTCGGCGCCGATCCGCCGGAGCGCCTGTGCGGCGACTGCCCCGGCGGAGCCGTGCAAAACGACCGGGGGCCCGTCGGTGCGGTGCAGGGCCGTCCGGATGAGGTCGGCGACCAGCTCGTAGTGGGTGCAGCCGAGGACGACGGCCCGTACGTCCGGGGGTGTGAGCGCGGCCGCGGCGGCGACGGCCCGGCGTACGGCGTCGGTGTCGGCGTGCTCGACGGCGTCGGCGAGGCCGGGGCAGGGGACTTCGGTGACCTCGGCGCCGTTCGCGAAGTCGCGGATCAGTCCGCGCTGGTACGGGCTGCCGGTGGTGGCGGGGGTGGCCCAGATGGCGACCTTGCCGCCGCCGACCGCCGCCGGCTTGATCGCGGGGACGGTGCCGATCACGGGGATGCGGGGCTCCAGCTCGGCGCGGAGCGCCGGCAGGGCGTGCACGGTCGCGGTGTTGCAGCCGACGATCAGGGCGTCGGGGGCGTGTGCGGCGGCGGCCCGGGCGACGGCGAGGGCACGCTGGGTGAGGTCCTCGGGGGTCCGCGGGCCCCAGGGCATGCCGTCGGGGTCGGAGGAGAGCACCAGATCCGCGTCGGGCCGCATGCGGCGGACGGCCACCGCTGCCGGCAGCAGGCCGATTCCGGAGTCCATGAGGGCGATCTTCACCCGGTCACCCTAGCCGACCACCCTTGTTTCCCCGGCAATCTGGGGCAGACTGCGGCGAATGAGCCCGCTTGCCTGGATCGCGTTCGCCTCGCTGTCCGTCTGGGGGTGGCTGCTCCTGGGTCAGGGCTTCTTCTGGCGCACGGACCAGCGGCTCCCCCGCCCGCTCGGCCGTCCGGAGCGCCCGCCGCGCGTGGTGGTGGTCGTGCCGGCCCGGGACGAGGCCGAGGTGCTGCCGGTGAGCCTGCCGTCGCTGCTCGCGCAGGACTATCCGGGGCCGGCGGAGGTGATCCTGGTGGACGACGGGAGCACCGACGGCACCGGGCGGCTGGCGGAGGAGCTCGCGCGCAAGCACGGCGGGCTGCCGCTGACGGTGGTCTCGCCGGGCGAGCCGGAGGCCGGCTGGACGGGCAAGCTGTGGGCGCTGCGCCACGGGATGGCCCTGGCACGCACGCGTGGCCCCGAGTTCCTGCTCCTGACGGACGCGGACATCGCGCACGAGCCGGACAGTCTGCGGCTGCTCGTCGCCGCCGCGACGGGGCACCGCCTCGATCTGGTGTCGCAGATGGCGCGGCTGCGGGTGGCGAGCGGCTGGGAGCGGCTGATCGTGCCGGCCTTCGTCTACTTCTTCTGTCAGCTCTATCCCTTCCGCTGGATCAACCGGCCGCGTCCCCGGGCGACGGCGGCGGCGGGCGGGTGTGTGCTGCTGCGGGCGGAGACGGCGGAGCGGGCCCGGGTCCCGGAGGTGATCCGGCAGGCCGTGATCGACGACGTGTCGCTCGCCCGGGCGGTGCGGCGGGCCGGCGGCCGGGTCTGGCTGGGGCTCGCCGAGCGGGTGGACAGCGTCCGTCCGTACCGCCGCCTCGGCGAGCTGTGGCGGATGGTCTCGCGGAGCGCGTACGCGCAATTGCGCCACCGACCGCTGCTGCTGGCGGGTACGGTCGCGGGCCTCGCGCTGGTCTATGCGGCGCCGCCCGCGACGCTGGTGGCCGGGCTGGTGTACGGGGACGGGGCGGCGGCGTGGGCCGGGGGGCTCGCCTGGGCGGTGATGGCGGGCACGTATCTGCCGATGCTCCGCTATTACCGTCAGCCGTCCTGGCTCGCGCCGCTGCTGCCGTTCACGGCGCTCCTCTACATGGCGATGACGGTGGACTCGGCCGTGCAGCACTACCGGGGCCGGGGCGCGGCCTGGAAGGGGCGTACCTACGCACGTCCCGAGGCCACGCCCGACCGCTGACGCGAAGGGCCGGAAAGCGCGCCCTTGTCGAACACCGGGCCAATTCCGTGCGGACGGCGCGTACGCACGGCGGAACATCGACTCCCTTGAGCGTGAACATCGTCCGCCGCCGTCATTGTCACGACATCAAGATTTCTTTGCGCGGAGCTGGGGCCGGGGCCTGCCGGTCACCCACCGCAACCCGTCGGTAACCCCTTCCGAGCTCGGGTTTTTCAAGATCCCTTACTCACCCGACGACCGTTTTTGACAGGTTCGCTCACATTGCCGATCGACAGCCTCAAGGAACCCGTCAAACAACCCTCTTATCGGTCTCCCCAACCACCACATCGTGGGCTTAACTTATGGCCATGACCTCCCCGCGCTCCACCTACGGAGGCGGTTACTACACCGCGCCGTCGTTCCCCGACACCCCGATCTACGACTCGCTCGTCGCAGAGCGGGGCACGCCTCAGATCGCCCCGATCCGAGTGCCCTCCGCGTACGACACCGGCAGCTTCTCCGGAAGCAACGGCAGCGACAGCTACCTGCCGGCCCTGCCCGCGGCCCTGCCCGCCCTCCCGGCGGCGCCCAGCCCGCAGCCCGCCCCCGCGTACGCCGGACACGGCGGTGGCTACGGCTACCCCCAGCCCGCGCAGCACATGGCGCCCGCCGCCCAGATGGCGCCCGCCGCGCAGATGGCTCCCGTGCCGATGCAGCACGCCGCCCCCACCGCGTACATCCCGCAGCAGCTCACCGCCCCGCGCGGCTACCCCGGCCCCCAGGCGCCGCAGCCGCCGCGCCCCATGGCCGGCGGGTACGAGGCGATGCGCCCCGCGGCCCCGCGACCGGCCCCGGCCCCCACGGCCGCGCCGTACGACGACCCGTACAACCAGCCCTACCAGGGCCGGGGGTACTGACCTTCGAACGCGGCGGACGAACACGGCGGAGCGACTGGCAGGATGAGGGCATGCCGAATCCTGTCTTGCGCTCCGTCCATGTCCACCCGGTCAAGGCACTGCGCGGGTTCGCCCCCGCGGAGGCGGAGGTCCAGCCATGGGGACTGGCCGGTGACCGCCGCTGGACGGTGGTGGACACCGCGGGCAAGGTCGTGACCCAACGCCAGCACGCCCGGCTGGCGTTGGCGTCGGCCGCGCTCCTGCCGGACGGCGGCGTCACGCTGTCGGGGCCCGGCCGCGCACCGCTCACCGTCGAGGTGCCGCGCCCCTCCGCCGCGCACGGCACGCTTCCGGTGGACGTCTTCGGCACGACGGTGGAGGCCGTCCCCGCCGACCCCGCCGCGGACGCCTGGTTCAGCGCCTATCTGGACAGCGAGGTCCGGCTCGTCCACATGGACGACCCGGCCCGGCGCAGGCCCGTCGACCCCGCCTACGCCCTGCCCGGCGAGACCGTCAGCTTCGCCGACGGCTACCCGCTGCTCCTCACCACCACCTCCTCCCTCGACGCCCTCAACTCCCTCATCGCCCAGGGCGACCACGCCGACGAGGGCCCGCTGCCCATGAACCGCTTCCGGCCGAACGTGGTCGTCGACGGCACCGCGCCCTGGGCCGAGGACGGCTGGCGGCGGCTGTCCATCGGCGACGTCGCCTTCCGCGTGGCCAAGTCCTCCGGCCGGTGCGTGGTCACCACCACCGACCAGCTCACCGGCGAACGCGGCAAGGAGCCGCTGCGCACCCTGGCCCGGCATCGCAAGGACGGCAGCCGGCTGATCTTCGGCCAGAACCTGGTGCCCGAGCACCCCGGCGTCATCCGGGTCGGCGACCCGGTCAAGATCCTCGACTGACGGCCGGCACCTCCCCCCGTCGGCCCCGCTCCGGGCCTTCGTCGACCTCGCTCCGGGCGATTCCCTCCGACAGGCGAGGAACCCACCCCCGGGGCACACTCGTTGGAAGAGCGGCAACCGCCGAAGGGCCCCGGGCGGGCCGTCGACGAGACGAGGGGGTGCGGAGCGTGCGCGCAGCCACCGGACTCTGGCGCTGGCGGCACAACCCCCTGTGCCGGACCACCGATCTGGTCGAGGCATGGGTGGCCATGACGGCCGCCCTGCTGCTCTGCCTGGCCGTGCCGCTGGCCGGCTGGGCGGTGGGCGCCTCGGCGAACGAGTCCCTGCAGCGCGCCGTCCGCGCCCAGCAGCAGGAACGCGTCCCGACCGTCGCCCGGGTGGTGCGGCCCGCCGAGACCGCCGAGACCGGCGAGGCAGGGGCGACCGGCCGGCGGACCGCCGAGACGGCCGGGGAACAGCGGCTCCGCCCCGCCGTCGTGGCGGCCTGGACCGCCCCCGACGGCACCGAACGCACCGGCACCGTGACCACCGCCCGGGAGCACGCGGACCCCGGCGACCACTTCCCGCTGTGGACCGACCGCACCGGGCGCGCCGTCACCCCGCCGATGCACCCCGGGACGGCCCGCGCGCACGCGCTCGTCGCCGGGCTCACCGTGGCCCTGCTCGCCGGGTTCCTCGTCGAGTCCACCAGGAGGGTGGTCGTCCACCGGCTGCTCCGGCGGCGGTACGCGCGACTCGACCGCGCCTGGGCGCAGGTCGGTCCGGACTGGGGTCGTACGGGCACGGGAAGCTGACGCCGTAACGGGAGAGCGGGCGACCCGTCAACCCGGGGCCGCCGCGCGCGCTACGGTGGGGCATCGGATCCAGGATCCGGGATCCGGATCCGGCGTCGACGCACGAGGCGGGGGCAGAGCACACCCATGGCACAGGGCACGGTCCAGGTGACGCACACCGGCACGTCGCGGTGGCGGCGCCGCACGGGCGAGTACGCCTCCCTCGCCGCCGCCCTGGAGGCCGCGGGCGACGGGGACGTCCTCACCGTGGCGCCCGGCACCTACCGGGAGAACCTCGTCATCCGGCGCGCCGTCACCCTGCGGGGCGGCGACGGGCCGGTGCGGATCGCGCCCGCCGACGGCGTGCCGCTGACGGTGCGGGCCTCGGCGACCCTGCAGGACCTTCACATCGAGGGGCAGGACGCGGCCGCCCCGGCGCTGCTCGTGGAGGACGGCACCCCCGAACTGCTCGACGTGCGGATCGTGACCCGTTCCGCCGCCGGCCTGGAGGTGCGCGGCGCGGCCCGGCCCACGGTCCGCCGCTGCACGGTCGACAATCCGGCCGGGGTCGGGATCGCCGTGCTCGACGGCGCCGGCGGCGTGTTCGAGGACTGCGAGGTCGTGTCGGCGGGCCAGTCCGGGATCTCCGTGCGCGGCGGCGCCCACCCCCGCCTCGAACGGTGCCGGGTCCACCATGCCTCCGGCTCCGGCATCACCGTCAACGGCGAGGGCAGCGGCCTGGAGGGCATCGGCTGCGAGGTGTACGAGATCAAGGGCTCCGGCCTGCAGATCGCCGCCCGGGCCACGGCCCACCTCAGCGACTCCACCGTGCACCGCACCTCCGCCGACGGCATCACCCTCGACACCGACGCCGTGCTCACGCTCTCCGACTGCGACATCCACGACATCCCCGAGAACGCCGTCGACCTGCGCTCCCGTTCGGTCCTCACGCTGACCCGCTCGTCCGTACGGCGGTTCGGGCGCAACGGCCTGTCCGTGTGGGACCCGGGCACCCGGGTGGACGCCAACCAGTGCGAGATCCACGACAGCACCGGCGACTATCCCGCCGTCTGGGTGAGCGACGGGGCGACGGCGGTGCTCGACTCCTGCCGGGTGCACGACGTGCCCGACGCCCTGTTCGTGCTCGACCGCGGTTCGCGCGCCGACGTCGTCGACAGCGATCTGTCGCAGGTGCGGAACACGGCCGTGTCGGTGAGCGACGGGGCGACCGCGCAGTTGGACGACTGCCGGATCCGGGAGGCGTCCACGGGCGCCTGGTTCCGGGACCACGGCAGCGGCGGCACTCTCGGCGGCTGCACGATCGACTCCGTGCAGACCGGGGTCATCGTCACCAAGGGCGCCGATCCGACGATCGAGCGGTGCACCGTCACCTCCCCCGCCGAGGCCGGGTTCTACGTGTCGGCCGAGGGCCGCGGCTCCTTCCACGGCTGCCGGGTGACGGGCAGCGGCGGCTACGGCTTCCACGTGATGGACGGCTGCCGGACGACCCTGCGGAAGTGCCGTACGGAGCGGTGCGCGCGCGGCGGTTACGAGTTCCCGGAGGACGGTCCGGTCGCCGAGGACTGCACCAGCGACGAGAGCCAGGTGCGGGTTCCGTCGTCCCCGGAAGGGCCGGTGCTGACGGCCGCCCAGCCGGGCGGGCTGCTCGGCACCGTCCCGGTCCCCCGCCCCGCCGCCGTGACCCCGGCCGCGGCGCCGGTCCCGGCCGCCGAGCCGCCGGCCGCCCGCTCCTCGCAGGAGGTGCTCGGCGAACTCGACGCCCTGGTGGGCCTGGAGAGCGTCAAGCACGAGGTGCGGACGCTCACCAACATGATCGAGGTGGGCCGCCGCCGTCAGGAGGCCGGCCTCAAGGCGGTGTCCGCGCGGCGCCATCTGGTCTTCACCGGCAACCCGGGGACGGGCAAGACCACGGTGGCCCGGCTGTACGGGGAGATCCTGGCGTCCCTCGGGGTCCTCGAGCGCGGCCATCTGGTGGAGGTGTCCCGCGTCGACCTGGTCGGCGAGCACATCGGCTCCACCGCGATCCGTACCCAGGAGGCGTTCGACCGGGCCCGAGGCGGTGTCCTCTTCGTCGACGAGGCGTACGCGCTGTCCCCCGAGGACTCCGGACGGGACTTCGGCCGGGAGGCCATCGACACGCTGGTGAAGCTGATGGAGGACCACCGGGACGCGGTCGTGGTGATCGCCGCCGGGTACACGGCGGAGATGGAGCGCTTCCTGACCGTCAACCCCGGGGTGGCGTCCCGGTTCTCACGGACCATCACCTTCTCCGACTACGACCCGGAGGAGCTGCTGCGGATCGTGGAGCAGCAGGCGGAGGAGCACGAGTACCGGCTGGCGCCCGGCAGCGGTGAGGCGCTGCTGAAGTATTTCACCGCGCTGCCGAAGGGCCCGACGTTCGGCAACGGCCGGACGGCGCGGCAGACGTTCGAGTCGATGGTGGAGCGGCACGCGGGCCGGGTCGCCGCGCTCGCCGAGCCGAGCACGGACGACCTGACCCTGCTCTATCCGGAGGACCTGCCCGAGCTTCCCTGAGCCGGGGCCGCGTCGGTCCGGCTGGCTAGGAGCGGCGGCTCGGCGTCGCGCTGGCGGGGCAGGGCGGGCGGTAGCCGGTCGAGGAGCGCGGAGCGGGTCTCGGCGAAGGCCGGGTCGGCCTGGTAGTCGGAGTGGCCGAGGATCGGTTCGGGCAGCGGATGCCGGCGGGTGCGGCCGTACGCGACGGGGTCGAGCAGCTCGGGCCGGTCGACGGCCGGGCGGTCGCCCTCGGCCGGGACCCGGACGGGGCCGCCGATGGGGTCGGTGGACCGGTAGAGGTTGCTCCAGCAGTGCACCGTGCGGTGCAGGTCGCGCAGCGACGCGGGGCCGAAATAGGCCGGGAACCAGCGGCCGTAGAGCCGTTCGAGCGGCGAGCCGTACGTGAGCAGCGCGACCCGGCCGCGGGTGGCGGGCGGCAGTTGCCAGACCGCCGCGGCGGCGAGGACGCTGCCCTGCGAGTGGCCGGATATGACGAGGCGTCCGCCGGTCTGCCGTGTCCAGGAGCTCATCCGCCAGGTGAGGTCGGGGACGGCGCGCTCGGCGTAGCAGGGCGGGGCGAAGGGATGGGCGGCGCGCGGCCAGAACGTGCCGACGTCCCAGAGGATGCCGATGGTGCGGCGCGCGGAGGCGTCCTTGTAGGCGCGGCGGCCCCAGGTGACGAAGAGCAGGAAGCCGAAGCCGATCATCCAGGAGCCCAGCGCCTGGGCGGCGGTGGCGGCCGAGGCGATGGCCGGATGGGCGCCGTCGAAGGCCCGCCCGGGGACGTTGTCGCTGGCCCAGGCCCCGGCGACGGAGGCGGCGCCGAGCAGCAGGGTGGCGCCGGAGAGGACGCCGACGAGGACGGGCGCCGCGTCGGTGAGTCCGGCGCGGGCCCGGCTCGCCGCGATCTGGTCGGTGCGCAGGCGGTCGGGGTCCTCGGTGCCGTAGTCGGCGTCGACGACCGGGCGCAGCGCGCGGGCGGCGAGCACGGTGCGGGCGACGAGCAGGGCGCTCGGGACGAGGAGCAGCAGGAGCAGGACGGGGATCACGGACGCCTGCCAGCTCAGCAGCACGGGCGGTCCGGTGATCAGCCCGTCCCCGGCGCCGGGGGTGCCCGGCCCGTCGAGCCAGTCCGCGACCCGCTGGGCGACGCCGCCGGACATCACCCCGCCGAGCGCGCAGGCCAGCATGGCGACGGCGGGGCCGCCGAGCCCGTACAGGACGGTGCGCGGGTGGCGGCGGGGGCGGTGCAGGAGCAGGGCGACCACGCCGAGGGCGACGACGAGCCCGCCCTGGGCGAGGGTGAGGAGGCCGAAGACGGTGTTGCCGGGGAGGGTGCCGGAGGAGTGCCAGCCGGGTCGGGCCCACCCGGTGTGGACGGCGGTGAGCACGAGCAGCAGGAGGGCGGTGGCGGGCAGCCAGGAGACCAGGGCGCGTTCGAGCCGCAGGTCGAGGCGGTGCTCGCTGCGGCCCCGGCGGCAGACCACCCCCACCACGACGGCGGCGAGCACGCCGATGCCGCCCTGGACGGCCCAGCCGATCACTTCGCGCGCCGAGCCGCCGGCGGCCCGCTGGTCGTGCCCGGCGGCCGCCCCGGCGAGGGCGGCGGCGACCGTGAGGAAACCGGCGGCGGTGTGCGCCGCGCGCAGCCGGGCGACGAGCCGGCGCCCGTACCAGAAGCCGGGCCGGCCGAGCGCGGGCCGCAGTTCGGTCGGTGCCCCGCTGTCGGCGGCCTCGGTGTCGGTGGTGTCGGTGGTCGCGGTGCCGGTCCCCTCGGTGCCGGCGGCCTCGGTGCCGGGTGCCGCCGGGTCCGTCTCGTCACCGGTGGGCGGGCGCTGGGCCTCGTAGGCGCTCCAGGTGCGGTTGGACAGGTACCAGAGGAGCCCGACGAGGGCGGTGGGCACGAGCGCGGCGAGCACGAGGCGGCGGCCGGGCTGCGACCACCAGCCGGCGCGCTCCGCCGAGAGGAAGCCGAGCCAGGACCGCTGCCCGGCGCAGGGCCCGGAGCCCGCGCACTGCCAGGCCGTCAGGTCGAGGGCGACCTCGCAGGCGGCCGCGGTCAGCAGGACGGTGAGGGTGAGCGCGACGAGCCGGACGAGGACGCCGTAGAGCCGGACGAGACCGGCGCGCCCTTCGGTGGGCGGGCGCATCCAGTGGGCGAGGTTGGCGACCATGAACGGCAGGAGCAGCAGCCACAGGGCGCGGGTCCCGTTGCCGGAGGTCAGGTTGGACCAGCAGTACGCCTCGGGGACGGGCCGGTCGGCGTACCGCTCGGGGTGGTCCTCGGCGTCGACGTCGTCCCTGCGGCGGTGCACCGCGGCGGTGTGGTCGCCGGTGACCCGTACCGTGCGCGGGTCGTCCAGCATGTCGGCCGCGGTGGCTCCGCCCACGCCGTGGACGAGCAGTTCGAGCGCCGCACCCCCGCTCAGCGGGTCGGGTGTGGCAGGGGACACTTCGGGGACTCCCTCTCTGGATGGGAGGATGCGACGGCGGGCACCAGGATCGCGGACGGTCGCGCCCCACGGCACGGTCCTCACCGAATCCGACGTCCCTCTACGCCTTTACCCCTTCATCGAGTTCCTCAGTTCCCAGATCCCCTTCGGAAAGGACCGGCCCCGGCGGTGAGTGACAATCAGAACCTCCTCGCGGAACAGCGGCGCGCCCTGATTCTCGACGAGGTGCGCCGGCGCGGTGGTGTACGGGTCAACGAGCTGACCCGCCGTCTCCATGTGTCCGACATGACGGTGCGCCGGGACCTCGACGCGCTGGCCCGGCAGGGTGTGGTGGCCAAGGTGCACGGCGGCGCGGTGCCGGTGGTCGAGGCGAGCACCCACGAGCCGGGGTTCGAGGCGAAGTCGGCGCTCGCGCTGGGCGCCAAGGAGGAGATCGCCCGGGCGGCCGCCGCGATGGTGCGGCCGGGCACGGCCATCGCCCTTTCGGGTGGCACGACGACGTACGCGCTGGCCCGGCATCTGCTGGACGTGCCGGACCTGACCGTGGTGACGAACTCGGTCCGGGTCGCGGACGTCTTCTACGAGGCGCAGCACTCCGGCTCGGGTGGCGAGGCACGGGCCGGGGCGGCGACGGTGGTGCTGACGGGCGGGGTGCGGACCCCGTCGGACGCGCTGGTGGGCCCGGTGGCCGACCAGGCGATCCGCTCGCTCCACTTCGACGCCCTGTTCCTCGGGGTGCACGGCATCTCGGTGGAGGCCGGGCTGTCCACGCCGAACCTGGCGGAGGCGGAGACCAACCGGCGTCTGGTGCGTTCGGCGCGTCGGGTGGTGGTGGTCGCGGACCACACCAAGTGGGGGACGGTGGGCCTGAGTTCGTTCGCGACGCTCGACGAGGTGGACACGCTGGTGACGGACCGGGGGCTGTCGCCACGACTGCGCGAGGAGATGGCCGAGCATCTGCCGGGTCTCGTGGTGGCGGGCGAGGAAGCGCACGAGGGCGAGGACGGGGACGGGGACGAGGGCGGCGAGACGGTCGCAGAGGCCGGGGACGGCGCACCGGAGGCGGAGGCCCGTGCGGCGAAGACCCGTGCGGTCGACGGGGCGGAGGCCGAGTGAGCCGGTTCCGCATCGAGCGGACCGTGCCGCTGCCGCCCGCCGAGGCGTGGCGGCGGCTCACGGACTGGCCGGCGCACGGCGCGCTGATCCCGTTCACCAGGACCACGGTGCTGACCGAGGGCCCCGCCGGCGTCGGCACGCGGTTCACGGCCCGGACGGGCGTGGGACGCCTCGGCTTCGACGACCCGATGGAGGTCGTGCGGTTCGATCCGCCCGAGGCGGGCCGGCCGGGCGTGTGCCGGCTGGTGAAGCTCGGGCGGGCGGTGCGCGGTTCGGCCGTCTTCGAGGTGGTGGGCGAGGACTCCGGTTGCCGGGTGCGGTGGGCGGAGGAGCTGCGGCTGCGCGGTGTGCCGGCCGCCCTCGACCCCGTACTGGCGGCCGTGGGACGGCGGTTGTTCGCCAGGGCGCTCGACGGACTCCTGGGCAACTGAACAGCCGTCAGCTAGGGTGTGCGCTCCCCGCAGCCCCGTCCCCACGGAGGTACGGTCCATGGCACGCCGACTGAGGCCGGTGGAGCTCGACTTCCTCGCGTCCGCTCCCGTCCGCCTGGTGTTCTCGGCGCAGGTGGCGGCCCCGCCCACCGCGGTCTACCGCTCGCTCGCGGTCGAGGTGGGGAGCTGGCCCGCGTGGTTCTCGGCGGTCAGGTCCGCCGCCCCGACGGGCGAGGGGGCGGGGCGGACGATCCGGCTGCGCGGCGGGGTCTTCTTCGAGGAGACCGTCATGGCGGCCGACCCGGAGGCGCGCTACGCCTACCGGGTCGACTCGACCAACGCGCCGGGCGTCACGGCGCTCCTGGAGGAGTGGGCCCTGTCCCCCGCCGCGGGCGGGACACGGGTGCGGTGGACCATGGCGGCCGACGGCAGCCGTCCCTTCGCCGTGGGTCTGCGGCTGGCCCGGCCCGGCATGGGGCTGTCCTTCCGGGACGCGGTCCGCCGCCTGGACCGGCGGCTCACTCCGGCCAGGCACCCGTCGCCAGGAACCGGTCGATAGCGGCGGTGTACGGCGCGATGGCGAGGCCCTGGGCGGCCAGCCAGTCGTCCGAGTAGTACTTGTCGAGGTAGCGCTCGCCGGGGTCGCAGATCAGGGTGACGACGCTTCCGGTACGGCCTTCGGCCACCATCTCGGCGACGATCTTCAGCGCGCTCCACAGGCCGGTGCCGGTGGAGCCGCCGGCCTTGCGGCCGATCGCGGCCTCCAGGGCGCGGACGGCGGCCACGCTCGCCGCGTCGGGCACCTTCATCATGCGGTCGATGGCGCCGGGGACGAAGCTCGGCTCCATCCGGGGCCGGCCGATGCCCTCGATGCGGGAGCCGCAGTCGGAGGTGGCGTCCGGGTCGTGGTGGGTCCAGCCGTCGAAGAAACAGGAGTTCTCGGGGTCGGCGACGCAGATCCGGGTGTCGAACTGCATGTAGTGCACGTAGCGGGCGATCGTCGCCGAGGTGCCGCCGGTGCCGGCCGTGGCGACGATCCACGCCGGCTCGGGATAGCGCTCCAGCTCGAGCTGCTGGAACATCGACTCGGCGATGTTGTTGTTGCCGCGCCAGTCGGTGGCCCGCTCCGCGTACGTGAACTGGTCCATGTAGTGGCCTCCGGTGCGCTCGGCGAGCGCGGCGGCCTCCTCGTACATGGTGCGCGAGTCGTCCACGAAGTGGCAGCGGCCGCCGTGGAACTCGATGAGCCGGCACTTCTCCGGGCTGGTGGTGCGGGGCATGACGGCGATGAAGGGCACGCCGATCAGCTTGGCGAAGTACGCCTCGGAGACGGCGGTCGAGCCGCTGGACGCCTCGATGACGGGCGCGTCGGGGCGGATCCATCCGTTGCACAGGCCGTAGAGGAAGAGCGAGCGGGCGAGGCGGTGCTTGAGGCTGCCGGTGGGGTGGGTCGACTCGTCCTTGAGGTAGAGGTCGATGCCCCAGCTCTCCGGGAGCGGGAAGCGCAGCAGGTGGGTGTCGGCCGAGCGGTTGGCGTCGGCCTGGACCTTGCGGACGGCCTCCTTGAGCCAGGACCGGTAGGCGGGGTCGCTGCGGTCGACGTCGACGGTGGCCATGGGGCTGTCGATGGTGGTCATGCGTGCGTGCCTCTTCTCCTGGTGCCCGGCGGGGTGCCCGTCGCCGGGGTGCCCACTGACCGACGATACCCCTCTCACCTGGGCAAACGTTCCCTTTGAGGGTCCATAGGAGTGCCTTGGGAGGAGCGCCGGGCTCGCGCGCCGGGGCCCTTCTGGTGCCGGGGGCGGACGCCGGGCACACTGAGGGGAGGCAGTCTGCGCGAAGGGGGCGGAGTCGATGTCGGATCCCATCTCGGATTCCCTGCCGGAGCCCGCACCGGAGCCCGTGTCGGAGCCGGAGTTCACGGCCACGGGGGTACGGATCGACCGCTGGCCCCGGTCGCTGACCCGGGCGGGCGAGGTCCGCATCGAGGACGGGCGGCTGTCCCTGCTGACGAGTTACGGCAGCGAGATCGACAGCGCCCCGCTGGGTACGGTCCGGGCGGCGCGGCCGTGGTTCGCGAAGCCGGACGAGGCGGTGGCGACCGTGAACGGGACGCGCTACCGGATCTCGGGCTCGGGGCGGCTGCTCGAAGCGCTGGAGAAACTGACGCATCGCCCCTGACCGGGCGTACGGCACCCCACCGATCGTGACGGCGCGTGCGGCACACCGATCGTGACGGCGCGTGCGACACACGATCATGACGGTACGTGCGGCTCAGGATCATGACGGTGCCTGCGACACACCGCTGACCTGCGACGGGTCGCCGCGAGTTGCGGGGAGGTCACCACTGGTTCAGGCTGGAACCACCTCACCGAGGGTTGACCGGCGGTGACGCTGCGAAGCAGCCCATCGCCCTGCTACACCGCATGACAGATCCGAATCTCCGTCTTCTTCCGGACCTACTTCGGGGAGTCGCAGCCGTGATCAGTGAGCCCAGCAGATACTGCACGGTGGAGCTCCAGGCCCTGCCGTCGCGGATCGGACAGGTCCGCAGAATCGTGTCGGCGCATCTGCGCCACTGGCAGGTCGACGCACTGATCGACCATGCCACGCTCGGTGTCACCGAGCTCCTGACGAATGTGCACCGCCACGCACAGCCCGACAAGACCTGCACGGTCGAGGTCGAGTTGCTGCTCGACCGGCTGACCGTCTCCGTACGGGACAACGACCCACGGCTGCCGGACCTGTGTGCGGCGACCGGGGACGGCGAGGAGTTCGCCACCTCGGGACGCGGCCTCGCCATCATCCAGGCGGTG
Source organism: Streptomyces sp. NPDC006339 (assembly GCF_040612775.1). Taxonomy (NCBI): domain Bacteria; kingdom Bacillati; phylum Actinomycetota; class Actinomycetes; order Kitasatosporales; family Streptomycetaceae; genus Streptomyces; species Streptomyces sp. NPDC006339. Next base: position 94,816 of record NZ_JBEXQW010000001.1, read on the forward strand.
AGCGAGAGCTGGGGCGCCCGCCCGCACGGCGACTCCGGCAAGGTCGTCTGGTTCACGCTCCAGGCCCCGCCCTCCTCCCTCGCCCCGACCCCGCGCGAGCGCGCCGTCTACGGCGCCACCACCACGGGCCCCTTCGCCGACCGGCCGCTGGAGACCGTCCCGTTCGGCACCCCCGACGAGCCGTTGCGCACACCCGCGGTCGCACGGACGGCACTGGCCTCCCACTGACACGCGCCGCGCCCGGGAGTCCAGGACGATCGGCGACGATCGGCGGGCCGGTTCAGGCCGCCGGACGCGCCTCGGGGTCCGGCGCGGGCTCCACGAGAACGAGCGCCGGGCATTCGACCCGGTGCGGCACGAGGCACTGCCCGCCCGCCGCGGGCTCGACGTCCCCGCCCTTCCAGGCGCGGCCGTCAGGATCCAGGTACCAGCGGTGGCCGGCCGGCACGCGGTGCGCGGCCCGACGCGTACCGGGTTCCAGCAGGACGTACGCGCCGTAGTAGGTGGGGCGCCGGTCGCAGAGCCGCCCACAGCGCGGGCACCGCGGCGGCGCGGGGGGCGCGGGGCCGTCGGCGCCCTCGTCGCGCGCCTGTTCACGGTCGACGGCTTCCCAGACGGGCTCAGTGGCACCGTCGGTGCCCGGTCGCGGTGCGGCGGCGGCCCGAGGCGCCGAGTCGAGTTCCCCCATGAGGCGAGGGTCGGCGCTGCCGCCGCACGGCGGTAGGGCGCGAACCGGGCAAAGCCGTACGTGACATCGGGTACGCCCGGCGACGTGAGCCGCCCCACGAGCCACCCGGCTGCCGCCGGCGCCCCACCGGTCACGGCCGATGACGCGGTGGCGGAGGGCAGGAGCGCGGGGCGGCCGGGGGGTCGCGGGCGCTGCGGGGTGGTCGCGGGCGCTACGGGGGGCGTGCCGCGTGAGTCGCGGCGCCGTTTGCCCGCCGTGGGGCGGCCGAACCGTTCCTCCAGGACGGTCAGCCGGCACCCGTACTCGCCCTCGTCGATCTCGCCGGCCGCGAAGCGGTGGCCGAGCACCGCGATCGGTGAGCGCTGGTCGCCGGCGGAGGCGTCCGGGCCCCCGGGTCGGTCGGCGCCGAGGAAGCCCGTCGGCCCGCGTCCGCGGCGCGGGCCGAAGCGGCGCAGGGTGGCGATCACGGCGATGATCACCGCGGCCCGGACGAGCGGGGGCCCGCGCGAGGGTGCCGGGGCGTCGTACGGCCGGCGGCTTCGCCCGTACGACGGCGGGAGCATCCGGCGCCCCGGCGGCTGCTCCTCGACTCTGTACCTACTGGTATGTACAGTGCACGGTATGAGCGCCAGCACGTCCGAGCGACTGATCGAGGCCACCCGCGCGCTGCTCTGGGAGCGCGGCTACGTCGGCACCAGCCCCAAGGCCATCCAGCAGGCGGCCGGGGCCGGGCAGGGCAGCATGTACCACCACTTCACCGGCAAGCCCGACCTCGCCCTCGCCGCGATCCGGCGGACCGCCGACGAGATGCGGGCCGCCGCCGAGGAGGTCCTTGGCGCGGAGGGTTCGGCGTACGCGCGGATCGAGGCGTATCTGCTCCGCGAGCGCGACGTGCTGCGCGGCTGCCCGGTGGGCCGGCTGACGATGGACCCCGAGGTCCTCGCGGACGACGCGCTGCGCGCACCGGTCGACGAGACGCTGGACTGGCTGCGCGGTCGGCTCGCCGGGATCGTCCAAGAGGGCCTGGACAGCGGGGAGTTCACCGGCCCGCTGCGGGCGGAGGAGATCGCGTCGACCGTCGTCGCGACCGTCCAGGGCGGCTATGTCCTCGCCCGCGCCTCCGGCTCCCCCGCCGCCTTCGACACCGCCGTACGCGGCCTGCTCGCCCTGCTCGCCCCGCCGTCCCCGCCGCGCCCGCGCACGTCCTGACCCGACCTCACCGAGGAGACCGCACCCCGATGCACGCCATGCAGTACGAGATCACGCTGCCCGCGGACTACGACATGGAGATCATCCGCGAGCGGGTGGCGACCCGGGGCCGTCTCCTCGACGACTTCCCGGGCCTCGGCCTCAAGGCGTATCTGATGCGGGAGCGGAAGGACGGCGGCTCGCCGGTCAACCAGTACGCGCCGTTCTATCTGTGGGCGGACCCGACCGGCATGAACGCGTTCCTGTGGGGCCCCGGTTTCCAGGGCATCGTCAGCGACTTCGGCCGGCCCGTGGTCCAGCACTGGACGGGCCTCGCGTACGACGAGGGGCCGGCGAGCTCCGCGCCGCCCCGGGCCGCGACCCGCCACCGGCGGCCGCTTCCCGAGGGAACCGCTCCGGGTGACGCCGTCGCGGACGCCCTGGCCCGCCACGCCCGGCAGGCGGCGGCGGACGGGGTCGTGGCGAGCGCCCTCGCCGTCGACCCGCGCCACTGGGAGCTGCTGTCCCTCACCCTGTGGGCGGACGCCGAACCGGCAGGCGAGGGTGAGCGCTTCCAGGTCCTGCACCTGTCGGCCCCGGGGCGCGCGGGGCTCGGCCCGGGGCGGCTGTGGTGAGCCTGATCGACGGCCCGTTCAGCGGACGCGGTCGGTGATGACGCTGTCGGTGACGACACGGGCGGCGATGGCGCGCGCGCACTCCAGGGATTCCGTACGGGTGGTGTCGACCTCCAGGTCGTAGGAGACGCCCCGGTGGACCAGGTCCGCCTGCAGCGCGGCCATGCCCCGGGGGCGGTCGCCCCGGGCGATCTCCCGGCCGGCGGCGACGTCGCCGTCGCACCGGACGCCGACCCACAGCACGTCCGCGTCGAGGTCCCCGAGGGCCTTGCGCCACCGCTCCTGTGAGGCGGCGCCGCCGAGGAAGACGTCGTCGACGACGATCCGGGCACCGGCCCGGGCCATCGTCACGATGCCTTCCGTCCAGGCCGCCTCCAGCGTCCGGAAGTCGTCCCCGACGCTCACGCCGCCGTCGTCCGCGAACACGATCCCGTCGTCCGAGGCGCGCATCGCGGCGGGCAGCGCGTCGACGAAGGAGTCGCAGCCGAAGGCGAGCCAGGGGTCGGGGAGCACGGCCTGGAGGCACCGGACGATGCCCGACTTGCCCGCGCTGGAACCGCCGTTGAGGATGATCATCCGAGTGGCCACCGCGCCACGGTAGGCCGGTTCCGGCGGGGCATCAAACGCTTTTCAGCCGACCGGCACGAGAGTCAGATAGGCGATGCCGAGGACCGAACGGTAGCCGAGCCAGGCCGAGCGCTGGCGGTCGACACGGGCGCGGGTCTCGGCGGCCAGCGGGTGGTCCGGGTGGGCGGCGAGCCAGAGTTCGGTCGCGTGGCGGTAGCCGGACTCGAACTCCTCCCACTCCTCCCGGCTCGCCGTCTCGATCCACGCGGGCCGGAAACCCGCCTCGATCGCGAGGTCCACCAGGGCCTCCAGCGTCAGGTGGTCGTCGGCGGAGGCGCCCGGCCACATCCGGGCGAGCTCGGCCTCGGTGGGCGTGTGCTGCCAGAATCCCTCGCCGAGCAGGACCCGGCCGCCCGGGCGTACGAGACGGCGCAGTTCGCGCAGGACGACGGCCGGATCGTACGGGGCGTCGGGATCGCACAGCGCCTGGCCGGAGCCGAGGCACAGGACGGTGTCGGCGGGACCGCGGGTGGTGGCGACCCCGGACTCCTCGGCGTACTCGACGCGTTCCGCGAGGCCGCGTGCGGCGGCGAGGCGCCGGCCGAGGGCGAGGTCGTCGCCGTTGATGTCGATGCCGAGGCCCTTGGCGCCGGGGACGGCGGCGCACAGGCGCAGCAGCAGTTCGCCCCAGCCGCAGCCGATGTCGAGGACCGTGCCGGGCGAGGCCGCGGCGAGGCGCGCGACGATCCGCTCGGCCCGGGCCTCGGACAGCGGCCCGTGGAAGGTGAGTCCGGCGGAGAGGCGGGGCGGGAGGCCCTCGCCGTCGGTGGAGACGTCCGGGGCCGGAGGAGCGTCTTGCACGGCGGTCGGAGGAGCGCCTGCCGCGGCGGCCGTGTCCCGGCCCTGGCTGTCGTCTGTGTGCGGATCGGTCATGGGGTCGGACCCTACTCGGCGGCGGCCGCACCGCCCAGCGCTTTAAGGGGGTCGTCCAGGACCGGCTGCCAGGCCAGTTCGGCCGCCCCGACCAGGCTGTTGTGGTCGAGGGTGCACGGCAGGATCGGTACGCCGCCGCTGCGCCCCCACAGGCTTCGGTCGGCGACCACGGCCCGCAGGCGCTCGGGATCGGCGCCGAGGAGCTCGCGGTGGAGGCCGCCGAGGATGATCCGGTCGGGGTTGAGGATGTTGACGAGGCCGGCCAGACCGAGGCCGAGCCGGTCGATCAGCTCCTCGGTCGCGACCCGCACGCCGCGGTCGTCGCGGTGGTCGCGCAGCAGGTCACGGGCCTGCTGGAGGAGGGAGACCTCGGGTCCGGGGTCGCGGCCGGCGACGGTGAGGAAGGCGAGCGGATCGGTCTCGACGTCGAGGCAGCCGCGGGAGCCGCAGTGGCAGGGGCGGCCCTCGGGGTTGACGGTGAGGTGGCCGACCTCGAGGGCGAGGCCCGAACTGCCGGTGTGCAGACGGCCGTCGAGGACGAGCGCGCCGCCGACGCCGCGGTGGCCGGTGGCCACGCAGAGCAGGTCCTTGGCGCCGCGTCCGGCGCCGTGGCGGTGCTCGGCCAGGGCGGCGAGGTTGACGTCGTTCCCGGTGAAGGCGGGGCCCTCGATGCCGGCGGCGCGGACCTGCTCGGCGAAGATCTCGCGGACCGGCGCGCCGGCCGGCCAGGCCAGGTGCAGGGGGTTGAGGGCGGTGCCCTCGGGCTCGGCGACGGCGGAGGGCGCGGCGAGCCCGGCGCCGACGCAGCGGCGCCCGCTGGCGCGCAGCAGCGCGGCGCCCGCCTCGACGACGGCGCCGAGGACCTGCGCGGGGTCGGCGGAGACGGTGACGCAGCCGGGCGCGGTGGCCTCGATGGTGCCGCCGAGACCGACGAGGGCGGCGCGGAAGCCGTCGGCGTGGACCTGGGCGGCGAGCGCGACGGGCCCCTTCTCGGCGACCGCGAGGCGGTGCGAGGGCCGGCCCTGGGAACCGGCGGCGGCGCCGGGGTTGGAGTCGACGCGGATGAGGCCGAGCGCCTCCAGTTCGGCGGCGACGGCTCCGGCGGTGGCACGGGTCACCCCGAGCTCGGCGGTGAGCACGGCGCGGGTGGGCGCCCTGCCCGTGTGCACCAGTTCCAGCGCGGGGCCGAGAGCGCTGCGCCCCCTGTCCAGCCGTGTCCGCGTCGCCGTCGTCGCCTTGCCGTTCATGGGGCCGAGTCTCCCATGATCGCCCCGCCCTGAGTGGCCCCTCCCCCTCTTCGACCGGGTCCCGGGCCGGACGCGCTGGCGCGGGGCGGTGGCGCTGGCGCCGGGCGAGGCAGCGACCTCCCGGGCCGCCCGGGGCCCTCCCGGCCCGTCACGGCGGCCGACGGGTTGAAACGGTCGGGCGGAGGCCCCTATCCTGAGTTTGTGCCGCTACTAAACAAAGTACGGGCCGCCTCGGGGGGCTCCCGCGGAGACACCGCCACCCTCCCCCTGACCCGCCTCCGCCTCGCCCTGACCCTGTTCTTCGCACTCGACGGCTTCCTCTTCGCCGGCTGGGTGGTCCGCATCCCGGCCATCAAGCAGCAGACCGGCGCCTCCGCCGGCGACCTCGGACTCGCCCTGCTCGGCGTCTCCGCCGGAGCCGTCGTCACGATGACGCTCACCGGACGGCTCTGCCGCCGCTACGGCAGCCACCCCGTCACCGTCGTCACCGCCGTCCTGCTCTCCCTCTCCCTGGCCCTGCCCGCGCTCACCCGCTCGCCGCTCGCCCTCGGCCTTGTCCTGCTGGCGTTCGGCGCGGCGTACGGCGGCATCAACGTGGCCATGAACAGCGCCGCCGTCGACCTCGTCACCGCCCTCCGCAGGCCCGTGATGCCGAGCTTCCACGCCGCCTTCAGCCTCGGCGGCATGCTCGGCGCGGGACTCGGCGGGCTCGTCGCCGGAAGCCTGTCCCCGACCGCGCACCTGCTCGGCCTCACCGCGGCCGGTCTGCTCCTGACGGCCGCCGCCGGTCCCGTACTCCTGCGCCACCCCTCCCCCGCCCCGCCCGAGTCCCTGCCCGCCGCCCCCGCCGACCCGGCGGACCCGGCGGGCCGTGGCGGAGCGGCCTCCGCGCCACCCGCCCGTACCCGCCGCACGGTGCTCGTCTTCGGCGTGATCGCGCTCTGCACGGCGTACGGGGAGGGCGCGCTGGCCGACTGGGGCGCCCTGCACCTGGCGCAGGACCTGCACGCGCACCCGGGCGTGGCCGCCGCCGGATACTCGCTGTTCGCCCTGACCATGACCGCCGGACGGCTCTCGGGCACGGCGCTCCTGGAACGGCTCGGCCAGACCCGCACCCTGGTCGCGGGCGGGCTCACCGCCGCCGCCGGCATGCTGCTCGGGGCGCTCGCCCCGACGGTGTGGGCCGCGCTGCTCGGCTTCGCCGTGACCGGTCTCGGGCTCGCCAACATCTTCCCCGTCGCGGTCGCCCGCGCCGGCGCCCTCGCGGGACCGAGCGGCGCCGCGACCGCCTCCACCCTGGGTTACGGCGGCATGCTGCTCGGACCGCCGTCCATCGGTTTCCTCGCGGACTGGTTCTCCCTGCCGGTGGCCCTCACCACGGTCGCCGTCCTCGCCGCCGGTGCGGCCGCCATGGGCTATGCCGCGCGGAACACCAGGACGGCCGAGACCGCGGGGCGGGGCTGAGTCGGCGCCGGGCGCGAGATCGGTGCGGGGCCACCGATCGGCCGGCGGTAGCCCCCCGTCCCCGGCCTGCGTGCCCGTCGCCGTCCATCGGAGCCGACGGCCGGGGCACCGGCCGAGGGCTCGACGGAAGCCCAACAACCCCTACCCCAGCGGCAGGACGCGATAATCCGGTCATGGACACCTTGAGCACCGACGCCCACATCGACGCGCTCGACTCCGCCGGCAAGGCCCTCCTGGACGCCGCGTCGGCGGCCGGACCGGACGCCGAGGTCACCGCCTGCCCCGGCTGGCGGGTCCGCGACCTGCTGCGGCACATCACGATGGTCCACCGCTGGGCCACCGCCTTCATCGTCGAGGGGCACACCTCGTACCACCCCGACGGCGGCGAGACCGACCTCGACGGCGACGCGCTCCTCGCGTACGTCCGCGACGGGCACGCCCGTCTGGTGACCGCCCTGCGCGAGGCGCCCGCCGACCTGGAGTGCTGGACCTTCCTGCCCGCGCCGTCGCCGCTCGCGTTCTGGGCGCGGCGCCAGGCGCACGAGACGACCGTGCACCGGGCCGACGCCGAGTCGGCGCTCGCCTCCGGGCCCGGCCCGGTGGACCCGGCCCTCGCCGCCGACGGCGTCGACGAGCTCCTCCGCGCCTTCCACGGCCGCGACCGGAGCCGGGTGCGCACGCCCGAGCCGCGCACCCTGCGGGTCCGCGCCACCGACACCGGTGACGTCTGGACCGTACGGCTGTCGCCCGAGGCGCCCCGCACCCGGACCGATGCGGAGGGACCGGCCGACTGCGAGGTGAGCGGCCCCGCCGACCGGCTCTATCTGACGCTGTGGAACCGGCTTCCGCAGGAGGCCGTGACCGTCACCGGCGACGCGTCCCTGGCGAAGCTGTGGCGGGAGAACTCCGCCATCACCTGGTCGTAGACCCGGTACGCCGACCGCGCGCCGGCCGGCCGGTGTCAGCCCAGCCAGCCGGGGCGCACCAGGCCCGACTCGTAGGCGGGCTCAGGTCCGAGGCCAGGGGCCCAAGGGCGCGCCCGCGTTCCCTGTTCCAGGGGGCGCCGAGGCGTAGCCCTTGGCGCGGCGCCTCGGCCCGCGTCAGGGCTTCGGGAGGAGGCCCGTCTCGCGGCCGAGGCGTTCGGCGGCGGTGGTGAAGAAGGCGTCGCGGTCCTCGACGATGCGGTTGAACTGGCCGAAGACCTCGAAGGAGATGAGGCCGAAGAGCTGGGCCCAGGCGAAGACGAGGGCGGTGGCGACGGCCGGCGGGAGGTCGGGGGCCAGGTCGGCGGCGAGTCGTTCCGCCTCGGGGTGCAGGGTGGCCGGGAGCGGCGGCAGGGCGATGCCGCGGTCGCGGTACGCGGCCCGGGCGACGGAGACCAGGAGCAGGCCGACGCGGGAGGCCGGCGCGACGGTGTCCTGGGGGGCGGTGTAGCCGGGGACCGGGGAGCCGTAGATGAGCGCGTACTCGTGGGGGTGCTCGACGGCCCACGCGCGGACGGCGCGGCACACGGCGGTCCACCGGGCGAGGTGGTCGCGCGGGGCCGCGGCCTCGGCGGCGGCGTGGGCCCGTTCCGCCGCGGCGCCGACGGCGTCGTAGGCGTCGATGATGAGCGCGGTCAGCAGGTCGTCGCGGCTCGGGAAGTAGCGGTAGAGCGCGGAGGAGACCATGCCGAGCTCCCGGGCGACGGCGCGCAGGGAGAGCTTGGCGGCGCCCTCGGCGGCGAGCTGGCGGCGGGCCTCGTCCTTGATGGCGGCGGTGATCTCGACCCGCGCGCGGGCGCGGGCTCCTTGGACGCTGGTCATGGCGAGCAGTGTGCCACGTTCAGAGCACCGCACCGAAACGAGAGCACTGCTCTTGCCCGAGTGCGGCGATCCGTGCACACTGTTCTCAACCGAGATCAGTGCTCACAGTTTGGAGCAGTGCTCACCGGCGCCGCCCGCTCAAGGAGATCCCGATGTCCCCCACCCCCGCGCCCGACCACCACGTCCTCAAGCCCGGCTGGTTCGCGGTCAACGTCGTCAACCGGGCGGTCGCCTGGATGACCCGCCGGGGCATCAGCGTCTGGGGCTCCCGCGTCCTCGCCGTACGCGGCCGCAAGAGCGGCGAATGGCGCCGCACCCCCGTCAACCTGCTGACGGTGGACGGCGCCCAGTACCTCATCGCCCCGCGCGGTCACGTCCAGTGGACGCACAACATGCGGGCGGCGGGCGGCGGCGAGCTGCACCTCGGCAAGCACGTGCAGCCGTTCACCGCCGTCGAGATCGCGGACGACGACAAGCCCGCCCTGCTCCGCGCCTACCTCGAGCGCTGGAAGGCCGAGGTCGGCGTCTTCTTCCAGGGGGTGGGACCCGACTCCACCGACGCCGAGCTGCGCGCCATCGCGCCCAGGCACCCCGTCTTCCGGATCACCCCGACCGCCCACGCGTGAGGGCGGCACGGAGATCCTCCGTACCGCCCTGTCGTACCCGTCGAGCGGGCCGCGTCACGCCCGCCAGCCCGACTCGGCCCTCAGGCCCCAGGCCCCTCAGCCCCCTCTGGCGCTCCGGCCACCGGGGACGCTTCAGGACGCCTCGGGCACCCTCGGCTCGGCCGCGCCACCGTCGTTGTCCCCGCCGGCGTCCCCCGCACCGCCCGGCGTTCCGCCCGGCGTTCCCTCCGGCGTCTCGTCGGCAGCCGCGCCGTCCTCCTTGCGCGGCGCCACACCCCGCCCCACCGGCCCCACGCCCGCCGACGTGTCCATCCGGCGGTCGAGCAGGTCGAGGGCGCGGTGCGCGAGGCCGTTGCCCCGGACCAGGCCGGCCAAAGTCGTCGCCCCGCGCGTGATGTCCGTGAACGCCCGCCATGCGGGCCGCAGGCCGGTGATGGCCGCGTGCAGCAGCCCCGGCCGCCGCTCGAAGACGGCCAGCATCCGCCGGCCGACGGCCATCTCGACACCCAGCCCGGCCTTGATGGCGAAGGCGTAGTTGAGTGCCTGCCGACGCGCGTCCACCGCGTCGCCCGCCTCGGCGATCCGGACCGCCCACTCCCCCGCGAGCCGTCCCGAGCGCAGCGCGAACGAGATGCCCTCGCGCGTCCACGGTTCGAGGAGGCCGGCCGCGTCGCCGCAGACCAGGACCCGGCCGCGGGACAGCGGGGAGTCGTCGGTGCGGCAACGGGTCAGGTGCCCCGAGGAGATCGCCGGCTCGAAGCCCGCGAGGCCGAGCCGCGCGATGAAGTCCTCCAGATAGCGCTTGGTGGCGGCGCCCTCGCCGCGCGCCGAGATGACGCCGACGGTCAGCGTGTCGCCCTTGGGGAACACCCAGCCGTAACTGCCCGGCAGCGGGCCCCAGTCGATGAGGACGCGCCCCTTCCAGTCCTCGGCGACCGACGGCGGCACCGGGATCTCCGCCTCCAGGCCGAGGTCGACCTGGCCGAGCTTCACGCCGACGTGCGCGCCTATCCGGCTCGCGCTGCCGTCGGCGCCGACCACGGCACGGGCCAGCACGGTCTCGCCGTCGGCGAGGACGACGGCGACGGTCCGGCGGTCCGGAACGGCCGGGCCGTGCTGCTCGACGCGCGTGACGGTGACCCCGGTGCGCAGCTCGGCGCCCGCCTTCTGGGCGTGCTCGACCAGCCGGGCGTCGAACTCGGGCCGGTTGATGAGGCCGAACAGCATGCGGCGGGAGCGCCGGGTGCGCGCGAAGCGGCCTTCGAGGGAGAAGGTGACGGCGTGCACACGGTCCTGCAGGGGCAGTTCGAAGCCGGGCGGCAGCGCGTCGCGCGAGGGGCCGATGATGCCGCCGCCGCAGGTCTTGTAGCGGGGCAGCTCGGCCTTCTCCAGGAGCAGCACCCGGCGTCCGGCGACGGCCGCCGCGTACGCCGCGGAGGCTCCGGCGGGTCCGGCGCCCACCACGACCACGTCCCAGACGGTGCGGTCCTCGTCCGGACCCACCGCCCCCGCCCCCGCTCCGGACGCGTCCGTCTCTGCCGCTCCGGCGTCTGCGTTCTCGCTGCTCACGATGTGCTTCTGCTCCTGATCCGACCGGTCGTTCCTGCTCTGCACGCATCCTACGGCTCGGTAGCGGGGCCCGGCCGTGTCGCCCTGCGCCGTAGGATCGGCCATGCGTTCGCCGTACAACCGATACACGGCGTCGTCCTGACAACGTCGCACCCACCAGGAGCGTGCCCATGACCGCGAATCCGATCGCCGAGACCGTCGCATCCCTGATGCCCCGCGCCAAGGCGGAGCTGACGGAGCTGGTGGCCTTCCAGTCGGTCGCGGACGAGGCCGTCGCCCCGCGCAGCGAGTGCGAGGCCGCCGCGAACTGGGTGGCCGGCGCGCTGCGCGCCGAGGGCTTCGAGGACGTGGCGCTGCTCGACACCCCGGACGGTTCGCAGTCGGTGTACGGCGTGCTGCCCGGCCCGGCCGGCGCGCCGACCGTCCTGCTGTACGCGCACTACGACGTGCAGCCGATGCTGGTGGAGTCGGCGTGGGTGACGCCGCCGTTCCGGTTGACCGAGCGGGAGGACGGCCGCTGGTACGGGCGCGGCGCGGCGGACTGCAAGGGCGGCTTCATCATGCACCTGCTGGCGCTGCGCGCCCTGAAGGCGAACGGCGGCGTGCCGGTCACCGTCAAGGTGATCGTGGAGGGCTCGGAGGAGCAGGGCACGGGCGGTCTGGAGCGTTACGCGGAGGCGCACCCCGAGCTCCTCGCGGCGGACGCGATCGTCATCGGTGACGCGGGCAACTTCCGGGTCGGGCTGCCGACCGTGACGGCCACGCTGCGCGGCATGACGATGATCCGGGTCACCATCGACACGCTCCAGGGCAACCTGCACTCGGGGCAGTTCGGCGGGGCCGCGCCGGACGCGCTGGCGGCGCTGATCCGCGTACTGGACTCGCTGCGGGCGGAGGACGGTTCGACCGTCATCGACGGGCTGCCGGCGGACGCGGTATGGGAGGGCCTGCAGTATCCGGAGGCCGACTTCCGCAAGGACGCGAAGGTGCTTGACGGGGTGGAGCTGCCGGGCAACGGCACGGTCGCCGACCGCATCTGGGCGCGGCCCGCCGTGACGGTCATCGGCATCGACGCCCATCCGGTGGCGGGCGCGACGCCGTCGATCCCGGCGACGGCCCGCGCGCAGATCAGCCTGCGCGTGCCGCCCGGTCAGGACGCGGCGAAGGCGACGGAGCTGCTGTACGCGCACATCGAGAAGCACACGCCGTGGAACGCGCGGGTCAGCCTGGAGCAGGTCGGCCAGGGGCAGGCGTTCCAGGCGGACACGTCGAGCCCGGCGTACGTCTCGATGGCGGAGGCGATGAAGGTCGCGTACCCGGGCGAGGAGATGCAGACGGCGGGCATGGGCGGCTCGATCCCGCTGTGCAACACGCTGGCCACGCTCTACCCGGAGTCCGAGATCCTGCTGATCGGCCTGAGCGAGCCGGACGCGCAGATCCACGCGGTGAACGAGTCGGTCTCGCCGCAGGAACTGGAGCGGCTGGCCATCGCGGAGGCGCACTTCCTGCTGAACTACGCGCGCTCAAGGGCCTGATGGCGCAGGCGTCACGCTCTGGGCGGAACTCGCCCAGAGCGTAGACCGGCCCGGGGACGGCGCCGTGGACGTACGTTCCCCGTATGGACCTCATAGAGATCACTCCCCGCCTGCACATGCTCCGCTTCCCGATCGGCCAGGCGTATCTGTGGCGCGACGGCGCGCAGGACGGCACCGGGGAGGACACGGAGCTGACCCTGATCGACGCCGGGTGGGCGGGCGCGGCCGACGAGATCGAGTCGGGGCTGCGCGGGGCGGGTCTCGACCCGTCCCGCATCCGCCGGATCGTGCTCACCCACTGCCATCGCGACCATGTGGGCGCGGCGCAGGAGATCGCGGACCGCTTCGGTGCCGAGATCCTGGCGCACGCCTCGGACGCCCCGGTCATCCGGGGCGAACTCCCGGTCCCCGAACCGGATCTGCTCGACTGGGAGCTGCCGCTGTACGCGCACGGCCTCACCGTCCCCGAGGCCCCGCCGACCCGGGTCGACCGGGAGGTCGCGGACGGCGAGCCGCTCGGCTTCGGCGACGGAGCGGTGGCCCTCCACACCCCCGGTCACACCCCGGGCTCGCTCGCGGTCCATCTCCCGCGCCACGGTGTGCTGTTCACCGGCGACACGGTGGCGTCGGTGCCGGACGTGATGTTCGGCGTCTTCCACGTGGACCGCGCCGAGGCCCTGTCCTCGATGCGCCGGCTGGCCGGGCTGCGCCCGTCGGTGCTGTGCTGCGGGCACGGCGAGCCGGTGACGACCGACACGGCGGAGCGGCTGGAGAAGGCGGCGGCCGGGGACCTCTGAGGGCCGTCCCGCCCCCGGTCGCCGGACGGCGGTCGCCGGACGGCGGTCGCCATCCTCCGGTCGCCATCCTCCGGTCGCCATCCTCCGGTCGCCGTCCGTCCGTTGGCCTGGTGAGCGGTGGTCGCCGGACGGTGGCGGCCCGGGGCCGGGGGCGGTCCGGCCCCGGGGCGCCGCCGTGGGGTCAGCCGACCGGGACGCCCGCCTCCAGGTTGAGGACCGTGCCGCGCTCGCGGGCGCGCAGGGCCCAGCGGAGGCGGTGGTAGCGGACGGGCGGCAGCAGATCGGCGGCCTCGGCCTCGGTGACGAAGCGCCAGGCGCGCAGTTCGGCGCCGGGCAGCAGCAGGCGGTCGGCGTCGGCGGCCGGCAGGAGGCCCCCGTCGAAGAGGAGGCGGAGTCCGCCGTAACCGGGCGGCTGCGGGCGTTCCCAGTCGACGAGGAGCAGGCGGGGGACGGTGTCGAGGTGGAGCCCGATCTCCTCGGCGACCTCCCGCATGCCGGCGCGGGCGGGCGGTTCGCCGCGTTCGACGACGCCGCCGGGGAACTCCCAGCCCGGCTTGTAGGTGGGGTCGACGAGCAGGAAGCGGTCCTGTTCGTCGAAAAGCAGCACGCCGGCGGCCAGGGTCTCGCCGGTGGGCTCGGGGGTCTGGACGATGCCGCAGGGTGCCGCGTGGCCGGCCGTGACGGCGTCGGCGACCGCCCGGGCGGTCTCGGCGGCCGTGAGCGCGGAGTTGTCGACGGCGTACGCGTCGGCGGAGAGCCAGCCGTCGAGGGCGGCGCGGTAGGGGTCGATGTGGTCGAGACACCAGCGGCGGGCGCGGGCCGCGGCCTCGGCGGCGGTCTCGCCGCCCACGGGGGTCCCGGCACCGGTCTGTGCCGGGTCGGTGTCCGGGTCGCCGGCGAAGGCGGCGCGGCTGTCGATCCGGCCGCGAAGGATCGTTTCGTCGGGAGTGAGCACCACATGCCGCACCTCGATCCTCCGGGCGGCGAGCCCGCCGAAGATCTCGTCCCGGTACTCCTGCCGGAGCAGGGTCATCGGAACCACGAGCACCCCGCCCATCTCGGCGAGCAGGGCGGCCGCGGTGTCCACGACCATGCGGCGCCAGATCGGCAGATCCTGAAAGTCGGTCACCTCCGCGAGACGCTTCCGCGGGAGCATCCGGCCGATGGCGCCGCCCGTGAGCTCCGGGTCGTACAGCGTGCTGTTCGGGATCAGATCGACCAGCTCGCGCGCGGTGCTGGACTTTCCCGCGCCGAACGCACCGTTGATCCAGACGATCACGATTCCCCCTCTTCGGTTGGCCCCAGTGGACTGCCCGCACCACCCTGCCACGGAAACCCCCCGGGGGAACCGGGGTCCCGTTCCCCGGCGTAACACTTCACGAGGGACCGTCGTTGGAAACGGCGAGCACGAGGGGGTGCGGAGATGGACCGTACGGTTTTGGAGCGATTTCCGGCCGGTGGGCCGCGAGGGAGCTGGCCCGCGGAGGAGTTCGCCAACGCGCGCCGCGAGGAGGGCCTGCCCGCGCGCGTGGTCATGGACCTGGAGTCGGACACGTTCCTGGTGATCGTGGAACAGCGCTCCGCGGAGTCGGTACGGGGCTGAGGCCCCGCGCCGGCCGGGCCCGGCACCTAGGGGACCGGGCCCGACATGGCGCCAAGGGCCCCGGTCCCGGCACGCCCGTTCAGCCGCCGGCGGCGTCCGGAAGCGCCGCGGCCGCCGCGCCCAGGAGGCCGGCGTCCGTGCCGGTGAGGGCGGGGACGACGGTGAGGCCCCGCACGAAGGAGAGCGTGGCGTACGAGCGGAGGCTGCGCCGCAGCGGTGCGAAGAGGACCTCGCCGGCGCCCGCCACTCCGCCGCCGACCACGGCGATGTCGACCTCGACGAGCGTGGCGGTGGCCGCGATCCCGGCGGCGAGGGCGCGGGCGGCGCGCTCGAAGGAGGCGACGGCCACGGGGTCGCCCGCGCGGGCGGCGACGGCCACCGCGGCGGCGGAGGTGTCGCCGTCGGGCCCGGGGCGCCAGCCGTTCTCCAGGGCGCGGCGGGCGATGTGCGGCCCGCTGGCGATCCGTTCGACGCAGCCGCGCGCTCCGCACGCGCACGGATCGCCGTCGAGGTCCACGCTGATGTGGCCGATGTGACCGGCGTTGCCGGTGGGGCCCGGGTGAATGCGTCCGTCCAGGACGAGCCCGCCGCCGACACCCGTGGAGACGACGAGGCAGAGCGCGTTGTCGTGGCCGCGGGCCGCGCCCTGCCAGTGCTCGGCGGCCGTCATGGCGACGCCGTCGCCGACGAGCGTGACGGGCCGTCCGCCGGCCGCCCGGTGGACCCGCTCGACGAGGGGAAAGGCGCGCCAGCCGGGCACGTTGACCGGACTGACGGTGCCGGCCGAGGCGTCGACCGGGCCGGCGCTGCCGATGCCAACGGCGACCGCCGACGCCCACAGCGGTGAGCCGGAGAGCTCGTCGAGCACGGCCGCCACCGCCCGCATCACCGTCTCGCCGTCCTCGCGCGCGGGCGTGGGCCGCTGGGCCCGCACCCGGATCCGGCCGTCCCCGTCGACCAGCGCTCCGGCGATCTTGGTGCCACCGATGTCGAGGGCGACGACGAGGTCAGTGCGCATGGGCTCCGTGTCTCCGTGGGGGCAGTGGGTGTGACCTACAGTCTTCCCCGCTCTGACAACGTTGTCCAGGCCCTATGCTCGACAGCAACGAGATCGAGACGGACCGACATCGGGACCGACACCGATGACCCCGCACACGACGGAGGAACCGCGCACCGTGGCCGACATCGCCCGCCGCCCCGAGCACCGTTACGGCAATCGGCCCACGATGAAGGACGTCGCCGCCCGGGCCGGGGTCGGTCTCAAGACCGTCTCGCGGGTCGTCAACGGCGAGGCGGGCGTCACGCCCGACACCGAACGCCGCGTCCAGGAGGCCATCGACGCACTCGGCTTCCGCCGCAACGACAGCGCCCGGGTGCTGCGCAAGGGACGGACGGCGTCGGTCGGGCTGGTCCTGGAGGACCTGGCCGACCCCTTCTACGGTCCGCTGAGCCGCGCCGTCGAGGAGGTCGCGCGGGCCCACGGCGCGCTGCTCATCAACGGCTCCAGCGCGGAGGACCCGGAGCGGGAGCAGGAGCTGGCGCTCGCGCTGTGCGCGCGGCGCGTGGACGGACTCATCGTCATCCCGGCGGGCGGGGACCACCGTTATCTGGAACCGGAGATCCGGGCCGGCGTGGCCACGGTCTTCGTGGACCGCCCGGCCGGCGGGATCGAGGCGGACGTGGTGCTCTCGGACAGCTTCGGCGGTGCCCGGGCGGGCGTGGCGCATCTCATCGCGCACGGCCACCGCCGCATCGGGTTCATCGGCGACCGGCCCCGCATCCACACGGCGACCGAGCGGCTGCGCGGTTACCGGGCGGCCATGGAGGACGCGGGCCTCGAGGTGGCAGAGGCGTGGGTGTCGCTCGGGTCGACGGACCCGGAGCGGGTGGCGGAGGCGGTCGGGTCGATGCTGTCCGGACCGGAGCCGGTGACGGCCCTGTTCGCGGGCAACAACCGGGTGACGGTCACCGCCGTACGGGTCCTCGCGGAGCGCGAACGGCGGGTGGCCCTCGTCGGTTTCGACGACATCGAGCTCGCCGATCTGCTCGGCATCACCGTCATCGCCCAGGACGCGGCGGCACTCGGCCGCACGGCGGCGGAACGGCTCTTCCGGCGCCTCGACGGGGTCGACGAGACGCCGACGACGGTGATCCTGGAGACCCGCCTGATCCCCCGCGGCTCCGGCGAGATCCCTCCGCCCCCGGCCTGACGCCCGCGCCGCCAGGCCGTACGCCCGGCCGGGCGGTCGCGAGGCCGGGCGGTCAGCCGCCCGTCAGCAGACGGGCAGGCCCGGGAGCGGCTGGTCGTTGTCGCCGCCCTTGATGTAGACGACGCTGAAGTACACGCCGGTGTTGCCGCTGTCGTCGTCGGTCCTGGCCCACCAGACGTTGGTCCACTCGCCGTAGGTCTCGCGGCGGCCGAGGTCGGACTGGCAGTAGAAGTAGTTCGTGCCGGCGTTCAGGATGCCCATCTGGCCTCCCCCGTGGCTGTACGTCTTCTCGGTGCGCCACACCTGGCAGTCGTACTTTCCGCCGCCCCGGGCGAAGCAGACGGGCGCGGGCGTCGTGGCCGTACCGCCGGCGCCGCTCGTCGTGGTCGAGCCGCCGGTCGTGCCGCCGCTGCCGCCGGTCGTCCCGCCCGTCGTCGTACCGCCGGACGAGCCGCCCGCGACGGGTGCCTTCGTCGTCCTCGCGGAGGGCGAGGGGGAGGCGGACTTCTTCGCGCCGTCCTTCGACGGTGTCGCGGACGCGGACGGGCTGCCGGTCTCGGCCCCGCCCGCGCCCGGTGCGCCCGGGTCGAGCACCCGGCCGTGGTCCGCACCCGCGTCCGGGCCCGCCGGCGACCGTCCGTCGGCCAGTTGTTCCTGCCCGGCGCCACCGTCCCGGTCGATCAGGGCGTACGTCACACCGCCGCCGATGAGCAGCACGGCGGCGACCGCGGCGGCGATCAGCACGCCGGAGCGGCTCCGCCCGGCCCTGCCGGCGCGCCGGCTCGGGACGGCGGCCCCGCCCGCAACGCCCTGCGGCGCGGTCACAGGCCCCGCCGGCCCACCCGCACCCGTACCCGCGGGCGTCGGAGCGCCGAAAGCGCCGGCGGCCGGCAGCGGCGCCGGCGATCCGCCCGGCCCGTAAGCCCCACCGGTCTCCGCGGACCCCACCGGCCCCACCGGTCCGCCGGGCACGCCGTACGGCGCCGCGGGCGTCGGGGCGCCGAACCCGGGCACCGCCGCCGGCGCCGCCGGCGATCCGGCGGGACCGAAGGCCCCCTCCGGCCGGAGCGGTACGGCGTCCGGCTCCGTCGGCACCCACAGGTGCGCCTGCGCGACGGGCGGCGCGGTCGGTGCGGTCGACGCGGGCGGCGTGGTGAAGGACGGGCCCGCCGGGCCGGAGGGCGCGTCGCCGCCTTCCGCGACCGCCGTCAGCAGGCGCGCCGCCGTCCGCGCGTCGGGGCGCTGGGCCGGGTCCTTGTGCATGAGCTGCTGGAGGACCGGTGCGAGCGGGCCCGCGTTGCGGGGCTCGGGGAGGGGCTCGACGACGATGGCGTTCAGCGTCGACCAGGTGGAGGTGCGGCGGAACGGCGAGGCGCCCTCGACCGCCGCGTACAGGGTGGCGCCGAGCGCCCAGACGTCCGAGGCGGGGCCGGGCTGCTGCCCCTGGGCGCGCTCGGGTGCCAGGTAGTCCAGGGAGCCGACGATCTCGCCGCTGCGCGTGAGATGGGTGGCGGAGCCGTCGCCGGGGTCCTCCATCGCGGCGATGCCGAAGTCGGTGAGGACGACCCGGCCTCCGCGGTCCAGCAGGACGTTGCCCGGCTTCACGTCGCGGTGGAGGACGCCGACGTCGTGGGCGGCGGCCAGCGCCTCCAGGACGGCGGCGCCGATCTTGGCGACCTCGCGGGGCGGGAGGGTGCCGCGTTCGCCGAGGACGCCGTCGAGCGAGGGCCCGTCGACGAGCTCCATGACGATGACGGGCCGGCCCTCGTGGTCGGTCACGTCGTGGACGGCGACGACTCCGGGGTGGCGGACCCGTGCCGCGGCCCGTGCCTCGCGCTGCATCCGCAGCCGCAGGTCGTCGAGTTCGGGACCCGACGCGTCGTTGTAGGTGCGCAGTTCCTTGACGGCGACCTCGCGTCCGAGGACCTCGTCGACCGCGCGCCAGACGACTCCCATGCCGCCGCGCCCGAGTTGCCGCACGACCCGATAGCGGCCGGCGAGCCGCTCGTACTCCCCCGAAGACACCCGTGCCCCGTTCCCTGTTCGGCTGTGATGAACGCGTACAGGGTACGGGGCGGGTGCGGCGGCTCCGCGCGGGCCTTCGCGGCCGGGACCCGACCGTTACCGGTTCGTCGCGGTGAGGTCCCCGCGGCGCGGGGCGGCGAAGCGGGCGAGGTCGGTGCGGGTGAGGCCGGTGAGGGCGTCGACCTCGGCGGTGTCCAGGGCGCCGCAGTCGATGCCGCGCAGCAGGTAGGAGCTGAGGGCCTTGGCGGTGGCGGGCTCGTCCATGACGTCGCCGCCCGCGTGGTTGGCGTAGGCGGACAGGCGCTTGGCGGCGGTCCGGAAGCCCTCGCGGTAGAAGGCGAAGACGGCGGCGTAGCGGGTGGGGATGTGGCCGGGGTGCATGTCCCAGCCCTGGTAGTAGGCGCGGGCCAGGGCGCGGCGGGTGAGGCCGTAGTGGAGCTTCCACGCCTCGTGGACGTGGGCGGTGGGGCCGACCGGGAGGACGTTGGTGGAGCCGTCGGAGACACGTACGCCGGTGCCGGCGGCGGCGACCTGCATGATCGCCTTGGCGTGGTCGGCGGCGGGGTGGTCGCTGGCCTGGTAGGCGGCGGAGACGCCGAGGCAGGCGCTGTAGTCGAAGGTGCCGTAGTGCAGGCCGGTGGCGCGGCCCTCGGCGGCGTCGATCATGCGGGCGACGGTGGCGGTGCCGTCGGCGGCGAGGATGGCCTGGCTGGTCTCGATCTGGATCTCGAAGCCGAGGCGGCCGGCGTCGAGGCCGTGGGCCTTCTCGAAGGCTTCGAGAAGGCGGACGAAGGCGGTGACCTGCTCCGGGTAGGTGACCTTGGGGAGGGTGAGGACGAGGCCCTCGGGCAGGCCGCCGTTCTCCATGAGGCCGGTGAGGAAGACGTCGGTGGTGCGGATGCCGCGGTCGCGTACGGCGGCCTCCATGCACTTCATGCGGATGCCCATGTACGGGGCGGCGCTGAGGTCCGCGTAGGCGTCGGTGATGATCCGGGCGGCGCGGGCGGCGTCGTGGTCCTCGTCCGTCCCCGCGTAGCCGTCCTCGAAGTCGACCCGGAGGTCCTCGATGGGCTCGCGCTCCAGCTTGGCGCGGACGCGGCCGTAGACGTCCTCGGCGAGGTCGTCGGCGAGGCCGAGGACGGCGGCGAAGGTGGCGGCGTCGGGGGCGTGCTCGTCGAGGGCGGCGAGGGCCTGGTCGCCCCAGGAGCGGATGGTGCCGGCGTCGAAGACGTTGCCGGGGACGTAGACGGTGTGGACGGGCTGGCGGGTGCCGGGGTCTCCCGGGTAGCGACGGTCCAGCTCGGCGTCCACGGCGGCGAGGGAGGCGCTGATGTCCTCGCTGACCGCGCCCGCGAGGCTCGTCGACACCTTGTCCTGCTGACCCATCCCACATCCTCCTGTTTTCCGCTGCACGGAATCTACAATCCGTATAGCGAAGTTAGTAGTCCGCCGGGACCTGCGTCAATGGTTGTCCGAAACGGCTCGGGGCCGCACGGCGAGAGTTCGCCGTGCGGCCCCGGGACCGACAGAACCGCTGGTCAGCCGGTGGTCATCAGCCCTTGCGGGCCTTGACCTCCTCGGTCAGCGTCGGAACGACGTCGAAGAGGTCGCCCACCACGCCGTAGTCGACGAGGTCGAAGATCGGGGCCTCGGCGTCCTTGTTGATGGCGACGATGGTCTTCGAGGTCTGCATGCCGGCGCGGTGCTGGATGGCACCGGAGATGCCCGCCGCGATGTAGAGCTGCGGCGAGACCGACTTGCCGGTCTGGCCGACCTGGTTGGAGTGCGGGTACCAGCCGGCGTCGACGGCGGCGCGCGAGGCGCCGACGGCCGCGCCGAGGGAGTCGGCGAGCGCCTCGATGATCGCGAAGTTCTCGGCGCCGTTGACACCGCGGCCACCGGAGACGACGATCGCGGCCTCGGTGAGCTCCGGGCGGCCGGTGGACTCGCGCGGGGTGCGGGCGGTGATCTTGGTGCCGGTGGCCTTCTCCGAGAAGGAGACGGCGAGGGTCTCGACGGTGCCGGCGGCCGGGGCGGCCTCGACCGGGGCCGAGTTCGGCTTCACGGTGATGACCGGGGTGCCCTTGGAGACGCGGGACTTGGTCGTGTACGAGGCGGCGAACGCGGACTGCGTCGCGACCGGGCCCTCGTCACCGGCCTCCAGGTCCACGGCGTCGGTGATGATGCCGGAACCGATGCGGACGGCCAGACGGGCCGCGATCTCCTTGCCCTCGGCGGAGGACGGGACGAGCACGGCGGCCGGGGACACGGCGTCGTACGCGGCCTGGAGGGCGTCGACCTTCGGGACGACGAGGTAGTCGGCGAACTCGGCGGCGTCGGCGGTGAGGACCTTGACGGCACCGTGCTCGGCGAGGACGGCGGCGGTGTCGGCGGCGCCGTTGCCGAGGGCGACGGCGACCGGCTCGCCCAGGCGGCGGGCCAGCGTCAGCAGCTCCAGCGTGGGCTTGCGGACGGCTCCGTCGACGTGGTCGACGTAGACGAGGATGTCAGCCATGGGACTTCAATCTCCTGCGAACGAAAAGGGGGCGGTCTGATGGCTCTGCGCGAGCCCGCCGGTCCCGGGGCCGCGCCCCGGGAGATCGGCTAGATGAACTTCTGGCTCGCGAGGAACTCGGCCAACTGCTTGCCGCCCTCGCCCTCGTCCTTGACGATCGTGCCCGCGGTGCGCGCCGGGCGCTCGTCCGCCGAGTCGACCTTGGTCCAGGCGCCCTCCAGGCCGACCTCGTCGGCCTCGATGTCGAGGTCGGAGAGGTCCAGGGACTCCACCGGCTTCTTCTTGGCGGCCATGATGCCCTTGAAGGACGGGTAGCGGGCCTCGCCCGACTGGTCCGTCACGGAGACGACGGCCGGCAGCGATGCCTCGAGCTGCTCGGAGGCGGTGTCGCCGTCACGGCGGCCCTTGACGACGCCGTCCTCGACGGAGACCTCGGAGAGCAGGGTGACCTGCGGGACACCCAGGCGCTCGGCGAGGATGGCCGGGAGGACACCCATGGTGCCGTCGGTGGAGGCCATGCCGGCGATGACCAGGTCGTAGCCGGTCTTCTCGATCGCCTTGGCGAGCACCAGCGAGGTGCCCATGACGTCGGTGCCGTGCAGGTCGTCGTCCTCGACGTGGACGGCCTTGTCGGCGCCCATGGACAGCGCCTTGCGCAGGGCGTCCTTGGCGTCCTCCGGGCCGACCGTGAGCACGGTGACCTCGGCGTCGTCCGCCTCTTCGGCGATCTGCAGCGCCTGCTCGACCGCGTACTCGTCGAGCTCCGAAAGGAGGCCGTCGACGTCGTCGCGGTCGACCGTCAGGTCATCGGCGAACTTCCGGTCGCCAGTGGCGTCCGGCACGTACTTCACACAGACAACGATCCTCAAGCTCACGCCGGCTCTCCTACTGCATCGTCATAACTGGGCTGCGTTGCTGCTCGCAGCATAGGCGCCTGAAGGGCGGGTTTCCGGTCGGGGCCTCGGTAGCCCCCTCCGAAATATTACTCGCCAGTACAGCCAGTTCGTTACCGGTAAGCAAGCGCTCAGCCGTGTGACCTTGCCAACGCCCCCGACCGGGGGCGCACGGGAACTCTCAGTCGCGCAGGGCGTTGAAGCGACCCTGGTGGTACAGCAGCGGACGGCCCCCGCCACCGGGGGCGTCAGGGGCGGTCGCGCCGTCGCCCCTCGGGTCGCCGGCGACGACCTCGGCTATGACGATCCGGTGGTCGCCGGCCGGGACGCGGGCCGCCACCCGGCACACCAGCCAGGCCAGCACGCCGTCGAGGACCGGAACGCCCTCCGGGCCCCGGCGCCAGCGGGTGGGCGCGGCGAACCGGTCGGCACCGCTGCGGGCGAAGGTCGTGGCCAGGTCCCGCTGGTGCTCGCCGAGTATGTGGACGCCGACGTGCTCGGCCTCGGCGAGTACGGGCCAGCTCGAGGAGCCGGTGCCGACGCCGAAGGAGATCAGCGGGGGTTCGGCGGCCACGGAGTTGAGGGAGGTGGCGGTGAAGCCGACCGGACGCTCCCCGTACGCGGTGATCACCGCCACACCGGCGGCGTGCTGCCGGAAGACGGAACGGAGCAGGTCGGGAGAGCCGGGGCGGGGTGCGCCGACGTCGGGGACGTCGGTGCGGCCGGGGCCGGGGATCGTCGGGAGGGTGCGGAGCTCGGGCGAGGCCGTCATGGAGTTGACCTTCAGCGGGGGCGGCGGGAGGGGGGTCGCGGGTTCGTCAGGCACCCGGACAGCGCGCGCTCGCGTTGCGGGCGAGGTCCACATGGGCCCGGCCGTGGAGAAGGAGTTCTGGCACCATTGCGCCAGCCTGACGATCGTTGACGTGTGCAGTCAAGTGCGTACCGACAGATGGGAGGAGGGTCACCCCGTCAGACCGCCCGCCCCAGGGCGGCGATCACATCGGCCTTGCGGGGCTGTCCCGCGGCCCTGCGGACGATCCGGCCGGACCGGTCGAGGACGAGCACCGTGGGCGTACGGACGATCCCCAGGTCCCGTACGAGATCGAGGCGCTCCTCGGCGTCGATCTCGACGTGGCCGACGCCGTCGACCATGGCGGCCACCTCGGCCAGGGTCCGGCGGGTGGCCCGGCAGGGCTGGCAGAAGGCGGTCGAGAACTGCACCAGGGTCGCCCGCTCCCCCAGCTCGGCACCCAGCTCCGCCGCGCCCAGCACCCCGGTCATCGCGCCCGGCACCTCCGTCATCCGCCCGTCTCCTGCTCGCTCGTTCCCACCGGGTGCAGCGTCCCACGGCACGGTTCGATTCCCGCCACGGCCACCGGGCGTGACGAGAATCTCCCCCTACGACGCCGTCAGGGCTGGTTATGCGCCCCCACATGGGGCACGATCTGCCCAAAGCCGAAAACCTACGGCCGCGTAACTTCGCCGGGAGAACCCTCCCCGCGCCCAGACGAAGGGTTTCCTTCCAGATGGCAGAGCTTGTCTATCGTCCGGTCATCGGCGCCGCGCTCACGATGTTCAAGGCGCTTGACCTGAAGATCGACACTCAGGGTTCGCACCACATCCCCCGCAAGGGCGGAGCGGTGATCGTGAGCAACCACATCAGCTATCTGGACTTCATCTTCACGGGCCTCGCCGCGCTGCCGCAGAAGCGCCTGGTGCGGTTCATGGCGAAGGACGCGGTGTTCCGGCACAAGGTGTCCGGGCCGCTGATGCGCGCGATGAAGCACATTCCGGTGGACCGCTCCCAGGGCGAGCACGCGTACGAGCACGCGCTGAGCGCGCTGCGCGCCGGTGAGATCGTCGGCGTGTTCCCCGAGGCGACCATCTCCCAGTCCTTCACGCTCAAGAGCTTCAAGTCGGGTGCCGCGCGGCTCGCGCAGGAGGCCGGGGTGCCACTGATCCCGATGGCGCTGTGGGGCACCCAGCGCGTCTGGACCAAGGGCCGGCCGCGCAACTTCAAGCGGAGCCACATCCCGATCACGATCCGGGTCGGCGAGCCGGTGGAGGCGCCGGCCGACCAGTACGCGGGCGCGATCACCCGCCGGCTGCGCGGCCGGGTCCAGGAACTCCTGGAGGCGGCCCAGCGCGCCTACCCCGTGCGCCCCAAGGACGCGTCCGACACCTGGTGGGTGCCGGCGCACCTCGGGGGCACGGCCCCGACGCCGGAGGAGCTCAAGGCCGCCGAGCGCGGCGACGGGATCCAGTAGGACCGTCGGTCACTCCGGCTCGCGGACGGTGATCCGCGCCCCGGGGCTCACCTTCTGGAGCAGTTCGGCGAGTTCCTCGCCGGCCGTGCGGAGCTCGTCGAGGGTCATCGGGGCGAGCGACTCCAGCAGGAAGAGCGCGTCGGTGGTGTCGACGTCGATGCGGGTGCGGGGGCCCTGGCGCCAGTTCCAGCGGCGGCAGGTGACGCCCGCCTCGTCGCACCAGACGACCTCGCCGGGCTCCGGGTGCTCGACGGTCTCCTCGCCGCCGGCGACGGTGACGAACTCCTCGTCGCCGGTGGCGCGGACGAGTCGCATCGCGCCCTGGATCCTGGTCAGGTCCTCGCCGCCGACCGGGATCAGGTGGGCCACGCTGATCGCGTTGTAGGCGTCGACGAGCCGGTTGATCCGGGGCAGTCCGCCGTCCGCGAGGGCGCGCCGGGCCAGCGCCTCGGCGGAGTTGCGGGTGCGGGAGGGCTTGGCCCCGAAGGCGGTGTACGCGGCGCGCCAGGCGGCGATGTGCGGATCCTGGTCCGGGGTGCGTCCGGCCAGGCGCTCGGCGAGCCGGCGGGCGGCGTCGTCGAGCAGGGCCGAACTGGTCGCGTCGCTGGGCCCGTTGACGAGCCCGCGGGCCTCGACGGCGAGGTGGGTGAAGCCGGGTACGAGGGCGCGCACCTCGTCGGAGACGGTGAGGGTCAGGGGCAGGTTCATGGTCCGCCGTTCAGAGTTCGCCGGGCAGCATCGTCCACAGGTGAGGCCGGTCCCGCGCGGCTCGCAGGGCGCTCAGGACGGCCGGATGCGGTTCATCATAGAGCACCGGATAGTCCACTTCATTGAACTCGGGGCGTACGGGCCAGGCCAGCCGCTCCTCGTCGAGCGAGAAGCGGGCGTCGACTCCGGGCTTGTTCCCCCGCGGGTCCAGCCGCGACCACCGGGCCCGCCCCGGCAGCTTCAGCGCGATCAGGCCGTGGACCACCGGGTCGGCCCCGTCCTCGGTGAGCCGCTGGTAGCAGAAGGCGGTCGGGATGGACCGGGCGCGGAGCAGGGCGGCGAGGGCGTGCGACTTGGCGACGCAGATGCCGTTGCGGGTGGCGAGCACGTCGGAGGCGCGCCAGGTGACCCGGAGGTTCCCGGAGTCGGCGGAGTGCGGGATGGCGTCCCGGACGAAGGTGTAGGCCGCTTCGGCGTATGAGTATGCGTCGGGGTTCGCGCTCCAGAGCCGGTCGGCGGTTGCTTGGACCACGGGGTGGTCGCGGTCGACGGCGTCGCTTGCCGCCAAGTAGGCGGGGAGGTCGGGGTTCTTCTGGATGAGCTCCATGCGTGGGGAGCATAGGAAGGCGGCCGGACGGAAGTCAATGACTTTCCGTCCGGCCGCATAATCATGCAGCGCTCGGGGTGGTCCCTAGCGCGCCATCTCTTCCTTCAGCGCCTGGAGGAAGGCGTCCACGTCGTCCTCCGAGGTGTCGAAGGAGCACATCCAGCGCACGTCGCCGGCCGCCTCGTCCCAGAAGTAGAAGCGGAAGCGCTCCTGGAGCCGGCGGCTGACCTCGTGCGGGAGCCGCGCGAAGACCGCGTTCGCCTGGACCGGGTAGAGGATCTCCACCCCGTCCACGCCGCGCACACCCTCCGCGAGGCGCTGGGCCATCGCGTTGGCGTGCCGGGCGTTGCGCAGCCACAGGTCCTTGGCGAGCAGCGCCTCCAACTGGACCGACACGAAGCGCATCTTGGAGGCGAGCTGCATGGACAGCTTGCGCAGGTGCTTCATGTGGCTGACCGCGTCCGGGTTGAGCACCACCACGGCCTCGCCGAAGAGCATGCCGTTCTTGGTGCCGCCGTACGAGATCACGTCGACGCCCACCGCGTTGGTGAACGCCCGCATGGGCACGTTCAGGGAGGCGGCCGCGTTGGCTATGCGGGCGCCGTCGAGGTGGACCTTCATGCCCTTGGAGTGGGCGTGCTCGACGATGGCGCGGATCTCGTCGACCGTGTAGACGGTGCCGAGCTCGGTGTTCTGGGTGATCGAGACGACCTGCGGCATCGCCCGGTGCTCGTCCTCCCAGCCCCACGCCTGCCGGTCGATCAGCTCGGGGGTGAGCTTGCCGTCCGGGGTGGGCACGGTGAGCAGCTTCAGGCCGCCCATCCGCTCGGGCGCACCGCCCTCGTCCACGTTGATGTGCGCGGACTCGGCGCAGATCACCGCGCCCCAGCGGTCGGTGAGCGCCTGGAGCGCGGTCACGTTCGCCCCGGTCCCGTTGAAGACCGGGAACGCCTCGGCCGAGGGGCCGAAGTGGCTGTGCATGATCCGCTGCAGGTGCTCGGTGTACTGGTCCTCGCCGTAGGCGACCTGGTGGCCGCCGTTGGCGAGGGCGATGGCCGCGAGGACCTCCGGGTGGGCGCCGGCGTAGTTGTCGCTGGCGAAGCCCCGGACCGACGGGTCGTGGTGACGACGGGCGTCGGTCCTGGAGCCCAGGGCCGTGGTCACGGCTTGGGGGTCAGCCACAGGCGCTGTCCATTCACTTCCTCGGCGGGCCTGTCCCACAGTCCGGCGATGGCGTCGGCCAGGTCCGTGACGTCGGTGAAGCCCGCGAACTTCGCATTCGGGCGCTCGGCGCGCATGGCGTCGTGCACCAGTGCCTTGATCACCAGGATCGCAGCAGCCGCCTGCGGGCCCTCGTCGCCCCCCGCCTTGCGGAAGGAGTCCGCGAGGGCGAGCGTCCACGCCTCGGCGGCGGCCTTGCCCGCGTTGTACGCGGCGTTGTTGGCGAGCGGCTTGTGCGCGCCGACCTGGCTGACCAGGGCGTAGCGGCCGCGTCCGCCGCTGCGCAGCAGGCCGTCGTGGAAGGCGAGCGAGGTGTGCTGGACCGTACGGATCAGGAGCTTCTCCAGGAGGTCCCAGTCCTTGAGGTCGGTCTCGGGGAAGGAGGGGCTGCCGCGCCAGCCGCCGACCAGGTGGACGAGGCCGTCGATGCGGCCGAACTCCTTCTCGGTCTTGTCGGCCCACTCGTGGGTGGCGTCCAGGTCGAGCAGGTCGACGGTGTCGCCGGTGACGGTGGCGCCGCCGTGCGCGTAGCGGGCGGCGTCGACCGCCTCGGCGAGCCGCGCCGGGTCGGCGTCGGAGGCGACGACGGTCGCCCCCGCCTCCGCGAGGCGCAGGAGCGCCGCCCGGCCCGCGGGGCCGGCCGCGCCGGCGACCGCGATGACGGCCCCGTCCAGCGCTCCGCCGTTTCCGTTGCCGCTCATGGTCGTCGCCTCCTGCTCCGTCGCCTGGGTGGGCCCGGTGGACCCGTCCTTCGCACGTGCCGCCTCCGTCACGTCGGTCACGTCGGTCACGCGGCGGCCTGCTCGGTCCGCGCGGCCTTCGCGGCGGTGATGCCCTTGGTGGAGGCGATCACGCCCTTGAGCTTCTTGGCAAGGGCCTCATAGAACATGCTGAGCGGAAACTCGTCCGGAAGCACGTCGTCCACGAGCTTGCGCGGCGGCTGCGTCAGGTCCAGGGCGTCGGGGCCCTTGGCCCACGTGGAGCCCGGGTGCGGGGCGAGGTAGGTGGAGACCAGCTCGTACGCCTTGAACCAGTGCACGAGCTTGGGACGGTCGATGCCGTCGCGGTACAGCTTCTCGATCTCGGCGCAGAGCTGGTTGGTGACCTCGGGGGCCCGCTTCCAGTCGATCTTCAGCGTGTTGTCCGTCCAGCGCACGACGTCGTGCTTGTGGAGGTACGCGAAGAGGAGCTGGCCGCCGAGACCGTCGTAGTTGCGGTTGCGGTCGCCGGAGACCGGGAAGCGGAACATCCGGTCGAAGAGCACCGCGTACTGCACGTCACGGCCGTGCTCGTTGCCCTCGGCCTCGAGCTTCACGGCCTCCTTGAAGGCGGTGAGGTCGCAGCGCAGCTCCTCCAGGCCGTACATCCAGAACGGCTGGCGCTGCTTGATCATGAAGGGGTCGAAGGGCAGGTCGCCGTGGCTGTGGGTGCGGTC
Source organism: Streptomyces sp. NPDC006339 (assembly GCF_040612775.1). Taxonomy (NCBI): domain Bacteria; kingdom Bacillati; phylum Actinomycetota; class Actinomycetes; order Kitasatosporales; family Streptomycetaceae; genus Streptomyces; species Streptomyces sp. NPDC006339. The sequence continues at coordinate 123,354 of NZ_JBEXQW010000001.1, forward strand.
GTGGACCATGTCCCACAGGACGAACGCCTTCTCGCAGCGCTCCTGGTCGTCGACCATGGCGGCGATGTCCTCGGGCAGGTCGATGCCGAGGATGTCGACGGCGGCCGCCGTCACCTTGCGGAAGCGGGCGGCCTCGCGGTCGCAGAAGATGCCGCCCCAGGTGAAGCGCTCGGGGGCCTCGCGCACGGCGATGGTCTCGGGGAAGAGGACGGCCGAGTGGGTGTCGTAGCCGGCCGTGAAGTCCTCGAAGGTGATGCCGCAGAACAGCGGGTTGTCGTAGCGGGTGGCCTCCAGCTCGGAGAGCCAGTCCGGCCACACCATGCGCAGCACGACCGCTTCGAGGTTGCGGTTCGGGTTGCCGTTCTGGGTGTACATGGGGAAGACCACGAGGTGCTGGAGCCCGTCCAGGCGCTTGGCGGCCGGCTGGAAGGCGAGCAGCGCGTCCAGGAAGTCCGGGACCTCGAAGCCGCCGCGGGCCCACTTGCGCAGGTCGGCGACGAGCGCGCGGTGGTAGTCCGCGTCGTGCGGGAGCAGCGGGGAGAGCCGCTCGACCGCGGCGACGACGCGCTCGACGGTCTGCTCGGCGTGGGCGCGGGTCGGCGCGCCCTCGGCCTCGAAGTCGATGGAGCCGTCCGCGCTCTGCCAGGGCCGCAGCTCCTCCACGGCATTCTTGAGCTCGGGCCAGGCGGGGTGATCGATCACCGGAGCGTCGGTGGAAGTCCCCCCACCGGTCACGTCCTGCACAAGAATTTCCGTCATGCCTCTTCCTCCACAGGAGAACCTTGCGTCAAGACACCGTATGCATCCGTGGTTCTTCCCCGCAAGAGGGGGTAAGAGAAATTATCCTGCGCGACCCCCCTTGTCGCCGCGAATTTTCCTGTCCGGCGGGCTTGCGCGACGAGAAACACGGGCTTCCGCGCGGACGCTTCCCGTTTCGTCCCCATCTACTAGGCTGCGGGCCGGGGCCGGACCCCGACGGAACGGAAGCGAGAAGATCTTGAGTTTCCTCACCATCGGTCATCGCGGAGTCATGGGCGTCGCGCCCGAGAACACCCTGCGCTCCTTCGTCCGCGCCGAGGAGGCCGGCATGGACGCCATCGAGCTCGACCTCCACCTCAGCAAGGACGGCGCCCTGGTCGTCATGCACGACGCCGACGTCGACCGCACCACCGACGGCACCGGGCCGATCTCCGGGAAGACCCTCGCGGAGCTGCGCGAGCTCGACGCGGGCGAGGGGGAACGCGTCCCCGTCTTCGAGGAGGTCCTGGAAGCGGTCCGCGCCCCGATCCAGGCGGAGATCAAGGACGTCGCCGCGGCCCGGGCGCTCGCCGACGTGCTCAACGAGCGGGCGCTCGCCCCGCGGGTGGAGGTGCTGTCCTTCCACGACGAGGCCCTGGCGGAGATCGGCGGCCTCGTCCCCGGGGTGCGCACCGCGCTCGTCGCCGACGAGCGGCAGTCCGACGTGGTGGAGCGCGCCCTCGCCGTGGGCGCGGGCGCGCTCGTCCTGAACATCCGGCACCTCACCCAGGACACCGTCGACCGGGCGCACGCGGCCGGCCTGCGGGTGATCGGCTGGGTGGTGAACACCCAGGACGAGCTGCGGCTGGCCCGGGCCCTCGGGCTCGACGGCGCCACGACCGACCGGCCGGAGATCCGGCGCACGGGCCGCTTCACGGCCTGAGCGACCGCCCGGGCCGGATCAGCCCGGGCGCCCGTCGGTCAGACCAGTTCCTTGACCAGGAGCTCGAACTCCAGGTCGTCGCGCCGCGGCACGCCGAAGCGCTCGTCACCGTACGGGAAAGGGCTCATCCGGCCCGTACGGCGGTATCCGCGGCGCTCGTACCAGGCGATCAGCTCCTCGCGCACCGAGATCACCGTCATGTGCATCTCGCGCACGTCCCACAGCTCCCGCACCCGGCGCTCGGCCTCGGCGATGATCTGCCGGCCGAGACCGGCGCCCTGGAGCTCGGGGCGGACCGCGAACATGCCGAAGTAGGCGGCTTCGCCGCGGTGTTCGAGCTGGCAGCAGGCGATGATCACGCCGTCCCGCTCCACCACCATCAGCCGGCTGCCGGGCGTGGTGATGACCGCCTCGACGCCCGCGGGGTCCGTCCGCTGCCCGTCGAGCAGGTGCGCCTCCGTGGTCCAGCCGACGCGGCTCGAGTCGCCTCGGTAGGCGGACTGGACGAGCGGGACGAGCACGGGGACGTCGTCCAGGACGGCGTCGCGGTAGGTGATCGGGCCGGCGGGCCGGGACGTGGCGGTGTCCATGGTGTGCGGGTCTCCCCTCGGGCGCTGGTGATCGGCTTGCGCGATCGTCCCGAGCCTAACGCGCGCCCCGCACTCCCCCGGCGTACACCTGTGCGCGCCTGTGCGCCCGCGTGGGGGCGGAGCGGCCCGGGCATGCACTCCGGAGGACCGAGAGGAGGGGGGGTGTCCGGCGTGCACGGACCGGCTCTGTCCGGCTGGCTGCTGGTGGTGCTGTGCGCGGCGAGCGGGGCGTTCTGTCTGTGGCGGATGCGCGGCGACGCGGGCGCGGAGCGCGCGGCGGCCGGGAGCGAGGCCGCGATGGGCTTCGGGATGGCGGCGATGGCGCTGCCCACCACGGTGCTGAGCCCTCCGGAGTGGGCCTGGGCGGTGTACGCGGCGGTGTTCGGGGGCGCGGCGCTGCACGGACTGATGGAGGCCGTGCGGGGCGGGCGCCACCATCTGCACCATCTCGTCGGCTCGCTCGCGATGGTCTACATGGCGGTGGCGATGGCCGCGGCGCCGGGCGGCGGACACGGAGCGCACGGGGTGGGGCACGGCGGTGCGGCCACGTCCTCGGGCATACCCGTGCTGACGGGGGTGCTGCTCGCCTACTACGGGGTGTACGTGCTGCGTTCGGGCGCCCGGCTGGTTCCGGTGACCGGGGTCGCGGTGGACGGGCCCGCGCCGGGCGGGCCCGCGATGACCGCGCCCGCCCGGGCGGCCGGGGCGGCCGGGGCGTTCGGGCGGGCCGGGCCGGAGCTGACGCTGGTGTGCCGGCTCTCCATGGCGCTCGCGATGCTGGCGATGCTCCTCACACTCTGAGGGGCCCGTGCGGCGCGATCAAACCGTGGCGTACGTCACTTGATCCGCAAGCCCGTACCCCCGGTCGGTACCCCGCTCATAGGGTGGCGCCATGTTGGTCTCCCTCGCGCTCCTCGCGCTCGGCGTCCTGACCGCCGTCGTCGCCCCGCGACTTCTGACGCGGGCCGACTGGGTGGAACGGGAACCCGTGGTGGCGCTGTGGGTGTGGCAGTGCGTCGTGGCGGCGGTGCTGCTGAGCTTCGCGCTGTCGATGACGTTCAGCGCGGCGGCCGCCTGGCAGGCGGTGCGGGGCCATGTCTTCGCGCCCGCTCCGCGCGCGGTCATCGAGGCGTACGCGCTCGGCACCGACGGCCCGTGGTCGGCGGCGCTCGCCGTGGTGCTCGCGGCCGGCGGGCTGTGGACCGGCGCGATGCTGGGCCGCGAGATCGGTGTGGCGCGGGCCCGCCGCAGGCAGCGGCGTTGCGAACTCCTGGTGCGGGCCCCCTTGTTGCCCGGCGAGGAGCCCTCCGGCGGCGAGCGCCTGGTGGTCCTGGAGGGCGAGCGCCCGGGCGCCTGGTGGCTGCCCGGCGGTACGCCGCGCCTGGTCGTCACCACCGCCGCGCTGCGCCGTCTCCAGGGCCGCCAGCTCGACGCCGTCCTCGCGCACGAGCAGGGACACGCCCGGGCGCGGCACGACTGGCTGCTGCACTGCGCGACGGCGCTGGCGGCCGGTTTCCCCGGGGTCCCGGTCTTCGCCGCCTTCCGCAACCAGATGCACCGTCTGGTGGAGCTGGCGGCGGACGACGTGGCCTCGCGCCGCTTCGGCCGGCGGACGATCGCGCTGGCCCTGGTCGAACTCAACGAGGACCGGGGGGTCTTCGGCCCCGGCCCGGCCCATGACGCCGACCTCCCGCAGCGCGTCAACCGCCTCCTGACGGCCACGCCCCGCCTCACCGCCGCCCGCCGCCTCCGCCTCACCGCCGCGGCGGCCCTCGTCCCGGTGGTCCCCGTCCTGGTGGCCTTCGTCCCCGCGCTGACGGCGCTCGGCTAGGGGTCCTCGGGCCCGTATCGGGGCCGGAGGACCCGGTGGTTCTCGGCCGGATACGGGCGACGGGCCCGCCCCGCGCGCACGGTGAGGGGTGGGCGTGGGGCAGGATCGGCCCATGCGCATCTCCGCCGTCGTGACCGGCGCCCTGGCCGTGCTGCTGCTCGTTCTGGTGGCCGTGGGGTGGTCCCCCCTGCTGTCGTTCGACCGAGACGTGGCCGAGGCGCTGCACCGCAGCGCGGTCGCCGAGCCGGGGTTCACCCGGCTCAACCGCGTGCTGACCGACTGGGTCTGGGACCCCTGGACCATGCGCGTGCTCGCCGCCGTGACCGCCGTCGTGCTGTGGCGGCGCCGCGAGCGCCGGCTCGCGCTGTGGGTGGCGGTCACCACCCTCGTCGCCGCGGCGCTCCAGCACGGCATCAAGCTCGCGGTGGGGCGGGCGAGGCCGAGCTGGCCCGATCCGGTCGACTCGGCGTACTACGCGGCGTTCCCGTCCGGCCACGCCATGGCGGCGACGGTCGGCTGCGGCCTGGTGCTGTGGGTGCTTGCCCTGCACTGGCGCGAGGGGTGGTGGGGCTGGGGCGCGCTCACAGGCGCGGCTCTGGTGTCGGTCCTCGGCGTCGGCTGGACCCGGGTCTACCTGGGGGTCCACTGGCCGTCGGACGTCCTGGGCGGCTGGCTCCTGGGGTGGTGCTGCGTGGCCGTGGCGATCGTCACGTACCGGCGCGTCGAGGCCCGCAGACCGCCGGCGCCCGGCGCGGACGACGGGAGCAGAATGGGAGACACACGATGAAGCCGCCTGTTCTGGACGATCCCCCGCGTCGCCCAGAACAGACGGCATGCCCCACCGCCGGCCACGAGGGCACGACGGCAGGTCGCGCTGAGTATATTGGCTGCGAGCCAGTCAACGCAGGAGTCCAGCATGTCCCCGCGTAGCGCATCGGTCAATGAAGAGCTCCGACGGCGCTCCCGCGAGCGGATCCTCGAGGCCACGGTGGAGCTGGTCTCGGAGCGGGGTTACGAGGCCACGACGCTCGGCGACATCGCCGCGCGGGCCGGTTCGGCACGCGGTCTGATCTCGTACTACTTCCCCGGCAAGCGGCATCTGCTCCAGTCCGCGGTGCACCGGCTGATGCACCTCACGCTGGAGGAGGCGCTGGAGCGCGAGCCGCGCACCGACGACGGCCGCGAGCTGCTGGCGCGCGCCATCGACGCGATCCTGGGCCTCGCCGAGGACCGGCCGGTGCTCATGCGGACACACATGGCGGGCATCCTCCAGGCCGAGGGCTTCGTGCAGTGCCCCGAGCAGCAGCGGCTGGCCGCGCTGCTGCGCGACACCGTGGCCCGCTACGGCTCGGCCGACGTGGACCGGGACTATCCGCTGCTGCGGGCCCTGCTGATGGGCGCCGTGTTCGCGGTGCTGCTGCCGGGCGCGCCGATGCCGGCGCCCCGGCTGCGGGCCGAGCTGTTCCAGCGGTACGGGCTGGACTGGGAGCAGGGCGTGCCGCCGGACGGAGGTCCGCCCGGCGGCACGCAGGTGATGCCGACGGCGTTACGGGGCCGGCCGGTACGGCTGCCGCCCCCGCTGATCGCGCAGGTGTCCACCCAGGCGTCCGCCCCGGTGGCCGTTTCCGGTCCGCCGTCGGGTTCCGGTCAGTCGTCGGAGCCGGAGGCCCGGTCGAAGTCGCGGAAGTAGTCCGGCTGGGTCTGCGTGTTGAGCTCGTGCATGCGGATCCGCTGCGCCTTGTCGGTGCGCTTGTCCGAGAGCTTCAGGACGTCGAAGCCCTTCGCGATGTCGTTCGAGTAGATGTGGCCGTTGTAGTAGTAGGCGGACCAGGAGCCGCCGCCGACCGGGGTGGTCGCCGAGATCGGGCCGCGCTCGAAGTAGGCGATCTCCTTCGGCCGGCGGGAGTCGGTGAAGTCCCAGACGGAGACACCGCCCTGGTACCAGGACTGGACCATGATGTCCTTGCCCCTGACCGGGATCAGCGAGCCGTTGTGGGCGACGCAGTTCTCGGTGTCGGCCTGGTGGCGCGGGATCTTGAAGTAGCTGCGGAAGACCAGTCTGCGCCCGTCGCCCTTGCCGACGATGTCGTAGATGCCGTTGGCACCGCGGTTCGGGCCGACCTCCGCGTTGCAGGTGGCCGCGCCGCCGCCGCCGAGCTCGTCGGCGAAGACGACCTTGTCGGCCTTCTGGTTGAAGGTGGCGGAGTGCCAGAAGGCGAAGTTGACGTTGTCCTGGACCTGGTCGATGACCCGCGGCCTGGCCGGGTCCTTGATGTCGAACAGGATGCCGTCGCCCATGCAGGATCCGGCGGCCAGGTCCTCGCTGAGCAGCACGGTGATGTCGTGGCAGCCGGTGGTCTTGGAGACGCCGGGGTTGGTGGGGCCGCCGGGGTTGCCGCCGCCGTCGGGGCCGTCACCCGGGAAGAGGATCGGGAACGAGACGACCGCGGCCCGTTCGGGCGCGTCGCGCGGCACCTTGATGACCGAGATGCCGTCGTGCGGCGGCCGGCAGTCGGGGAAGGCCGCGTTGGGCGCGTACGAGGAGACGTACACGTACACGTCGTTCCGCTTCGGCACGAGGGTGTGGGTGTGGGAACCGCAATTGGTCTCGACGGAGGCGACATAGCGCGGGTTCGCGATGTCGCTGATGTCGAAGATCTTCATGCCCTCCCAGGACTCCTTCACCGTGGCGGGCTGGGAGACGCTGGCGCAGGAGTCGTCGCTGCGGGAGGAGTCGGTGGAGAGGAACAGGAGGTCGCCGGAGACGGAGATGTCGTTCTGGGAGCCGGGGCACAGCACCTGGGCCACGGTCTTGGGGGACCGCGGGTCGCTGATGTCGAAGATCCGGAAGCCGTCGTAGTTGCCGGCGAAGGCGTACCTGCCCTGGAAGGCCAGGTCGGAGTTGGTGCCCTTGAGGGTGTCCTTGGGGATGTTGGCGAGGTGTTCGATGTTGGGCGTGTGGACGATCTCGTCCACACCGGGTATCTCACCGCTCGCGATGGCGGCGCGGGCCTCGGCCGCCCGTTCCGCGCTGACGGTGCCGGGTACGGGGACGTCGCCCGGGTCGGGTGTGGCGGCCGCGGGCCCTGCGGCGAGCAGGCTGACCAGCAGCCCGGCCGCGGCGGTCGCCACACCCAGGCTTCTGATCCGTGTGCGCGGGGTACTCGTGGTACGCAACGAGGTCACTCCGTCCTCTCTGGTACTTCCGTTCGCAGGTGAACGACGGATGGACGTCGGCAGTATGGTCCTTGGCGTGCGCATCTCAACAGATGGCAACACGAACGTTCTGGAGTTTCACCGCACCAAGAGAGCCGAACCGCCGACGTTCCCCTGGAGGTCGCCTTGTCGAACCGCCCCGTCCGCCGCACCCTCGCGGTGCTGCTCGGCACCACCGCCGTACTGGCCCTCGGCGCCTGCGAGTCGGCGCCGGACGAGGACAGGGCCGCGGGCGGCGGAGCCGCTTCGAGCGGGCCGGCGATCGTGGCCCCGGGCCGGCCGGGCGAGCCGGCGAAGCGCGTCTCCCCCGAGGAGGCCGCCCGGATGCTCCCCGACGAGCGGCCCAACGGCGCCGACTTCCGCTACGTCCAGATGATGATCGCGCACCACCGGCAGGCCCTCACGATGACCGCGCTGGCGCCGCGGCGGGCGGGGTCGCCCCAGGTCCGGAAGCTCGCGGAGCGGATCGCCGCCGCGCAGGGCCCGGAGATCGGCGCCATGGAGGGCTGGCTCACGCACAACGGCGGCCCGCGCCCGCAGACCGGCCACGACCACCACACCATGCCGGGCATGGCCACCGAGGCCCAGCTCGCCGCACTGAAGGCCGCCGAGGGACGGGCCTTCGACAGCCTCTTCCTGAAGTTGATGATCACCCACCATGAAGGGGCCGTGACGATGGCGGCGGAGGTGCTCGGCCAGGGCAACAACGTCCTGGTGGAGGAGATGGCGAACGACGTCATCGCGCAGCAGACGGCGGAGATCGACCGCATGCGGTCGCTGTAGGCGGGAGCGGGGCCGGCGCGGCGGGGCGGGGTCGGGGCTTCTCGCCACGGGGGTCTACGGCCGGCGGGCGAGGCCGGTCGGGTGGCGTGCCGTGGCGGCGGCGCGCGCCCCCTCCCCCGGCGGTCTTCCCGGTGCCATGCTGGAGGTCTCCCGGCGGGAAGGGGTGCTTCCGTGCTGCGCGTCGCCGTCGTCGGTTCCGGTCCCAGTGGGGTCTACACCGCTCAGGCCCTGGTCGGGCAGACCGCCGTGCCCGACATCCGGGTCGACGTCCTGGACCGGCTGCCCTGCCCGTACGGGCTCGTGCGGTACGGGGTGGCGCCCGACCACGAGAAGATCAAGTCGCTCCAGGGCAGCCTGCGGGCGGTCCTGGAGGACGAGCGGATCGCCTTTCTCGGCGATGTCGAGGTGGGCGCCCGCGGGCTCACCCCGGCCCGCCTCCTGGAGCTCTACCACGCGGTCGTGTACTGCGTGGGCGCCTCGCGCGACCGCAGGCTCGGGGTGCCGGGCGAGGAGCTGCGGGGCAGCTTCTCGGCGACCGAGTTCGTCTCCTGGTACAGCGCCCATCCCGACGCGGTCCACGACGACTTCGGCCTCGACCGGCCCGGCGCCGTGGTCATCGGGGCGGGGAACGTCGCGGTGGACGTCACCCGGCTGCTCGTGCGGCGGGCCAGTGAACTGGAGCCGACCGACATTCCGCAGAGCGCCCTGGCGGCGCTCGGCGCGAGCGGGGTGCGCGAGGTGCACATGGTCGCCCGACGCGGCCCCGCGCAGGCGAAGTTCACCACCAAGGAGCTGCGCGAGCTCGGCGCGCTGCCGGACACCCGGGTCCTGGTCGACCCGGCGGAGCTGGCCCTCGACCCCGCGTACGCCGACCCGTCCGCGCTGCCCGCCGTCAACCGGCGCAATCTGGACGTCGTACGGGGCTGGGCGCAGGCCGTGGCGGCGGGCGGCGCCGACGGCGCCCCCTCGTCCCGTACGGTCCGGCTGCGGTTCTTCCTGCGGCCGGTGGAGATCCTCGGCGAGGAGGGCCGGGTCGCCGCGGTCCGCTTCGAGCGCACGGAACCGGACGGGGCGGGCGGTGTCCGGGGCACGGGGCGGTACGAGGAGATCCCGGCCGGCCTGGTGCTGCGGGCGGTCGGCTACCAGGGCGCGCCGCTGCCCGGGCTGCCTTTCGACCCGGCGCGGGGCACGGTCCCGCACGCCGAGGGCCGGGTGCTCAGGGACGGGGTGCCGTCGCCGGGCGAGTACGTGGCGGGCTGGATCAAGCGCGGCCCCACGGGCGTGATCGGCACCAACCGGCCGTGCGCGAAGGAGACCGCCGCCTCCCTGCTGGCCGACGCGCCCGCCCTCGCCCGCCGGACGGTCGCGCCCGACCCGCTGGCCGCGCTGCGCGCCCTCGGACACGAGCCGGTGCTCTGGACAGGCTGGCAGGCGATCGAGCGCGCCGAGGCGGCCCTGGGCGGCACGCTGGGCCGCGGCCCGGTGAAGATCCCCGACTGGGCGGGCCTGCGGGGTGCGGCGCGGCAGGGTCAGCCGACCGGCTGACCCGGGGGCCGGCAGGGTGGCCCGGGCTGGGGACGGCGCCCCGGCGCCCTCTTCCTGGGGGCGGCGCCCCGGTGACCGTCGAGAGCGCCCCGCTCGCCGGCGTCGGCGTGGCCGGTGACTCGGCCGTCGGTCCGCCGGACGAGACCGGCATCGGAGGCAGGGCCGGCCGTCGGGCCTCGCGTCACCGTCCCGCGGCGGCCTCCCGCTCCTCGTGGGCGGTGCGGACGCGGCGCCAGAGCGCCGCCCGGGCGGGGGCGTCGACCTCGGTGAGGTCCAGGCGGAAGACGCCCGTCAGCACGTCGTACCAGTCGTCGACCGCATCGACGATCCGCTCGTGCGTGCCCTCGGCGTCGATCCGGCGCAGCACGCAGCCCCGCAGCACGTCCACGCCCGTGGCGTCGCGCCGCTGCGCGGTGAGGACCCGTACGAAGCCGGACTCGGGCGAGGTGGACAGCCGGACGTGCTCCTCGGCGAAGGAGGACAGCTCGACGGGCTCGGGCGCGAAGTCCATCGCCAGGAACGCGCCACGGGGGTCGTGGGTGAAGCGCCAGCCGCCGGGCACGACCGTGGACGGGGCCATCGCGTAGGTGAAGGGCCCCTGGGTGAAGGTGCCTTCGCGCAGCGGCAGCGGCTCGTGCATGCCCCCGGCGAGCCCGGTGTCGACCAGCCAGCGCTCGCCGTCGATCGGCACGGTGAGGGCGAGATGGTCGCCGCCCGCGCCCGCGGTGTCCTCGGGGCCGCCCTGCACCCCGGCCCGGTGCAGGGTGACGTCGTAACCGAGCGCGGTGAGCAGCTCGGCGAAGGCCCCGTTGAGGTGGAAGCAGTAGCCGCCGCGCCCGCGGAGGATCCGGGCCACGGACTCCTCGGCGCCGATGCCGGTCGGCCGTCCCAGATGGATGTCGAGGTTCTCGTACGAGACGCGCTCCACCTGCGCCCGGTGCAGCGCCCACAGCGCCTCGGCGGTCGGGCCCGCCGGCCGGGCCACCCCCAGCACGGCCAGATAACCGTCGACGTCGATCATGCTCCCCCTCGCTGCCCGAACGGTTGATCAGCATAATCGCCGGTGCCCGCGTCCCGGCGGGGTCGAAGGCCCCCCGGGGGGCAACACGCCTCTCACCTGGGGCGGAGGCGTCTGCGGGGGCCGTTGTCAGTGGGCGGGTGCAGACTGACCCCTATCCGCGACAACGGCGTCATGGAGGTGTCGGCGATGACCGACGTGCTACTGACCGTAGGGACCCGCAAGGGTCTGTTCATCGGCCGTGGGCGAGACGGCCGATGGGAGTTCGACGACCCGCATTTCAACGCGCAGGCGATCTATTCGATCGGGATCGACACCCGCCGCGCCACTCCCAGGATCCTCGTGGGCGGGGACAGTTCGCACTGGGGGCCGTCCGTCTTCCGCTCCGACGACCTGGGCGCGAGCTGGACCGAGCCGGCCCGGCCGGCGGTCAGATTCCCGCAGGACACCGGGGCTTCGCTGGAGCGGGTCTGGCAGCTCCACCCGGCGCCGGCGCACTCCCCCGACGTCGTGTACGCGGGGACGGAGCCGGCCGCGCTCTTCAAGTCCACCGACGGCGGCGAGTCCTTCGACCTCGTGCGCCCGCTGTGGGAGCACCCCACCCGCGACCGGTGGGTGCCGGGCGGGGGCGGCGAGGCGGTCCACACGGTGGTCACCGACCCGCGCGACCCGGACGCGGTGACGGTGGCGGTGTCGACCGCCGGCGTCTTCCGGTCCCGGGACGGCGGCGCGAGCTGGGCGCCCGCCAACAGGGGGGTGTCGGCGGTGTTCCTGCCCGACCCGAACCCGGAGTTCGGCCAGTGCGTGCACAAGATCGCCCAGGACGCGGGCGATCCCGACCGGCTCTATCTCCAGAACCACTGGGGCGTGTTCCGCAGTGACGACGCCGGCGGCCGGTGGACGGACATCGGCGGCGGCCTGCCCTCCGACTTCGGCTTCGCCGTCGCCGCCCATCCGCACCGGCCGGACACCGCCTATGTGTTCCCCATCAACGCCGACTCCGACCGCGTCCCCGCCGATCGACGCTGCCGCGTCTACCGCACCACCGACGCCGGGGAGACCTGGGAGCCCCTCACCAAGGGCCTTCCCGAGGGTGATCACTACGGCACGGTGCTGCGCGACGCCCTGTGCACGGACGGCGGCGACCCGGCGGGCGTCTACTTCGGCAACCGCAACGGCGAGGTGTACGCGAGCGCGGACGACGGCGACCGCTGGCAGCTCCTCGCCGACCACCTGCCGGACGTGCTGTGCGTACGGGCGGCGGTGATCGGCTGAGCGGCGCGGCGGGGGTCGGCGGTCCGAACCGGATCGGATCAGGTGCGGCCCGGTCGGCTTCCGGCCGGGTCGGCTTCCGGCCGAGCCGGAGCCTGCTGCCGGGACTCCGCTAGGGAAGACGCCAGTCGACCGGCTCGGCGCCCTGGCGGACCAGGAGTTCGTTGGTGCGGCTGAAGGGACGGGAGCCGAAGAAGCCGCGGTCGGCGGACATCGGGGACGGGTGGGCCGACTCGACCGCCGGCAGATCGCCGAGCAGCGGGCGCGCGTTGCGGGCGTCGCGGCCCCAGAGGATCGACACCAGCGGCTTGCCGCGCGCCGCCAGCGCGCGGATGGCCTGCTCGGTGACGGTCTCCCAGCCCGCGCCGCGGTGCGCCCCCGGCTTGCGGGGAGCGGTGGTCAGGGCCCTGTTGAGGAGCAGCACGCCCTGCCGGGTCCAGGGGGTCAGATCGCCGTTGGAGGGGCGCGGCAGACCGAGGTCGGTGTTCAGCTCGCGGAAGATGTTCTCCAGGCTGCCGGGCAGGGAGCGGACCTCCGGGGCGACGGCGAAGCTCAGGCCGATGGCCATGCCGGGCGTCGGATAGGGGTCCTGTCCCACGATCAGCACCCGTACGTCGTCGAACGGCTGCTGGAAGGCACGCAGGACGTGCTGTCCGGCCGGCAGATAGGTCCGGCCCGCGGCGATCTCCGCGCGCAGGAAGTCACCCATCTGGGCAACCTGCCCCGCCACGGGTGCCAGGGCCTGCGCCCAGCCGGGCTCTACGAGTTCACTCAACGGTCGTGCTGTCACGGGCAGTCACCCTACCGGCCCACACCGACAGTCCGATCGGCCCGCCCGTCTCCGCCGCGCCCGGCCAGTAGGCTTCCGGCCGACGTCCGTCCGTCCCCGTGTCGCAGGGAGTCGAGCCATGAGGTCATCCAGCGCGTCCGATTCCGTCGGGGGCCTCGTCGTCGGTGTGGACTCCGGCGGGTCGGGTCTGAGGATCGCCCTGGCGCGGACCGGGACGACGAGGACGACCGGGACGGACCCCGCGGGAGCGGGCCCGGACGCGGGCGGGCGGGTCCTCGAGACGATCGCGTCCGGCGAACCGGTGCGGACCGGCCCGGGCGGGATCGATGCCGGGCATCTGCTCGCGCAGGTGCTCCCGGCGGTCGAGGCAATGGCCGGGCGGGCCACCGGTGCCGTCGGTCGCGACGGTGGCGACGGTGGTGACGAGGACGGCGGCCGGATCGTCGCGGTCGCCGTGGGCGCTGCCGGGATGGCGACGCTCGGCGAGCGGCTGCGGGCCGAACTGCCGGGGGCGCTCGAACGGGCCTGGGGCGTACGGCGGCTCGCGCTCGCGGCCGACGCCGTCACCGCGTACGCCGGGGCCCTCGGTCAGCGTCCGGGCGCGGTCGTCGCGGGCGGCACGGGCCTGATCGCGCTCGGCACCGATCTGTCCGACTGGCGCCGTGCGGACGGCTGGGGTCACCTCCTGGGGGACTGCGGCAGCGGAGCCTGGATCGGCCGGGCCGGGCTCGAGGCGGCGATGCGGGCGTACGACGGGCGGCGGGGCGGCTCCACGGCGCTGCTGGCGCGCGCGGAGGAACGGTTCGGTCCGGCGTCCGGTCTCCCGGCGGCGCTGTATCCGCGTACCGACCGGCCCGCCGTACTGGCCTCGTTCGCCCCGGAGGTGGCGGGCTGCGCCGTCGACGGGGACGCGGTCGCCGCCGGGATCCTGGAGCGGGCCGCCGGTCATATCGCCGAGGCCGCGGCGGCCGTCTGTCCCGCCGGGCCGGCGGTCGCGGGCGAAGTGGCGTTGACGGGCGGTCTGTTCAGGATGGGCGAACCGTTGCTCGGTCCGTTGCGGGCGGAGCTCGGCGTGCTGCTGCCGGAGGCGCGGGTGGTCGACGCGGCGGGCGATCCGCTGTCCGGGGCGGTGGCGATCGCCGCCGCGCTCGCGCGGGACGCGCTCCGGCTGCCGCAGGACCCCCGCCTCCTCCAACTCACCAGATAGGCGACTGTTTCCCACCTCTTCGGACATAAGCGGGCAGAACTCGCGGGGCCGCACCTCAGCGAACCGGGCGGTGGGCAAAACCAGTAGCATGCGGCGCCATGAGCTCCCCCACTGGGCCCACTCCCGGGCTGCCTGTACGAATGCCGCGACCCCGCCAGTCCGGGCGGCACCGTCGCCCTGAACCCGTGGCGGCGCCCGAGGGCGCTCCCGCGCTGGTTCTCGCCGTCCCCGGTGCGCCGTCGGCCGCCATACGCTCGCTGGCCGAGGAGGTCGTGAGCATCGCCCGCTCGGAGCTGCCCGGCCTGGAGGCCGTGATCGGCTTCCTCGACGGTGACGACGCCGAGTACCCGACCCTCGCGACCGTGCTGACCCGGGCCGAGGCCCTGCGCACGGAGCGTTACGAGATCGCTGTGGCCGCGGGCCGCGAGGTCGCCGCCCCCGAGGGCCCCGCCGCGGTCGTGGTGCCGCTGCTCGCGGGCCCCGACAGCGCCCTGACCCGGCGGATCCGCCAGGCCGTGATGGACGCCGGCAACACCGCCGAGCTGACCGATGTCCTCGGGCCGCACCCGCTGCTCGCCGAGGCCCTGCACGTGCGGCTGTCCGAGGCCGGTCTGGCCCGCGCGGACCGCGCCCGGCTGTTCACGGTCGCCACGGCGGCCGACGGCATCATCCTGGCCACGGTCGGCGGCGAGGAGGCCGTGCAGGCCGCCGGGATCACCGGCATGCTGCTGGCGGCCCGCCTCGCGGTGCCGGTGATGGCGGCGGCCCTCGACCAGGAGGGTTCGATCGCCTCGATCGCCGACCAACTGCGCGCCGCCGGTTCGGAGCAGCTCGCGCTCGCCCCGTACCTGATCGGCCCCGAGCTGGCCGAGGGGCTGCTCGACGCGGCGGCGAAGGAGGCGGGCTGCGCGGCGGCCGAGGCGCTGGGCGCGTACCCGGCGATCGGCCGGCTGGTGCTCTCGCAGTACATGGCGACGCTGGGGATCACCCCGCAGCAGGGATCGCCGGTCCACTGACCCCGGTCGCCCGCGTCGGTCGTCCGACGCAGGTCCGCCGACCGTGACGGGAAGGGCCCGCACCGGAATCGTCCGGTGCGGGCCCTTCCCGTCGTGCGTGCCGTCAGGTGAAGACGACGCAGGAGGCGGCGGGCACCGGGAGGGAGCCGGTGCGGACGGGGACACCGGTCCGCGGGTCGACGGCGAACCAGGTCACGTCGCCGGTGCGCTCGTTCGCGGCGTACAGGTGCCGTCCCGAGGGGCCGAGGGTCAGGTCGCGGGGCCAGTGGCCGCCGCACGGGACGGAGGCGACGAGCCGGGCGCCCGCGCCGTCCTCGGCGAGGGCGAGGACGGCGAGGGTGTCGGTGCCGCGTACGGCGGCCCAGAGGAAGCGGCCGTCGGGGGCGGCGACGACCTCGGAGGGGTAGGCGGGCGCGGCGCCCTCGGGGACGACGGGGGTCTCGCCGAGGGGGGTGAGGACGCCCGCGTCGGCGTCCCAGCGGCAGACGGTGAGGGTGGGTTCGAGCTCGTTCAGGACGTAGGCGTGCGTGCCCGCCGGATGGAAGGCGAGGTGGCGCGGGCCGGTGCCGGGGCGCAGGGCGGTGGTGCCGTGCGGGGTCAGCGCGCCGGTGGCCGGGTCGAGGACGTGGACCGTGACGGCGTCGGTGCCGAGGTCCACGGCGAGCACCCAGCGCCCGCTCGGGTCGGGCAGCACCTGGTGCGCGTGCGGCCCGGCCTGCCGGTCCTCGACGGGCCCCGAGCCCGCGTGACGCACCTGGCCGGCGACCGGCCCGAGGGTGCCGTCGGCGGTGCGGGGCAGGGAGCTGACGCTGCCGGAGGTGTAGTTCGCGGTGAGCACGTGCCCGGCCACGACGGCGAGATGGGTGGGCCCGGCGCCCTCCACGGGCACGGGCGCGCCGAGCGGCCGGGGCGCGGGCCCGGTGACGTCGAAGGCCGCGACGGCACCGGCGTCGGTCTCGGACACCGCGTACAGCACGTCGCCGGCCGGCGCGAGGAAGGAGGGATCGGCGACGGCGTCACTCGCCCCGGTGAACCGCAGCGCACCGCTGCCCCGGTCCACCTCGACGGCGACCACACCCGGCCCACCGGCCGACGTGAACGACCCCACGAACCCCCGCCCGCCCTGCGTACCCTCCACGGCGCCTCCCTCCGTCGCAGCCGATCCGGACCGACCGGCCGTCACGCGGCCGACGGTAGCAGGCGGTCTAGACCAAGCGGGATGCTCCTGCGCCGCCGCGAGACGGGATGGGGGTCCGGTCCGTCCGGATCGCGTGGCGGTGTCGGCCGAGCTGGGGCGGCCGGACTGGGCATGCCCGGGCAACGCGCGCTTCCTGCGGCTACGGGTCAGCGCAGGGCGCAGGACGCCACTGGCCGGGCGGGGGCCGGGCCGCCTTCGCGCGCTGAGCCGGCGGCCCGAGGGCACCGGATGCCGCCTCCAGCGGGCGGCCTCAGCCTCAGCTCGCCTCGGGAGTCGGCACAGCCGTGGCCGGGGCGGGGCGGGCCGCCTGCGGCCGCCGCTCGGCGCGGGGCCTCGGCTCGCGCCGGCGGGACCTGGCCGGGGAACACGCGCTGCCAGCGGCTGCCGGTCGGCGGGGACGTCGCCCGGCGGGCGGGGGCCTCGGCTCGCGCCGGACCGGCGCGTTCACGACCGGCTGACCCCACGCACACCGAGCCCGGGGCCCTGCACGGGCGTGGCAGAGGGCCGCGGGTCCCCTCCGGTCTTCAGCGGCGGGGCCGGGGCGGTTGGCGGTGGCCCCGGAAGGCCCCCAAAGGCCGGGGTCAGGCGGCCGGGGTCAAGGGGGTGCGGGGGGAGGTGTGGAGGGGGGTGGCGAGGTCGGCGAGGGCGCGTTCGAGGCTGTGGAGGTGGGCCAGGGCCGCCTCCGCGCTCGGGTCGGGGGTCGCCGGCTCGGGGTCGGCCGGGGTGTGCCCGGCCTCGTGGGTGGGGCGCGCGTCGGTCGGGACGAGGGCGTGGACGGCGGCCTCCACACGCCAGGCCGCAGCGGCGAGGCGGGCGTCGTGGGAGGCGGCCGGGTCGGCGGCGACGGCGGCGAGGCCGCGGATCTCGCGGGCGCAGTCGTCGAGCAGGGCGAGCACCCGGCGGGCGCGGACCTTGCGGGCGCGCAGGGGGCTCAGGGGGTGGACGAGCGGCGCCAGGGTGAGGCGGGCGCGGGCGAGGAGGAGGTCGAGTTCGGCGGCGAGCGGCGCCGGGTCGGCGTCCGGGTCGCCCGCGAGGCGGCGGGCCGCCGTGGTGGTGCAGGCGTGCACGCAGGTCACGGCCCGCTGGATCCACGCGTTGGTGGCCGCGTGCGTGGTCACCGGCAGCAGCACGACGCCGACGGCAGCGCCGAGCGCGCCGACCGCGGTCTCCTCGAAGCGGAGCAGCAGCAGCCCGGGGTGCAGGACGCCGAGCAGCCCGTAGAGCAGCCCCGCCATGACGGTGACGAAGAACATCATCCAGCTATAGGAGAGCGGCGCGGTGTAGAAGATGCCGAAGACGCAGACGGCGACCAGCGCGGCCGTCGGCGCCGGGGCGCCGCCCAGCGGGAGGGCGATGAGGAGGCCCGCGGCGATGCCGGCGACCGTGCCGACGACCCTGCGGAAGCCCCGTACCAGGGTCTCGCCGCGCGAGGCGGTGTTGACGAAGATCCACCAGGCGGTGCCGACGGCCCAGTACCAGCGCTCCTGGGAGAGGAGCTGACCGGCGGCGAGGGCGACGGCGCAGGCCGCGGTGGCCTGGAACGCCTGCCGGGTGGTGGGCCGGTGGAGCCCGGTGCCGGGCAGCGGCGCGGGCGCGGGCGGCGGCGGGACGCGCCGCTCGATGCACCAGGCGACGAAGCGCACCCCGCCGACCGCCGCGAGGGCGAGCAGCACGGCGGTGAACAGTTCCGGCAACTGCGCGGGCAGGGCGTGCAGGAACTGGGTGATGAAGAACTGCATGAAGGCGAAGATGCCGAGCGCGTGGCCGCGCGGCCCCCAGCGGCGCGCGTACACCCCGACGAAGACGACGAGGAGCCACGCGGTGTCGCGCAGCAGCGGCACACCGTGGAGGGCGGTCGCGAGCGCGAGCACGGGGAAGCCGACGAGCGGCAGCAGGGCGGTGGTGACCACCTGGCGGCGCACGGTCGGGTCGCCCACGGTGAACAGGGCGAGCAGCGCGGCGAGTCCCGCCGTGATGGAGGCGGTGAGGGAGAGTCCGGCCAGTTCGGCCGCGGCGACGGCGAGGCCGACGCCGACGACGGCACGGCTCGCGACCCGCAGCCGGATCTTGCCCGGATCCGGCGCCACGCACATCCTGCGCAGCGCCCTGCCCACGACCACCAGGCCCTTCTTCCCCTGCTTCATGACGGCCGTCCCGCCCCCGCTTCCGTGCACACACCCTCTCTTCACACACACGCACGTACACATGACGAAGGCGCCGCGGGTCCGGGGCCGGCCACTTCGCCGGTCCGGCGCGTGCGACGCCATCTGTCCAACTCTCACAAGAGGAAAGCATCCGTCCGCCCAGTGGCTCAACCGGCGGCCCGGACACTGCGCCATTGGTACAGTCGAAACGATGGGAGTACGGCCAGAAGGGAGCCAACGGACCATGGCGGTGGACGAGCTCGACACCCGCATCCTCCGGCTGCTCATCGAGCAGCCCCGCACCAGCGTGCGCGAGTACGCGCGGATCCTGGGCGTGGCCCGGGGCACCGTGCAGGCGCGCATCGACCGACTGGAGCGGGACGGGGTGATCACGGCCACCGGGCCCGTGCTCTCCCCGGCGGCGCTCGGCCATCCGGTGCTCGCGTTCGTGCACATCGAGGTGACCCAGGGGCATCTGGACGAGGTCGGGGACGCGCTCGCGTCCGTCCCGGAGATCGTGGAGGCGTTCTCCATCACGGGCGGCGGCGATCTGCTGACGCGGGTGGTGGCCCGTGACGCGGGGCACCTGGAGGACGTCATCCAGCGGCTGATCCAGCTTCCCGGCGTGGTCCGCACCCGCACCGAGATCGCCCTGCGCGAGCGGGTTCCGCACCGGCTGCTGCCGCTGGTCGAGGCCATGGGGCGCAGGACCTCCTGATCCCGTCCGGGCGCGGCGGCCCGGCGGTTCTCGTACCTTCCTCCAGGGCACATCGCAGGTGCCAGGGCGATGCGCCACACTTGATTGCAGATGAGAGCCCTACCGACCTAGTGTGTCGCACATGCAGTCCTACACCATCGGACAGGCGGCGCGGCTGCTGGGCGTGAGCCCGGACACCGCCCGCCGCTGGGCCGACGCCGGCCGGGTCGCCACCCATCGCGACGAGACCGGTCGCCGGCTCATCGACGGCCGTGACCTGGCCGCGTTCTCCATCGAGATCGCGCAGGGCGGCGGATCCGGTTCGGGGGACGAGGAGGAGCCGTACACCTCGGCCCGCAACGCGTTCCCCGGCATCGTGACGGCCGTCAAGCTCGGTGACGTCGCCGCCCAGGTGGAGATCCAGGCGGGGCCGCACCGGCTCGTCTCGCTCCTGACCCGTGAGGCGGTGGAGGAGCTCGGGCTCGAGGTCGGCATGCAGGCCACCGCGCGGGTCAAGTCCACCAGCGTGCACATCGACCGCGCCTGACGACCGACGACCGGGCTCGACCCCGCCCGCCGGCCCCGCCTGACCGCATCCCTCCCCACGCGACCGCACCCGACCGCACCTGACGGCGCCTGACCAGGCGGAGGCCGGAAGGCGTGCGGCCGAAGGCGTACGACCGAGACGGGCGCCGCGCCCCGACAACTCGTCCTAGGAGTTCCGACCCATGTCCCGCTTCTCCTCCCGCACCGGCCGGCGCGCCCTCGCCGCGCTCCTGACGGCCGGTCTGACGCTGCCGCTCGCCGCCTGCTCCGACGGCGACGGCGCCCGGGACGCCGGCTCCGGCTCCGACGCGTCCGCGCCGGAGATCAGGCTCACGGTCCTGGCCGCCGCCTCCCTCACCGACGTGTTCCGGACGGCGGGAGCCGCGTACGAGAAGGCTCACCCCGGTACGAGGATCACCTTCTCGTTCGCCGGCTCGCAGGAGCTCGTCGCCCAGGTCGCCCAGGGCTCCCCCGCCGACGCGCTGGTCACCGCCGACACCAAGAGCATGGACAAGGTGCGGGCCGACACCGGCACGCCGACGGTCATCGCGAAGAACCGGCTCGTCATCGCCACCGCCGAGGGCAACCCGCACCGGATCGACGCGCTCGCCGACCTCGCGGACAGCGGGCTCAAGGTCGTGCTCGCCGCGCCCGAGGTTCCCGCGGGCAAGTACAGCCGGAAAATCCTCGACGCACAGAAGATCGCGGTGAAGCCGGTCTCGCAGGAGCCGAACGTCCGCGCCGTGCTCAGCAAGGTCGAACTGGGCGAGGCCGACGCCGGACTCGTGTACAAGACCGACGCCGCCGGCGCGGCGAACAAGGTCGACGCCGTCGAGATCCCCGACGCGCAGAACGCCGTCGCCGCCTATCCGGCCGCCACCCTGAAGGACGCGAAGAACCCCGAGGCGGCCGCCGCGTTCGTGGCCTGGCTGAGCACGCCCGAGGCGCAGAAGATCCTCCGGGAAGCGGGCTTCCAGCAGCCGTGACCGGGTCCCGTCACCCCAGGAACCAGCGATGAACCGCACCCGCACCCCGATCGTCCTCGCCGTCCCGGCGCTGCTCGCGATCGCGTTCCTGCTGCTGCCGCTCCTCGGCATCCTGGTGCGCACCGAGTGGAGCGAGCTCGGCGCGCACCTCACCCGGCCGGGGACGGTGGAGGCGCTCGAGCTCTCGCTCGTGGTGTCCTTCTGGGCGCTCGGTCTCTCGCTCCTGCTGGGCGTGCCGCTGGCCTGGCTGCTGGCCCGGGTGCCGTTCCGCGGCAAGGCGTTCGTCCGCTCCCTCGTCCTGCTCCCGATGGTCCTGCCGCCAACAGTGGGCGGGGTCGCGCTACTGCTCGCGTTCGGGCGGCGCGGCCTCGCCGGGCCGTGGCTGGAGCGCACCTTCGGGCTCACCCTGCCCTTCCACACCTCCGGCGCGGTCGTCGCGGCGACGTTCGTGGCCATGCCGTTCCTGGTGATCAGCCTGGAGGGCGCGCTCGCCGGACTGCGGCCGGGCTACGAGGAGACGGCCGCCTCGCTGGGCGCCTCTCCGGTACGGGTCTTCCGCACCGTCACGCTCCCGATGGTCGCCCCGGGGCTGGTCGCCGGCGCCGCGCTGACCTGGGCGCGGGCGCTCGGCGAGTTCGGCGCCACGATCACCTTCGCCGGCAACCTGCCGGGCACGACCCAGACCCTGCCGCTCCAGGTCTATCTGCTGCTCCAGGAGGAACCGGAGGCGGCGACCTCCGTGTCACTGCTGCTGCTCGCCATCGCCATGGCGGTGCTCATCGCCCTGCGGGGCCGCTGGACGGGGACGCCCACGGCCGCCCGGCCCGGCCGCCCGGCTCCGGCCGAACCCTCCGCCACGGACCCGGAGCCCTCGCCGGGCACGACCGACATGGCCGGACCCGAGGCCGCGACGGGGTTCCGGGACGGTGAGCGCTGGGCGCTGCACGCCGAGGTCAGCGGGTTCGACCGGCTCACCCTCGACGCCGAGCCCGGCACCACCATCGCCGTCGTCGGGCCCAACGGGGCCGGCAAGACCACGCTGCTGCGCGCCCTGCTCGGACTCACCCCCCGCGCCCACGCCGAGCTCGTCCTCGGCGACACGGACGTCACCGCGCTGCCGCCGCACCGCCGGCACGTCGCCTGGGTGCCGCAGGACGGGGCGCTGTTCCCGCACATGACCGCCCTCGCCAACACGGCGTACGGGCTGCGGGCGCGCGGGGTGCCCCGCGCCGAGGCCCGGCGGGCCGCGCGGTCCTGGCTCGACCGGCTCGGCGTCGGCCACCTCGCCCAGCGCCGGCCGGCGCAGTTGTCCGGGGGCCAGGCCCAGCGGGTCGCGCTGGCCCGGGCGCTCGCCGCACGCCCCCGGCTGCTGCTCCTCGACGAACCGCTGGCCGCCCTCGACCAGACCACCCGTGCCCAGGTGCGGCACACCCTGCGCAGCCATCTCGCGGGGTTCGGCGGCGTCTGTCTGATCGTCACCCACGACCCGGTCGAGGCGGTGTCGCTGGCGGACCGGGTGCTCGTCCTGGAGGACGGGCGCGCCCTGCAGGACGCCCCGCCCGCCGAGGTCTCGCGGCATCCGCGCTCGCCGTGGGTCGCGCG
Organism: Streptomyces sp. NPDC006339; assembly: GCF_040612775.1. Taxonomy (NCBI): domain Bacteria; kingdom Bacillati; phylum Actinomycetota; class Actinomycetes; order Kitasatosporales; family Streptomycetaceae; genus Streptomyces; species Streptomyces sp. NPDC006339. Next base: position 145,476 of record NZ_JBEXQW010000001.1, read on the forward strand.
GATGCTGGGTCGCAACGCCTGGCCCGGGACCGCCGCCGGGGACGGACTCGTGCTCGCGGAGGGCGGGGGCACGCTGATCGCCGCCGATCCGCTCGCGCCCGGCACGGAGGCCCTCGCGATCATCCCGCCCGAAGCGGTCGCCGTGCACCGCGAGCGGCCCGGTGGCAGCCCCCGCAACGTCTGGCCCGGCACCGTACGGGAGATCACCGCGAGCGGCAGCAGACTGCGCGTGCTGATCACCTCCGAGCGGGTGCCGCCGCTGGTCGCGGAGATCACGCCGCAGGCGGCCGCCGAGCTGGGCCTCGCGGAGGGCACCGAGGTCTGGACGGGTGTGAAGGCGACCGAGGTCACCGTGGTGACGCTCTGACCCGCGGCCGGCCTGACCCTCGGCCGGGCCTGACCCTCGGCCGGCCCGGCCCGCGTCCGGCCCGGCCCTCTCCTCCGGGCAGGCGCCGAAAAGGCGTGGCCCGGGCGGGACTTCTGTGTCAGGGTGCGGGGCGCAACCGCCCTTCTCCCCTGGAGCCGCTCGATGACGATCCCGCCCCGCCTGGTGCCCCTCCTGGAGCAGTTCGACTTCGCCCGCGAGCGGCTGGTGAACCGGCTCCGGGGGCCGGTCATGGACAGCGGCAACGGGACGGACGTCGCGGTCGGGCCGATCACCGACGACGAGTACCTGTGGGAGCCGGTCGCGGACTGCTGGTCGGTCCGGCGCCGCGCGGACGGTCCCGGCCCGCGCGCCACCGTCCTGACGGGGACCGGCGAGTGGGGCCGGGACTCCAGCCCTCCGCCGCACCCGGAACCGGCCCCGTTCACCACGCTGGCCTGGCGGCTCAGCCACCTCGTGGAGATGTTCACGCTGCGCACCGACCACACGGCCGGCAGCCACAGCCTGACCAGGGACGACTTCCGCAGCCGTGGGGACGCGGCCTCGGCCGTCGCCGACTTCGAGGCGGCCACGGAGGGCTGGCGCAAGGCGCTGCTGTCGGTGACCGACGCCGACCTGGACACGGTGGGGTACAGCACCTACCCGCACGGCAGCGACCCGGAGGACCCGTTCCTCGACATCGTCTGGTGGATGAACCAGGAACTCCTCCACCACGGAGCGGAGATCGCGCTGCTCAGGGACCTCTACCGGGCGCGGGCCGGCGGCCGCTGAGCCTGTGCCGACCCGGCGGCGCGTGGGACGATGGGGACAGATCCTTCCTCGTACGAGCAAGGAGGCGAACATGTCCAGGATCAGCGCCTCCGTCGACATCTCACGCCGTCCCGAGGAGGTGTTCGCGTACGTCACCGACCCGTCGCACCTGCCGGAGTGGCAGGAGAGCGCGGTCGCCGTACGACGGACCGGCGGCACCCCCGGGACCTCCGGCCAGCGGGTCACCGTGACCCGGCACGTCGGGCGTCGTGACATCGACATGAACGTGGAGCTCACCGCCCTCGACCCGCCGCGGAGCTGGCAGGTCCACGGGGTCGACGGGCCCGTACGCCCCGATCTGAGGGGCACCATCGAACCGCTCGACGGCGGCGCGCGCTCACGGGTGACGCTCTCCGTCGACTTCGAGGGGCACGGCGTCGGCAAGGCACTCGTCCCGCTGGTCGTCCGCCCCCAGGTCCGCAGGGAGATGCCGCGCGACGAGCAGACCCTCAAGGACATTCTGGAGCGCGGCGCCCCGGCCTGACCGCTGCCCCGCTCCCCCGCGCCCGCAGCGCCCGTCGTACGGTCGCGGCTCAGGCCCGCTTGGTACGGGCGAGCAGCATCGCGACGTCGTCCTGGGCCGGCCCCTCGGGGAGCCCGGCCAGGACCTCGTCGCACAGCTCGTCCAGGGGCCGGTCCACGCCGCGCAGCGACCGGGCGAGCCGGGCCATGCCCTGGTCGAGGTCCCGCCCCCGGGCCTCGATGAGGCCGTCCGTGTAGAGGACGAGGAGCCCGCCCGGGGGCAGGGCGATCTGCTCGGTGCCGAATTCGTGGGCGCCGGTGCCGAGCGGGGTGCCGGGCGGGCCGTCGAGGAAGGTGAGGGCGCCGTCCGGGGTGACCACGGCGGGTGGCGGGTGCCCGGCCCGGGCGATGGTCAGGACGGCGGTGGCGGGGTCGTGGACGGCGTACACGCAGGTGGCCATCTCGTCCTCGCCCAGGTCGGCGACGACGGCGTCCAGGGAGCGCAGCATGTGCGTGGGCGGGATGTCGTGCCGGGCCAGGGTCCGCACGGCGGTGCGGAGCTGGCCCATGACGGCGGCCGCGTGGATGCCGTGGCCCATGACGTCGCCGATGACGAGTCCGGTGCGGCCGCCGGGCAGCGCGACCACGTCGTACCAGTCGCCGCCGACGTCGTGGTCGCTGGCCGGGAGGTAGCGGCCGGTGAGTTCCAGGCCGGTGACGTCGGGCAGGGCGTTGTTGGTGAGGCTGCGCTGGAGGGTGCGGGCGGCGTGCCGCTGGGTGGTGTAGAGGCGCGCGTTGTCGATGTTGAGGGCGGCGCGGGCGACCACCTCGTCGATGAGCACCCGGTCCTCGTCGTCGAAGGGTTCGCGGGTGCGGAGCCGGGTGACCGAGACCGTGCCGAGCACCTTGCCGCGGGCGACCAGCGGGGTGAGCCGGGCGGAGCCGATGCGGGTGGCGAGATAGCGGCGCAGGGCTTCGAGCCGGGGGTCCTTGATGAGCGCCGGTATGTCGGCGACGGTCAGGTCCATGGCGCGGGCGTCGGTGATGACCGACTCGTAGACGGAGTCCAGGGGGATCTGGAAGGTCTGGCCGGCGGCGAGGAGGGCGGTGGGAGCGGTCGGGTCGGGGAATCCGGCGGCGAGGCGGCGCAGGATCCCGCGGTTGGCGGCGGTGGACTCGTCGGGATCGAGGACGGATTCGAGGAGCTGGACGTCGGCGGAATCGGCCATCTGGGGGACGAGGAAGGAGACGACCTCCTCGGCGGTCTGCCGCAGGTCGAGCGTGGTGCCGATGCGTTCCCCGGCCTCGGCGAGCAGGGCGAAGCGGTGGCGGGCGCGTTCGACCTCGATGTGGGCCTGCTGGCTCTCGGTGATGTCGATGAGGGAGGGGATGACGCCGAGGGGCCGGCCGCTGTGGTCGAGGAGCGGGGCGTAGGAGTTGGACCAGATGTGGTCGTGGTGCGGGTCGGCCGGGGTGCGGCCGACCCGGCGGGCGTCCACGACGGCGGTGCCGGTGTCGAGGACCCGGCGCATCAGGGCTTCGAGGGCGCCGGCGTTGACGCCGGGGACGACCTCGGTGAGCCGGCGGCCGACGTGGTCGGCCGGCGGGACGCCGTTCATCCGGGCGAGGGCGTCGTTGACGCGGACGAACCGCAGGTCGGGGCCGAGGGTGGCCAGGCCGATGGGCGACTGGGTGAAGAGCGATTCGAGGGCGGCGAGGGAGTCGCGCATCCGGATGACCTGGGAGGTCTCGAAGGCGATCAGCATGGCGCCGGGCCGGCCGTCCGGGTCCGCGGCGGGCACGATCCACATCTCCATGGCGACCTGGTGGCCGTCCCGGTGCCGTACGGGCAGGGTGCCGACGACGGTCTCGCCGGCCTGGACCTGACGGGTCAGCCGGTCGGCGAGCTCGCGGTTTCCGTCGGGGACGAGGAGGGGGGTGGCGAGCCGGCCGAGGACGTCCTCGGGGCGGTATCCCAGCAGGTCCTGGGCGGCCAGGGACCACTCGACGATCCGGCCGCGCGCGTCCTCGCGCCACAGCGCGATGGGCAGCAGGTCGTTGAGCACGCCCGCGTATCCGACGGCCGCGCGCGGCGGCTGCGGAACCCTGCTCGGCGACTGGTGAGTGTCCAACGCATCGACCTACGCATCGGCCGGGCCCCGTGGGGCGCAATCCCGCGATCCCTACCGAATCACCCTATCCGAGACATCTCGGGCAGGCGTGCCGCGGATCGGCCGACCGCGCCGCGCCGGCCCGGCGGGCCGGGGCCGGGATGGCCCGGTGGCGCGGGTGGCCACGGGTGACGGGCGGGGCGCGTTAGCCTGCGGTTCCGCGGAGCGCGGGGCGAGCGGAGAGGCACGGGGCATGACGGAGGACGCGCAGCGCGCGCACTGGCAGCGGACGTACCAGGAGCATCCCGGGATGTACGGGGACGAGCCGTCGGCACCGGCGCGCCACGCCGCGGAGGTGTTCGCGCGGGCCGGGGCGCGGGACGTGGTGGAGCTGGGGGCGGGGCACGGGCGGGACGCGCTGTGGTTCGCGCGCCGCGGCTTCTCGGTGCTCGCCACCGACTTCAGCCCGGTGGGCCTCGGTCAGCTCGGCGCCGCCGCCGAGGCCCGGGGGCTCGCGGGTCGGGTCGCCACGGCCGTGGTGGACGTACGCGAGCCGCTGCCCTTCGAGGCCGCGTCGGCGGACGCGGTCTTCGCGCACATGCTGCTGTGCATGGACCTGTCGACGCGGCGGATCGAGGCGCTCGTCGCCGAGGTCCGCCGGACGCTGCGCCCCGGCGGCAGCTTCGTCTACACGGTCCGGCACACGGGGGACGCCCATTGCGGGGCGGGCGTCGCGCACGGTGACGACGTCTACGAGCACGGCGGCTTCGCGGTCCACTTCTTCCCTCGCCACCTGGTCGACCGGCTCGCCGAGGGCTGGGACCTGCGCGAGGTCCACGCCTTCGAGGAGGGCGCCCTGCCGCGGCGGCTGTGGCGCGTGACGATGACGGTGCCGCCGACCGCCCCTGCACCTCGGACGCCCTAGAGCCGTAGAGCCGTAGAGCCACAGACCCCTATACTCAACAATATGAATAATCGACGAGGCACCTGAGGGCGGGCGCGTGTATCTGCGGTACGTCGCTCTCGGCGACAGCCAGACGGAGGGCGTCGGGGACGGCGACGACACCGAGGGGCTGCGCGGCTGGGCCGACCGGCTCGCCGAGCTCACCGCCCGGACGAGCCCGGACCTTCACTACGCCAATCTGGCCGTACGGGGCCGGCTGGCCGGACAGGTGCGGGCGGAGCAGCTCGGGCCCGCGCTGGCCCTGGAGCCCGACCTCGCCACGGTCGTCGCCGGGGTCAACGACCTGCTGCGTCCCCGCTTCGACGCCGACGAGGTCGCCGGTCACCTGGAGGCGATGTTCGTGGCCCTCACCGCCCGGGGCGCCCGCGTGGCCACGCTGACCTTTCCCGACCTCAGCCGCACGATTCCCGCGGCGCGACCGGTCGCGCCGCGGATCACCGCGCTCAACCGGCGCATACGGGAGGCCGCCCGGGCGCACGGCGTCGTCCTCGTCGAGACCGGTCACCACCCGGTCGTCACGGACCCCCGGCTGTGGAGCCGCGACCGTCTCCACGCCGCTCCGCTCGGCCACGCCCGTATCGCCGCCGCCTTCGCCGACGCGCTCGGCCTGCCGGGCAGTGACGCCTCCTGGGCCCATCCCCTCCCCGAGCCCGCCGTCCGGCCGCCCGGCCTCCTGCGCGCGGCCGGGACCGAACTGGCCTGGGCGGCGGGTTTCCTCGGCCCCTGGCTGGCCCGCCGCCTGCGCGGCCGCTCGTCCGGCGACGGCCGCACGGCCAAGCGACCGCATCTCCTCCCGGTGACCCCCACCGCCTGAGCGGCCGTTGCCGGGCAGCTCCCTGAGGCCCGGGCCCGCGCCCCGCCCGGCCTCTCCCCGCCCGGCCCGAAAACGCGGGCGCGAACGGCCCGGCCCTTGTTACAGTCGGGCGTATGGGTTCGTACTACTTCTTTCTCTGATTCCGGCCCCGGACACGGCCTGAGCCGCTGACGCGCGACCGCGCGGCGGCAGGCCGGCGCCGCCCGTGCCGCGCCCGTGTGGCGCACCGACCGGATCAGTCGAACCCACCCTCAGGGACCCCACCATGCGCGACCGCGCCCAGCTCACGCTGCACCACGTCTCCAAGTCCTACGGCGACCGTCAGGTCCTCGACCGGGTCTCCTTCACCGTCCGGCCCGGCGAACGGGCCGCCGTCGTCGGGGAGAACGGCTCCGGCAAGTCCACGCTCCTGCGGCTGATCGCGGGCGCGGAGGCGCCGGACGCCGGTGAGCTCACCGTCCGTTTCCCCGGCTCCGTGGCCCGGCTCGCCCAGACGCTCGGCGAGACCTTCGCCGTCGGGCCGGAGCACACCGTCCAGGACACCGTCGACGCCGCACTGGCCGAACTCCGCGCGATGGAGGCGGAGTTGCGGGCCGCCGAGGAGCGGCTCGGCGAGGCCGGGCCGGAGGAGCTCGCCGCCTACGGGGCGCTGCTCGAACGCTTCGAGGAGCGCGGTGGTTACCGGGCCGACGCCGAGGTGGCCGCCGCTCTCCACGGGCTCGGCCTCGCCCACGTCCCGTACGGGCGGCGGGTCGGCACCCTGTCGGGCGGCGAGCAGTCGCGGCTGGCGCTGGCCTGCGTCCTCGCCTCCGGCGCCGAGCTGCTGCTGCTCGACGAGCCGACCAACCACCTCGACCGCGAGGCCGTCCGCTGGCTGCGGGAGCGGCTGCGCGCCCATCGCGGCACCGTCGTCGCGGTCACCCACGACCGGGCGTTCCTGGAGGCGACGGCCACCACGATCCTGGAGGTCGACCGAGACACCCGTACCGTCGCGCGCTATGGCGACGGCTGGGCCGGATACCGGGCGGCGAAGGCGGCGGCGCGCCGCCGGCAGGCGCAGGAGCACCAGGAGTGGCGGGACGAACTGGCCCGCACCGAGGAGCTGGTGGCCGGGGCGGGGCAGCGGCTCGCCGCCACGGGCCGGGATCCCCGCCAGGGCTTCGGCAAGCACCGGCGCTCCAGCGAGAACAAGCTCTCCGGCCAGGTCAGGGCGGCCCGGACCCGACTGGAGGAGCTGCGGGCCCATCCCGTACCGCCGCCGCCGGAACCCCTGCGCTTCCAGGCCCGGTTCGCCGGGGACGCCGAGCCGGACCCGGCCCTCGCGGCGGCCGAGCTCAGCCGGGTCACGGTCGGCGACCGGCTGGCCGTGGACGGGCTGCGCCTCGGCCCCGGCGACCGGCTCCTCGTCTCCGGGCCCAACGGCGCCGGGAAGACCACCCTGCTCCGGGTGCTCGCCGGTGAAATCGTCCCGGACACCGGGGAGGTACGGCTGCCGGCCCGGGTCGGGCACCTCGCCCAGGAGCTGCCCGCCGTGGCCGCCCCCGAGCCGCTGCTCACCGCCTACGCCCAGGGCCGACCCGGCCCGCCCGACGAGCACGCGGAGGAGCTGCTCGCCCTCGGCCTGTTCCGCGAGGAGGATCTGGCCGTCCCGGTGCGGGCCCTGTCGGTGGGGCAGCGTCGGCGCCTGGAGCTCGCCCGCCTGGTGACCCGCCCGGTCGACCTGCTGGTCCTCGACGAGCCGACCAACCACCTGGCCCTGTCCCTGGTGGAGGAGCTGGAGGCGGCGCTGGCCGGTTTCGCGGGCGCGGTGGTCGCCGTGTCCCACGACGAGCGCTTCCGGGAGTCCTTCGGGGGCGCCCGCCTGGAGCTCAGGGCGGGTCGTCAGGTCGTGCCTCAGGCGCCGTAGTCCTCCATCAGGTTCGCGAGGAGCGCCAGCAGCGCGTCGGCCCGCCGGCGGTCCTCGGTCTGGGTGCGCAGGGCCTGGTCGGTGGCGTGGAGCCGGGCCAGGGCGGCCGGTTCGCGGTCCTCGACGTCCTCGATCAAGGGCTCGGTGATCAGGTCGAGACAGGCGCTGAGCAGCCGGCGGGTGGCGGGGGACGGAGGGGCCGGGTCGGGCGCGGTGAACGGCGTCGTCAGGTGGCGCGCCGGGTCCGTGAGGCTCCAGCCGACCACCTCGCCGTGCTGGACGAGGAGCGCCACGTCGGGGGCGATGCCGATGCGGGCGTCCAGCGGCTCGTCGAGGACGTCGAGGTCGCGCAGGGCGGTGAGCACGCCGTCGCCGGGGGTTCGGCACAGCACACCGCACTGTTCGAGCCGGAAGTCCCGGGCCTCGTCCGCGCGCAGCCCGCCCGGCCGGACGGCGGGTGCGGCGGGGACGCGCGCCGAATCCGCCGGGCCGGCGGACTCGGCCGGAAGCTGGAACTCGACGCCCGCGAGGGACCGGGTGGCCGGGTCGAACCGGACCTCGTCCGGGGTGTCCCACAGATGGGCCCCGCTGCCGAACGTGTCCAGGAGGAACCGCTCGCGTTCCGCCTTGTCCAGGGCCGGGGTGACCCGCAGGCGGGTGCCTTCGAAGCGGGGGGCGACGGTCAGCGGCGCGTCCGTCACGGTCGCCGTCCAGCCGTCGGCCAGGGTCACTGTCATGTCGAGCCGCCTCATTTGATCTGCACCGCCGGGGGCATGAATCCGTTCTTGCCCGGAATTCTGCCCTCCACGATGTCCTCGTGGGTGATCGGCCGGCCCGCGTCGGTGGCCTTGGCCCCGTTGCCGACGGCCGTCGCCCCGGATTCGCCGAGGACGCCGGACGGGCCGTACGCCGTGATGGCCTGGCCGGCCTCCGAGCCGACGCCCTTGGTCACGACGACGTCCTCGCCCTGCCGGAAGATGAGGTTCCCGGCGCCGCCGGTCGACTGGTACACCGCGTCCGGCTTCTTGAGGATCTCCAGGACCCGTTCGTCGGTGAAGCCGTGCATGGAGTCGCCGTGGTAGTCCGGGTGCTTGCGGAAGCGGCCGTCGTCGGCCCGGTCGATGACGCCGTCGGCGGCCTTGACCGCGCGCTGCCTGGCCTTCTCCTCCTTGGTGCACTTGGGGGCCAGGCCCAGCGGGTCGCATCCCGCGTAGGGGTTGTCGACGTAGCCGAGCGGGTTCGGCGCGGGGCCGAGGCCGAGGGGGTCGGGCGAGACGTAGCGGCCGGTCTCGGGGTCGTAGTGGCGGAAGTGGTTGTAGTGGAGTCCGGTCTCGGGGTCGTAGTACTGGCCGGGGAAGCGCAGCGGGGTGTAGGCGCTGCAGTCCCGGGACCAGGCGGTGGTGCCCCACAGGGTGCTCCGGGTGCGCCAGACGATCTCGCCGGTCTCGTCGACGAGTTCGGTCGGGGTGCCGACGAGGTCGGTGGCGATGGCGAAGAAGCGCCGGTCGATCTCCTCCTGCCGGCTGTCCGCGGTCAGGATGCGCTCGGTCTGGGCCAGCGGGGCGATGTCCCGGTGGTCCCAGGTGAGGGCGACGGTGTGCGGGAGGTCGGGCCGGTGGCTGGTCTGCTCGCAGAGGGTGAGGCCGTCCCAGGTGAAACGGATCTCCTCGACGACGGTCGCGCCGTCGGCGGCCAGCCGCTGTTTGGCGGTGCGGCGGCCCAGGGGGTCGTAACGGTAGGTCCAGCGGGTGCCGTCGGGGGTGGTGACGGAGGTGAGGCGGTTCTCGGTGTCCCAGGTGTAGCGCCAGGTGTCGGGCTTGCGGGACAGCCGGGTCTTCTGCCGGAGCACGATCCGGCCGAGCGCGTCGTGCTCGAAGCGGACGCCGCCGGCCCGGTGGAGGGTGGTTCCCGTGTACGAGCGGGGGCCGGCGGCCTCGCTGCCCGGGTGGCCGGCGGGCCAGGACGCCGAGGTCTGGTTGCCGGCGTCGTCGTACGCGTACCGCTCGGTCCAGCCCTGGCCGCGGACGGCGGTGATCCGGCCGAGCGGGTCGAGGTCGAAGGCGCGGTGGCCGGACAGGCCGTCGGTGACGGAGACCAGGTGGCCGTCGGCCCGGTAGGCGTAGGCGCGGCTGTTGACGGTGCGCGTGCCCGCGGCGATGTGCTGCGCGGCGAGGCGTCCGGAGGCGTCCCAGGCCGAGGAGACGGTCAGCGCCTCCCCGTAGACGCGGGCCAGTTCGCGGCCGGCCGCGTCGTGGGTGAAGTCGACGTGCCGGCCGCCCGTGGTCAGTCGCACCGGCAGGCCGTCGTCGCCGTAGGAGTAGGAGGTGACGTGTCCGGTGGGGGTGGTGCGGCGGATGCGGCGGCCGAGGTCGTCGTAGGCGTAGACGACGGGGTTGCCGTCCACCATCTCGGCCTTGACGCGTCCGCCGCGGTCGTACTGGTAGCGGAGTTCGCCGTCGGGTCCGGCCGCTTCCAGGAGGCGGCCCGCCCGGTCGTAGGCATAGGTCGTCACCCGGCCGTCGACGGTCTTGCGGATCACCTGGCCGAGCCCGTCCCGCTCGAAGGAGACGGTTCCGCCGAGCGCGTCGGTCCGTTCGGCGAGGCGGCCCGCCGCGTCCACGCGATAGGTGAGGGTGCGCCCGTCGAAGTCGGTCTCGGCGACGATGTTGCCGACCGCGTCGTAGGTGTAACTCCAGGTCAGGCCCTGGGGGTTGACGACCCGGGTGAGGCGGAGGTCGTCGTCGTGCTCGAAGGTGTGGACGGTGCCGTCCGGGCGGGTGGTGGCGAGCGGGAGGTCGAAGTGGGTGTACGCGTAGCGGGTGACCCCGCCCGCGGCGTCGGTGTGGCTGAGGCAGTTGCCCTCGCCGTCGTACGTCCAGGACTCCGTGGCGCCGTCGGGCTCGGTCCGCCGGGCGAGATGCCCGTCGGCGTTCCACTCGAGCACGGTGACGGCGCCGACCGGGTCGGTGACCCGGACCGGACGGCCGAGTCCGTCGCGCTCGGTCCGGGTGGTCGCGCCGGTCGGGTCGGTGACCGCCACGGTCATCCCGGCCGCGTCGCAGACCACACGGGTCGTGTCGCCCAGGGCGTCGGTGACGGCGGTGAGCCGGCCCGCGCCGTCGTACGCGGAGGTGGTGGTGTTGCCGGTGGGGTCGGTGACGGACGTGCGGTTGCCGCGCTCGTCGTACGTGTACGTGGTGCGGGCGCCGTCCGGGCCCACGACCTCGACGGGGAGGCCGAACGGGCCGCGCACGACGCGCAGTTCGGAGCCATCCGGGCGCACGGCGGACAGCAGCCGGCCGTCCTCGTCGTAGGTGAAGGTGGTGGTGGCGCCCAGCGGGTCGGTGCGGGACAGCAGGTTGCCGTCCGCGTCGTACCGGAACCGGACGGTGTGGCCGAGGGCGTCCGTGGTGGCCAGGACCCGGCTCCCCGGGCCGATCAGGTGCCGGGTGGTGCGGCCGTCGGCGGTGGTGAGGACCGTGGTCCGGTGGCCGGTGGCGGCGTCCGGTTCGGTGTACCGGAGGGTGATCTGGACGTGGCCGGCCTCACCGCCCTCGGCGACGACGCGGTCCCGCTCGTCGTAGACGTAGTCGTAGCGGCTGCCGCCCGAGTCGACCCAGGCGATGACCCGGTCGCGCTCGTCGTAGTGGAAGGTGGTCGTGGCTCCCGACGGGCGGGTGACCGTGGTCAGCCGGCCGTCCTCGTAGCCGTACATCATCAGGGGGAGGTCCGTGCCGTCCTCGGCCCCGGCGGCGAGGGAGAGGGCGGTGACCCTGCCGTCGGCGGTGGTGAGCCGCACCCGGTGGCCCGCCGAGTGGACGAGGGCGAGCGGCAGTCCGTCCTCGGCGCGGTCGACGGTGACGGTGTGGGCGTTGCGCTCGGAGACGGCGGACAGCCAGGCGGTGCCGTCACCGCCGGATTCGGCCCCGGCCGGGGCGGCGAAGCGGCGCACGACGCCGGTGTCGGGATCGGTGAGGGTGTAGTCCCCGTCGGTCTCCCGGGCGAGGAGCGAGCGGATCCGGCCCGGTCCCGGGCGGGTCGGCGCCCCGGGGGCCGGGTGCGGGTACGGGACGAGCAGTCCGTCCGCGGTGACGTGAAGGATCCCCAGGGCGTCGACCTCGAGGCGTTCGTCGACGGTGGAGGACCAGGCGGGTCCCAGGAAGCGGCCGGTGGCGGCGCCGGACTCGGTGCGGCGGGTGAACACCAGCGGCAGGATGCCCGGGATCTCCAGGTCGGTCTGGGACAGGAACATCCGTCCGGTGGCCAGGTCCACGGGGTCGGTGCCGTCGGTGCACCGCTCGCAGTCCGGGCGGTTGTGCGTGCCGTCCGGGCTGTCGTCGACCAGCTTGCGCAACCGCGCCGCGTCGGCGGCCTGTTCCGCGACGCGCACGCCCTTGACGGCGGCTCCGCCGCCTCCGGTGGCGGCGGCCAGGGCCAGGTCGGGGATCAGGCGGCCGAATCCCTCGGCCGGGTCCTTCATGAAGTCCTTGACCATCTGGCTGCCGGTGCCGACGGGATCGTTGACGGCGACGACCAGGCCGGCGGCCAGGCTGTTGAGGTACGTGGCGTACTCGGCCGGGTGCGTGATGTTGTACGGGTCGAGGGGGTTGACCGAGCGCACGAAGTTGACGATGCCGGCGGCGCCCTTGATGATGCCGCCGCCGACGTGGTCGCCGATGATCTGCATCTCCTCGTAGCCGTCGCGCACCTGCTCGGCGTACGAGGGCTTCTCCGGCGCCATGTCGCGGGCGGCGCGAATGGCCGAACGGGCGGTCTCGGCGGCCGAGTTCCGCTGCCGGCGCGCCTCGGCGAGGATGTCCTGCGCCTCCTTCATGAGCTTCTTGCCGGGGTCCTCGAAGGAGTCGCCGGGGCGCGGGGGCAGCGTGGACGGGTCGCGCTTGTCGGCGGGCTGGGCGTTGTAGCGCTCGACGGCCTTGTTGTAGTCGTCGACCTTCTTCTTGTGGGCGTCGGCGGCGTCCTGGGACGCCTTGACGCCCTCCTTCCACTTGTCGATCGCGGTCTGCGCCTCCCCTTGCGCCCAGGTGACGGTGTCGGCGAACCGCTGGAGCGCGCCGATCGCCTTGGAGCAGGCGTCGGCGGCGGCGTACCACTTGGGCGGCTGGGTGCTCACGGCCTTGCGCAGCGCCTCGGCGGTCGCGCCCTGGAGCTGCGCGGAGTCGAGGCCCTTGATGCCGTCGCCGGTGTCGTCGAAGGCGATGTGGAAGGCGCTGAGTTTCTCGGCGGTGGCGTTGATCTTCTCGGCGCTGCCGTAGATCAGCTTGGTCTTGTCCTCGGTCTGGCCGAGGTCCATCTCGTCGACCTCGGCACCGAGCCGGTTGGCGACGGAGCGGGACTGCTCGCGCACCCAGTCGGCGCCGGACTCCCAGCCGACGTCGTCCAGCCGGTCGGCGGTCCAGTTGCCCGCGTCCTCGACGCGGTTGCCGACCCACTCGACACCGTCCTCGACGACGTCCTCGACGGCGTCCGGCGTGATGTCGCTGATGAAGTCACCGATGCCCACGGTCACTCACCCCCCGGCCCCTGGTGCGGGTCCTGCTGCTTGGCGCGTTCCTCCGGCGACGGGCCGAAGGTGTCGTCGAGCGCCTGGTTCCACTGGTCGTCGGACACGCCGAGGAGCTCGTTGAGGATGCGCGAGCGCTCGCCGCCCTGTCCCTCCGTGAGGACGGTGCGTCCGGTGTCCTTCCAGGTCTGCGCCATGTCCTGGCCGGCCTTCTCGAACGACTCCGCGCTCCAGTCCGGGTCGAGGTAGTCGGGCGTGAAGATCTCGCCCCAGTTCTGCTTGGCGATGTCCTCCTCGCTCGCGTGCGGGTTCCCGCCCATGATCGAGTTCGCGCCGACCTTGAGCGTGCCGGCGATGTACTGGTCGTGCTCCCACTGGGTGCCCGCCGCGAGGCCCAGCCGGTTGGCGAGCTGGCTCGCGTCCCGGACCAGGGCGCGCACGCCCCATTCCCAGCGCTCGCAGAAGTCCTCGAAGTCGACCGACAGACCGTGGTGTCCGGCCTCCATCCCGGTCATGGCCAGCTCCGAGAAGCCCTTGCCCATCACCGAGCCGGTGGCGCCGCCGAGGTCGCCGAGCGCGTCGATGGTCGCGCCGACGCCCTGGGTGAACTTCGCGACGGACGCCTTGTCGAGGTGGAGGTCCGCTCCGTCACCGCTCATGCCCGCTCCCCCGTCCGCTCGGTGGTGTCCACGGCCACGGCGTCCGGGACGATGCCGGTGACCGGCGGGAAGAACATCGACCCGTCCTCGGTGGCGATGTCCACCGCGAGCCCGGCGGGCTCGCCGAGGGCGGGCACGATCTCGTCGACGATCCGCGCGCCCAGCAGCGCCGCGTAGTCCATCGGCTCGTCCCCGCGGCCGTGGTGCAGGGCGAACCGCGCGAGCGCGGCCTCGTCGGTGAAGCCGCAGATCCACCGCACGCCGCCCGAGCGCACCGACCAGAGGCCCCCGTCGGCGACCGGCACCAGAAGCACCGAACGCCGCATCTCCCCCACCAGCGCGCGCGGGTCGTCGCCTCCCCTGCGCCGCTCCGCGATGCGCTCGGCGAGCGCCGCCCTCGACTGTGCCACGGCCCCTCCCTGCTCCTCGTTGGCTGAAATCGACCGTAGAGGAAAACGCAGCCTGCGGGCGCGCGGTTCTGGTGAAGGTTTCCCGAATGACGTTTCCGCAGGTGAGATGGGTCACGCGGCCGGCGCCGACGGGCGTACGGGGCGGGATGCGTACGGAGCGGGGCGGGGGCGGGGACGGACGGGGAGCGGTCAGGCCCCGTACACGCGGGCGCCGCCCACGAAGGTCTGCTCCACGCGGGCCTCGGCGATCTCGTCGGGCGGCGCCGTGAGGATGTCGCGGTCGAGGACCACGAGATCCGCGAGGTGGCCGGCGCGCAGACTGCCCGCGTCGTCGTGGCCGCCCGCGTGGGCCGAGCCGGCCGTGTAGGCGGCGAGGGCGGTGGTGAGGTCCAGGCGCTGTTCGGGCAGGAAGATCCGGCCGTCGGTGGCGCCGGGCTCGGCGCGGTTGACGGCGACGTGCAGGCCGGCGAGCGGGTCGGGGCTGCTGACCGGCCAGTCGCTGCCCGCGACCAGGGTGGCCCCGGCCCGTACCAGGTCGCCGAACGGGTACTGCCAGGCGGCGCGCTCGGGGCCGAGGAAGGGAATGGTCAGCTCGTCCATCTGGGGTTCGTGCGCGGCCCACAGCGGCTGGATGTTGGCGAGCGCGCCGAGCCGGGCGAAGCGGGGGATGTCGTCGGGGTGCACGACCTGGAGGTGGGCCAGGTGGTGGCGGTTGCCGCGGCGGCCGTTGGCGGCGAGGGCGGCCTCGACGGCGTCCAGGGCCTCCCGCACCGCCCGGTCCCCGAGCGCGTGGAAGTGCACCTGGAAGTCCAGGGCGTCGAGCGCGGTGACGTGGCCGCGCAGGGCCTCGGGGTCGACGAAGCTCAGGCCCGTGTTGGCGGTGGCGCAGCCGCAGCCGTCGAGGTAGGGGCTGGTCATGGCGGCGGTGAAGTTCTCGGCGATGCCGTCCTGCATGATCTTCACCGAGCCGGCGCGGAACCGGCCGTGGGTCAAGGACTCCCTCTTGGCGACGAGTTCGGGAATCTGCTCGGCGCCGCGGGCCCGGTCCCACCACAGCGCGCCGGTGACCCGGGCGGTGAGGCTGCCGTCCCGGGCGGCGGTGAGATAGGCGTCGGACGGGTCGGGCCTGCCGCTGAACGCGCCGAGCAGGGCGTCCTGCCAGCCGGTCACGCCCAGCGAGTGCAGCAGCGCCTGGGCGCGCAGCAGGCCGGCGACCCGGTCGGCGGCGGTGCTCGGCGGGACGAGCCGGGAGACGAGATCGGACGCCCCCTCCTGGAGGACGCCGGTGGGCACGCCGTCCGCATCGCGCTCGATCCGCCCGTCGGCCGGGTCGGGGGTGTAGGCGGTGACGCCGGCGAGCTCCAGGGCGAGGGAGTTGGCCCAGGAGCCGTGGTGGTCGCGGTTGACCAGGAGGACCGGCCGGTCGGCGACGACCGAGTCCAGCGCCTGCCGGGTGGGCAGGCCGCCCTCGAAGCTCTCCATGGACCAGCCGCCCCCGGTGATCCAGGGCAGCTCGGGGTGGGCGGCGGCGTACTCCCCGACGCGCCGGAGGCACTCGTCGGCTCCGGTGGTGCCGCTCAGGTCGCACTCGGCGAGCTCCATCCCGCCGAACACGGCGTGGATGTGGGCGTCCTGGAAGCCGGGGACGAGCAACTTCCCGGCCAGGTCGACGACTTCGGTGCGTGGGCCGATCAGCTCGTGGACCTCGTCGTGGCCGACCGCGGTGATCCGCTCGCCGACGACGGCGAGGGAGGTCGCCCGGGTGCGGGCGGCGTCACCGGTGAAGACGGGGCCACCGGTGAAGACCAGGTCGGCCGTGCTCATGTCCGTACTCCTGGAGGGTGAGGGGCCGGCTCACGGCCGGATGCGAGTGCGTCATGCAACCGGGCCGGTCGACGACACGTCAAGGGTGTTGTCGTAAGGGTGCTCCGGATAGGGTCCCGGCCATGGCCGAACGAGTGGTTCCGGAGGACCGGCGACGGCGCCGTCGCCCCACCAAGCAGGGTGTCGTGCTCTCCGAGCGGATGATCGTCGAGACCGCGCTGCGCCTGGTCGCCCGGCACGGGGCGGAGGCGCTGTCGGTGCGGCGGCTGGGGGCCGCGCTCGGTGCCGATCCGAGCGCGCTCTACCGCTACTTCCGCAACACCGACGACCTGCTGCTCGCCCTCGCCGACGAGATGGTCGGCCGGGCCCGGGCGGGCTGGCGGGCCACCGGGGACTGGCGGGCCGACCTGCGGGAGATCGCGCGCCGCATCCACGCCGCCTATCTGGCGCATCCGCGGGTGGCGGCACTCGCGGCGCACCGCACGACGGGCCGCGCGCACGAGACCCGGGCGGTCGAGGCCATCCTCGGGGTGCTGCGCGGCGCCGGGTTCCCGGACCGGGAGGCGGTCCGCGTCTACCACGCGCTGGCGGACCAGGCACTGGCCTTCGCCGCCCTGGACGCCGCCGCGCTGGCCCTTCCGGAGCCCGCCCGGGAGGCGGACGAGCGGGTCTGGCACGCGGTGTACGGGAAGCTCTCGGCGGACACCCATCCGCATGTGGCGGCGACGTTCCCGCTGCTCGCCGAGGACATGCGGGACAGCGGCCATCCGTTCGCGCTCGAGCTGCTGCTCGACGCGGTGGAGGCGCGGCTGACGGCGCACGGGCGGGGCCGGTAGGCAGCCCGGCGGGCGGCGGACGGGCGGCCGGTTCGTCCCTCCTTCACCCGTCGACCTCCCCTCGTCCACGGCCCGTTGGGGTCCGGGCCACCGGTCCGGTGTGCGGTGGGCGGCATGCGACGGGGGCGAGGGACAGCGCGGACACGACGGACCCGGCGGTGGTACGCGGCGGCGGTGGCCGGTCTGGTCCTCGCGGCCGTGGCGGCGGACGGGCCACGGGGCCACGGCGGCTGCGGTTCGTCCGTGCCGTACGTCTCCGGGACCGGCGGCTACGCGGCCTATCGCATCCCCGCCGTGATCCGCACCCCGGCCGGCACCCTGCTGGCCTTCGCCGAGGGACGGGTGCACGGCACCGGGGACGCGGGGGCCGTGGACATCGTGCTGCGGAGATCGTCCGACGGCGGCTGCACGTGGGGGCCGACCCGGGTCGTCGCGGCGGGCCACGGGGACACCCGGGGCAATCCGGCGCCCGTGGTCGACCCGCGCAGCGGCGACGTGGTCCTGGTGAGCACGGGCAACGACGGGGCCGTGACCGAGGGCATGGTGCTCCGGGGCCGGGCGCCGGCCGGCGGCGGCCGACGGGTCTTCGTGCAGCGCGGCACGGACGACGGGCGGAGCTTCTCCGCGCCCCGGGACATCACGTCCTCGGTGACCCGGGCCGGCTGGCGCTGGTACGCGACGGGGCCGGGGCACGCCCTCGCGCTGGCCCACGGCCGGTACGCCGGCCGGCTCGTCGTCCCCGCCAACCACTCGGCCGCTCCCCCGCCCGGCTCCCCCGACACGGGCCGCGAGCCGCGCTACTACGGGGCGCACGCCCTGCTGAGCGACGACGGCGGTCGCACCTGGCGGATCGGCTACGCGGACGAGGCGTACGAGGGCACGGTCAACGCCAACGAGTCGACGGCCGCCGAACTCCCCGACGGCACGCTCCACATCAGCGCCCGCGACCAGCACGGCACCGGCCCCGGCCACCGCGTCGCGAGCCGGTCCCGCGACGGCGGCGCCACCCTGGACCGGCCCTTCGCACCGCAGCCCGGCCTGGCCGGGGTGCCGGTCGTCCAGGGCAGTCTGCTGTACCTGCCGGGGCCGCCCGGCCTGCTGGTCCTCTCCGCCCCCTCGGTCCCGACGGCCCGCGCCGTCCCGGCCCTGTGGACCAGCACCGACGGCGGCCGCACGACCGTCCGCGCGCTCACCCTCTCGTACCGCCCGGCCGCCTACTCGGACCTGGTCCGGGTGGACGGGCGGACGCTCGGCGTGCTCCACGAGACCGGGGTGCGCGGCCCGTACGAGACCATCACCTTCCGCCGCGTACCGCTCGCCGCGCTCACGCCTCCGGCTCAGGGGCGCAGGTCCTTCGCCTCGAACCGGCCCTCGCCGAGGACCAGGACGAAGGAGACCTGCTGGCCCTCGGAGAGGGCGTGGCCGTCCTCGACGTCGTCGGCGCGGAAGTAGACCGGCTCCTCGGAGTTGAGGGGGAGGACGAAGCCGTAGCCGGCGGTGCGGTCGAAGGACGTGACGAAGCCGACGCTCCTGCCCGTGTCCATGGGGGGCTCCCTTCCGTCGCGAGGGGGTGTCTGAGGTCGATACCCGCTGCGGCGTCCGGGATCCCACCGGTCCGGCCCGGGGATCACCCGCGGGGCCGAACCGCGTCCGGCTCAGGGCCGCAGGGCGGGCTGGGCGTTGCGGGCCAGGGTGTGGGCGAACTCCGGCCACCAGGCGCCGGCGGGCGGGTCCACGATCCCGTACACGGGGTCGACCGTGCCGCCGGTGCCGCGGGTGCAGGAGCCGTCGGACTCGCCGATCGTCTTCACGTACAGGTACGCGTCGACGAGCGGGACGCCGGTGTCGGCGGTCGGGCGCTCGCCCATGCCGCGGCCGGGCGGGTTGCACCAGGTCTCGGCGTCCTTGTACGTGCCGGGGGCGGGGTTCCAGGGGCCGAGGCCGTTGCGGCTGGTGTCGACGACGAAGTGGAGCAGGTCCGCGGCGGCGGGGCTGCCGACGTTCCGGTCGTACCAGTCGTCGGTCCAGTGCCAGGTGCTCGGGTCCTCGGCGGACACCGCGTTGCCGGGCTTGCCGTCGTTGGGGGCGGCCGACGAGTAGTACTGGTTCGCGCACCAGTCGGTGTGGCCGCGGGCCCAGGCGGGTCCCTCGGTGGCGAACCAGACGCACTTGGCCACCCAGGCGCCGTACTGGCTGGTCTGGTCGGTGGGCTGGAAGTTGGAGACGTTCAGGGCGAAGCCGTCGGCGCGCTCCGCACCGGCGTCGATCAGCCGCTGGGCGATGTCGCCGACGGCGCGCCACCGGCTGTTCCCGGCGTCGAGGTAGACGGCGGTGCCGGGCCGGGTCTTGAGCGTGGTGACGGCGAAGTCGAGGTCGGCGAGGCGCCGGGCGGTGAGGGTGCCGTCGGGGTCGACCGAGCCGGCGCAGTCCTTGGGCAGGGCGGCGAGGCCGTCGGGCTCGAGGATCACCACGGCGGGGGCGTCGCCGATCCCCTCGGCGACGGCGGTGATCCACGCGCGGTACGCGGCGGAGGACGCGGCGCCGCCGCTGGAGTACAGGCCGCAGTCGCGGCCGGGCACGTTGTAGGCGACGGCGACGGGGACCTGTCCGGAGGTCCGGGCGGCGGCGACCAGTTCGGCCGCCTCCGCGCGCACCTCGTCGGGTGTGCCGCCGGTGAACCAGGCGGCCTGCGGCAGGCCGGCGAGGGCCCGCATGTTCGCCGCGTTCTCGGTGTCGCCGGCGGCGGCGTCGACGGCGGCCTGGCGGGCGGCGCCGTTGTCCGGGTCCACGTAGAACCGGGTGGCGGCCTGGCGGGCGGCGCCGTTGTCCGGGTCCACGTAGAACCGGGTGGCGGCCGTGAGCGGCCCCGCCCCCGGCTCCCCGGCGGCCGGCTCCTCGGCCCCGGCCGTCGGTGTGACGGCGAGCCAGGTGGCGCAGACGGCGGCCGCCGCGGCCAGGGCGGCGGTGCGCCGCCCTCTCATCCGGTACGTCATGACAGGACCTTCCTTGGCGTGATCATGTGCTGCAGCGTAGGCGGCGGTGATCATCCTCCGGGCGGGAACGCGGCAATCGCCCGGCGCGCGCTCCGGCGCAGGGCGCGGAACGGCGCGGAGGGCACGCGCGGGCGCGGGTCGGGGCGCGCGGGGCGAGGCGGGGCGCGCGGGGCGGTCAGTCCCGGCGGCTGCTCTCGTCCCGGAGCCAGGTCGCGAAGTCGCCCTTCCGGACGGCCCGGCGTGCGCCCCGGCGCGCGACGACCGCCGCCGTGAGGAAGACGAGAAGGGCGGGCAGGAGGCTCGGCTCGGCGCGCAGGAGGGCGCCCAGGTCGCCGAGGCCGGTGCGGGCCGAGGGGGGCGCGGCCTGCCCGGCGGGGGCGGACCGCTCCTGGTGGGCCTCCAACTGGGCCGTGGAGGTGGCCGCGCGGACCCGGCGGCGGATCAGGTCCGCCCAGGTACGGGGCGGGCGGACGACGACCCGGGCGGCGGGGACGACGGCGCGTTCGGCCGGGGCGAAGGCGAGGGAGGCGGCCAGGTCGTCGGCCATCAGGGGCGGCAGGGCGGCGAGCCGGGCGTGGCCCACCGCGGAGACGGCGATCACCCCGCGCCCGAACAGGCCCTCGCGGACGGCCGGCAGCCGCTGCCAGACCCGGTAGTAGGCGCGGACCGGCCAGGAGCAGCCGGCCGTCGGGAGCTCGCGGGCGGGCGTGGCGGCGAGGACGGCGCCGGGGCCGGAGAGCGCCTCGGCCAGGGCGCGCGCGTCGGCGGCGCCCAGCTCGACGTCGGCGTCCACGTAGATCCGCGGGAAGCCCCGGGCGTGCGTGTCGCCGAGGCGCAGGGCCTCGTGCTTGGAGGGGACGGGGGTCTCGACGACGCGGACGCGCGGGCCGTACGCGGCGGCGACGCGCGCGGTGTCGTCCGTACAGCCGTTGCACACCACCACGAGGTCGAACGCCGCGTCGGGCGGGTCGTCCGGGAGGTCCGCGAGGAGTCCGTCCAAGAGCCGGCCGAGGGTGCGTTCCTCGTTGTGCGCGGGGATCACGATGCTGGGACCGTCGGGCATGCGGCCAGTATGACCATCCCGTCCCACTCTCACAGTTCCTTCAACTATCGGTAGGAGTTTCACACAACTCCTGGCTGGCCTGCCCCAGTTGCTCTAGATTGAGCGCTGCCGGATCCGCTCGGTCACGAACACACTCGTCCCGGGCGGATTCTGCGTCCTGTGCGGACCCGGCCGTGGCTGGGGAGACTTGCGACTCGGTCCGCACCGTTCAGTCAGGCGGAAGAGCCGCGTACCCTCGTCGACCGTCGCCGCCCTTCCCCTGCCCGTGAGCCGTCGTGCTCGCGGGCGAACCGGGGGAGGGACCGCGAGGGCTCGGGCAGGGTGCGCGCGAAGCGCCCTTGGGGGGAATGGATGACCGTCCTGCCGGTCACGCATGAGCGGCATCGTGTCGAATCCACACATGTCGACGCCCATGGCCTGTGGTGGCGAAGGAGACACCAGATCGTCCTGATAGCGGCGGACACCGCCGCGGCGGCCGTCGCCGCGCTGCTCGTGCTGCGGGCGGGCGGCCACTGGCCGGTCGTCCTCGGTCTGCCACCGGCCTGGGTGGCCGTGCTGGCCGCGCACCATGCCCACGCCCGCGGCCCCCTCGGTTCCGGGAGCGAGGTCTACCGGCGGGTGCTGCGCGCCGCGCTGGTCCTGCCCGCCCTGGCGGCGGTGCTCGGCTGGGGCGTCGCGGGCGACCTCGCCCTCACGCACGGGATGATGCTCGCGGCCTCGCCGGCCGCCGCGCTGTCGCTGGCCGCCCGGTTCGCTCTCCGGCGCCGGCTGCGCCGCGACTGGGCGCGCGGCCGGAACCGTACGACCGCCGTCCTGGTCGGCCCCTCCGCAGGGGTCGCCGACCTCCTCGCCGCCCTGCTGCGCGACGGGCGGCCCGGTGCCCCGGCGGGCTCGGTGCTCCAGGGGATGGACATCGCCGGGGTGTGCCTGACCGATCCGCTGAACGCGCAGGCGGTCGACGCGTGCGGGGTGCCGGTGCTCGGCGGGGTGGACGAAGTGCCGGGCGCGATCAGGGCGTTCGGCGGCGGGACCGCCGTGGTGGTGCTGCCGGCGCCGGAGATCGACGCGGCCCTGCTGCGCCGGCTGTCCTGGAGCACGGCCGCCGCCGGGGGCGACTTCCTGCTCGCGCCCGCGCTCGGCGACGTGGCGGCCGCCCGCATCGAGATCCGTCCGGTCGGCGGCGTCCCGCTGCTCCACGTCCGGGCGCCCCGGCTCTCCCGGCTGGCCCGGCTCCCGAAGGAGATCGCCGAGCGGCTGCTCGCGGCCGTGCTGCTCCTGCTGCTGTCCCCGCTGATGTGCGCGGTCGCGCTGACCGTACGGCTCGGCAGCCGGGGTCCCGCGCTCTTCCGGCAGGTGCGCGTGGGCCTGCACGGCAGGCAGTTCACCATGCTGAAGTTCCGTACGATGCGGCCCGACGCGGAGGCCCGCAGGGCCGAGCTCGCGCACGCCAACCACAACAGCGACGGGCTGCTGTTCAAGGTCCGCGACGATCCCCGGGTGACCCGGGTCGGCGCCACGCTCCGCCGCTACTCGCTGGACGAACTGCCCCAACTGATCAACGTGCTGGGCGGGCACATGTCGCTGATCGGGCCGCGCCCGCCGCTGCCCGAGGAGGTCGCCGGCTACAGCCACGAGGTCCGGCGCCGGCTCCTCGTGAAGCCGGGACTGACCGGCCTGTGGCAGGTCAGCGGCCGTTCCGACCTGCCGTGGGACGAGGCCGTCCGGCTCGACCTGGCCTATGTGGACAACTGGTCGCTCGGCCTGGACGCGGTGATCCTGCTGCGCACCGGCCCCGCGGTCCTGCGCGGCACGGGCGCGTACTGAGATGCGCGCCACCATCACGACGACCTTGGGGGAAGACACGGTGAACGACGCCGACCGAGCGGACGAGCGGCAAGAACAGGACCCGGCGGGGCGACCCCTGGGGGTCGCCGTGATCGGCGCCGGCTACTGGGGCCCGAATCTGGTGCGCAACTTCCAGGGCAGCGACCGGTTCCGGCTGCGCTGGCTGTGCGACCTCGACGTGACGCGCGCCCGGCGGGTCCTCGGCGGCTACTCCACGGTGCAGGCGACCGCCGACTACGCGGCCGTGCTCGCCGACCCGGCCGTGGACGCGGTCGCCGTCGCCACCCCGGCCGGCACCCATCTGGACGTGGCCCTCGCCGCCCTGCGCGCGGGCAAGCACGTCCTGGTCGAGAAGCCGCTCGCCACCACCTACGCCGACGGGGCGCGCCTGGTCGCCGAGGCCGAGGAGCGCGGCCTGACCCTGATGTGCGACCACACCTACTGCTACACCCCGGCCGTGGCGAAGATCCGCGAGCTGGTGCACGAGGGCGCCCTCGGCGACATCCACTACGTGGACTCGGTGCGGATCAACCTCGGTCTGGTGCAGAAGGACATCGACGTGCTGTGGGACCTGGCCCCGCACGACCTGTCCATCCTCGACTTCATCCTGCCCGAGCACGTCCAGCCGGTCGCGGTCGCCGCGCACGGGGCGGATCCGATCGGCGCGGGGCGGGACTGCATCACGTACCTCACGCTCCAGCTCAACACGGGTGCCATCGCCCATGTGCACGTCAACTGGCTGTCGCCGACCAAGGTCCGCACCACCATGGTCGGCGGCGCCAAGCGCACCCTGATCTGGGACGACCTCAATCCGGCGCAGCGCGTCGCGGTGTTCGACCGCGGGGTGGACCTCGCGACGCCCCAGGACCTGGGGGCGGACGAGCGCCGGCAGGCCCTGATCTCGTACCGGACCGGCGACATGATCGCGCCGGCCATCGGGGAGAAGGAGGCGCTGCGCACGATGGTCGACGAGTTCGCCGCGGCGATCACGGAGCGGCGGGCGCCGCTGACCGACGGGCAGGCGGGCCTGAGGGTCCTGGACATTCTGGAGGCGGCCTCGCGGAGCCTGGAGTTCCGTGGTGCGGTCGTCGGCCTGCGGACCGGGGCCGACCGGTCCCTGAAGCACGCGAACGAAGCGGCGGGAGAACGGCGTTGAGCGACATTCGGGGCAAGCGGATCCTGGTCACCGGCGGTGCCGGCACGATCGGTTCCCATGTGACGGACCTCCTGGTCGAGGGGGGTGCGCGCGAGGTCGTCGTGCTCGACAACCTGGTGCGCGGCCGGCGGGCCAATCTCGCCCGGGCGACGGGCAGCGGGGTCGTCGAGCTGGTGGAGGGCGACATCCGCGACGCGGCGACGGTGCGGAGGGTGACCGCGGGCGCGGACCTGGTCTTCCACCTGGCGGCCATCCGCATCACCCAGTGCGCGGAGGAGCCCCGGCTCGCCAACGAGGTGATGGTCGACGGCACGTTCAACGTCCTGGAGGCCGCCGCGGCCGCGGGCGTCGAGAAGGTGATCGCCTCGTCCTCGGCCTCCGTCTACGGGCTCGCCGAGTCGTTCCCGACCGGCGAGCGCCACCACCCGTACAACAACGACACCTTCTACGGTGCGGCCAAGGCATTCAACGAGGGGATGCTGCGCAGCTTCCACGCCATGTACGGCCTGGACTACGTGGCGCTGCGCTACTTCAACGTGTACGGGCCGCGGATGGACATCCACGGCCTGTACACCGAGGTGCTGATCCGCTGGATGGAGCGGATCGAGGCGGGCGAGCCGCCGCTGATCCTCGGCGACGGGACGCAGACGATGGACTTCGTCGACGTCCGGGACATCGCCCGCGCCAACATCCTGGCCGCCCGCGCGGACGTCACCGACGAGGTGTTCAACGTGGCCAGCGCCACCGAGACGTCCCTGCGCGAGCTCGCCGACGCGCTGCTCGACGTGATGGGCTCCGGCCTGGAGCCGGTGCACGGCCCGGCGCGCGCGGTCAACGGGGTCACCCGGCGGCTCGCCGACACCCGGCTCGCCGAGGAGCGGCTCGGTTTCAAGGCGGAGATCGACCTGCGGACCGGCCTGAAGGACCTGGTGGACTGGTGGCGGGCGGAGAAGGGCGCGACGGCGACGGACGCCGAGAAGGCCGACGCCGAGGCCGCCGAGGAGCCGGTGCGGATTCCGGTCATGGTGCCGTGGCTGGGCGAGGAGGAGGCGAAGGCGGCCTCCGACGCCGTGCTGTCCGGCTGGGTCGCCCAGGGCCCGCGGGTCGCCGCCTTCGAGCGGGCCTTCGCGGAGCGCGTCGGCGCCCGGCACGGCGTGGCCGTCAGTTCCTGCACGACGGCGCTGCACCTCGCGCTGCTCGCGCTCGGGCTCGGCCCGGGCGACGAGGTCGTGGTCCCGTCGCTGTCCTTCATCGCCACGGCCAACGCCGTACGGTACGTGGGCGCCGTGCCGGTCTTCGCGGACGTCGAGCTCGCGACCGGCAACCTGACCGCGGCCACCGTGGACGCCGTGCGCACCGAGCGGACCCGGGCGGTGCTCCTCGTCCACCAGGGCGGGGTGCCCGCGGACGTGTCCGCGCTGCGGGCGGCCTGCGAGGGCTGGGGCCTGCCGCTGGTGGAGGACGCGGCCTGCGCGATCGGCTCCACCGTCGACGGCGCGTCCGTCGGCAGGGGCGCGCTGCTCGCCGCCTGGTCGTTCCACCCGCGCAAGCTGCTCACCACCGGCGAGGGCGGCATGATCACCACCGACGACGACGCGTGGGCGGCGCGGCTGCGGCGGCTGCGCGAGCACGGGATGAACGTGTCGGCGGCCGAGCGGCACGCGAGCGGCACACCGGTCCTGGAGAGCTATCTGGAGACCGGGTTCAACTACCGGATGACCGACATCCAGGCCGCGGTGGGCCTGGCCCAGTTGGAGAAGCTGGACGCCATGGTGGCGCGGCGCCGTGAACTGGCGGCACGGTACGGGGAGTTGCTGGCCGAGGTGCCCGGTGTCGACCCGGTCCGGGATCCGGCGCACGGTGAGGGCAACTTCCAGTCGTACTGGGTGCTGCTCGCCGAGGACTTCCCGGTGGGCCGCGACGCGCTGCTCGGGGTCCTCGCCGAGGCCGGGGTGTCGGCGCGCCGGGGCATCATGGCGAGCCATCTGGAACCGGCGTACGCCGGGCATCCGGCGGCGCCGCTGCCGGTGACCGAGCGGATCAGCCGCGACTCCCTGATCCTGCCGCTGTTCCACACGATGACCGAGGAGCAGCAGGACCGGGTGGTCGCGGTGCTCCGGGAAGCGGCGGCGCGGGACACGGCCGGACGCGCCCCGGCCGGGCGGGACACGGCCGGGCGGGAAGCCGCCCGGCGGGACGCGGCGGCGCGGCCGTGACCGGGCCGCTCGTGATCATCGGCGCCGGTGGCTTCGCGCGGGAGACCGCGCAGGCCGCCCTCGCCGCCGGCCTGCCGCTCGCGGGCCATCTGGACGACGACCCGGCGCTGCACGGCGTCGCGCTCGACGGGGTGCCCGTGCTCGGCGGCACCGAGCGGGTGGCCGAACTCGAGGACGCGTCCTTCGTGGTCTGCGTGGGCAACCCGCGCGACTACGCCGCCCGCGCCCGGCTCGTGCGGCGGCTCGGCCTGCCCGAGCACCGCTACACCACCGTGGTGCACCCCACCGCCGTGGTGTCGGCGAGCTCGACGGTCGGCCGGGGCACGGTGCTGCTCGCCCACACGGTCCTGACGGCGTCCGTGCGGGTGGGCCGCCATGTCGCCGTCATGCCGCAGACCGTCCTCACCCATGACGACGAGATCGGGGACCTCGCCACCCTCGCCTCGGGCGTACGGCTCGGCGGCGGCGCCCGGATCGGCCGGGGCGCCTACGTCGGGGCGGGCGCGCTGGTCCGCGAGGGCGTGGCGGTCGGGGCCTGGTCCCTGGTCGGCATGGGCGCGCTGGTCCTCGCCGACGTGCCGCCGGGCGAGGTGTGGGCCGGGACCCCGGCCCGCCGGCTGCGCGCGGCGGCTGCCCCCGCGCTCGAACAGCTCACGGCGGACGACGCCACCAGGATCCCGGCACGAGGAGTGAACGGCTGATGGACCAGACGGACCGGACGGACCCCATACCCCTGGTGGACCTGCGGGCGGCCCACGCGGAGGTCGAGGAGGAGATACGCGCCGGCTTCGACCGGGTCCTCGCGGACACCGCGTTCATCGGCGGCGAGGAGGTCCGGGAGTTCGAGCGGGAGTACGCGGAGTTCGGCGGGGTCCGCCACTGCGTGGGCGTCGCCAACGGCACGGACGCCCTGGAGCTGGCCCTGCGGGCGAGCGGGGTCGGGGCGGGCGACGAGGTCGTGCTGCCCGCGAACACCTTCATCGCCACGGCGGGCGCGGTCGCCCGGGCCGGGGCCCGGCCGGTCCTGGTCGACTGCGAGCCCGACACCCTGCTGATCGATCCCCGGGCCGCCCTGGCCGCGGTCGGCGCGGCCACCCGTGCCGTGGTGCCGGTCCATCTGTACGGGCAGTGCGCCGACGTGGCCGCGCTCGCCGAGGGCCTGCCCGGGCACGTGCGGATCGTGGAGGACGCGGCGCAGAGCCAGGGCGCGAGCCGGCAGGGCCGTACGCCGGGCCGCGGCGGGATCGCCGCCACCAGCTTCTACCCCGGCAAGAACCTCGGCGCCTACGGTGACGCCGGCGCGGTCCTCACCGACGACGCGGAGGCCGCCGCCCTGGTGCGGGCGGTCGCCAACCACGGCGGGGTCCACAAGTACCGGCACGACGTGCCCGGTTTCAACAGCCGGCTCGACGGCCTCCAGGCCGTCGTGCTGCGGGCCAAGCTGCGCCGGCTCGCCGCCGGCAACGAGGCCCGGCGAAGGGCGGCGGCGCGCTACGACGAGCTGCTCGCCCCGCTCGCGGAGGCCGGCCGGGTGGTCCGCCCCGTCACGGCCGACGGCACCGTCCACGTATGGCACCTGTACGTGGTGCGGGTGCCCGGCGCGGACCGCGACGCGGTGGTCGGCAAACTGAACGCGAGCGGCATCGGGGCGGGTGTCCACTACCCGACCCCGGTCCACCTGACGCCCGCCTACCGCCATCTCGGCCACGCACGCGGGGACTTCCCGCACGCGGAGCGGGCGGCCGGCGAGATCCTGTCGCTGCCGCTCTTCCCGCAGATCACCCACGACCGGCAGCGCCGGGTCGTGGACGCGCTGGCGCACGCCCTCGGCTGAGGGCCCGCTCCCCCACTCCGGCCGCAGGCCGGGTCCCGTCCTGCCCGTGAAAGGTCCCGCGATGCACAACCCCTACCGTCGCCGGGTCAGAGGCGCCGTGTTCGCCCTGGCCGCGGCGCTGGCCGCGTTCTTCCTGCCGCCCGCCGGGAACGCGACCGCGCTCGCCGATCCCTGCGGCACGGGCGGCAACCCGATCGTCTGCGAGAACTCCAAGCCGGGCACGCCCATGCCGGACTGGTTCGCCGGCAGCTCCTGGGGCGACATCGCGGGATTCCCCACCAAGATGAGCCTCCAGGCCGGGGAGACCCTGTCGTTCAAGGTGCAGTCACCGGCCCCGTACCACGTGAAGATCTACCGGCTCGGCTGGTACGGCGGTGACGGCGCCCGGCTGATATCGACGCCCGCGCAGGCCGCCCAGACCTATCCGGCCACCTACGGCACGCAGCGGCCGGCCTGTCTCAAGGACCAGCCGACGGGGCTGATGGACTGCGGCAACTGGCCCACCACGGCGAGCTGGACGGTGCCCGCCGACGCGGTCTCGGGGCTGTACCTCGCCAACTTCGACCAGGCCGACGGCAACGGGCTCATGCCGTACCCGTTCGTGGTGCGCAACGACGCCAGCCGCTCCGACATCCTCGTGCAGACCTCCGACCAGACCTGGCAGGCGTACAACGACTGGGGCGGCACCAACCTGTACGACGGCCAGGGTCCGGCGCCCGACGGGCGCGCGTACAAGGTCAGTTACAACCGGCCGATGGACATCGGCGGCGAGAACGGCATCTACGGCTCCGAGTACATGATGATCGCCTGGCTGGAGCGCAACGGCTACGACCTGAGCTACGTCTCCGGTCTGGACACCGCCACCCGGGGCGCCACACTGCTCGCGAACCACAAGATGTTCATGTCGCAGGGGCACGACGAGTACTGGACGCAGGAGCAGTTCACCCACGTCCTCAACGCGCGCAAGGCGGGCCAGCACCAGACGTACTTCGCGGGCAACGAGATCTTCTGGAAGACCCGCCTGGAGCCGAGCATCGACGGCAGCAACACGGCGAACCGGACGCTGGTCTGCTACAAGGAGACCAAGCTCAAGTTCCCGACGCCGAACGGCATACCCGACCCGAGCCCCGTGTGGACGGGCACCTGGATGGACCCGGACAGCACCAAGGAGGGCGAGCCGTACCGTCCGCAGAACATGCTGACCGGCTCGCTGTTCCAGGTGAACGGCCCGCGCAACGACGCCATCACCGTGCCGGCCGCGTTCGCGCGGATGCGGCTGTGGCGCAACACCTCGGTCGCCGCCCTGACCGGCAACCAGGTCGCCACCTTCCCGGCCGGGACGCTCGGCTACGAGTGGAACAGCGACATCGAGAACGCGAGCCGTCCGGCGGGCCAGATCCGGCTGTCGTCGACCACGCTCGACATCACCGACGGCAACTACCTGCTCGACTGGGGCAACAACTACGGCAACGGCACCGCCACCCACAGCCTGGTCGCCTTCCGCGACCAGACGTCGAAGGCGCTGGTCTTCGGCACCGGCACCGTGCAGTGGTCCTGGGGTCTGACGAACGTGCCGACCGCCGACCCGGCCGGCGGGGTCGTCACCGAGGACAAGCGGATGCAGCAGGCCACCGTGAACGTCCTCGCGGACATGGGCATCCAGCCGAAGACCCTGCAGTCCGGGCTCGTCACGGCCACGGCCTCCACCGACACCACCGGCCCGGCCGTCACCGTCACCAGCCCGGCCGCGCACGCCTCCGTACCGGCGCAGCGGCAGATCACCGTCACCGGCACCGCCACCGACACGGGCGGCGGCGTGGTGGCCCGGGTGGAGGTCTCCACCGACGGCGGCACCACCTGGCGGGCCGCCGAGGGCACCGGCTCCTGGAGCCACACCTGGACGCCGATGACCCAGGGCCCCGCGCAGCTCAAGGTCCGCGCGGTCGACGACAGCGTCAACATCGGGGCCGTGACCACGGTGCCGCTGACCGTGGCCGACCAGCAGTGCCCGTGCACGGTGTGGCCCGCCTCGGCCGCGCCGGCCAAGCCCAACGGTGGCGACGGCAGCTCCGTCGAGTTGGGCGTGAAGGTCCGCAGCTCGGTTCCCGGCACCATCACCGGCGTCCGCTTCTACAAGAGCGCCGCCAACACTGGGACGCACAAGGGCAGCCTGTGGTCCGCCTCCGGTCAGCTCCTGGCCACCGGCACCTTCACGAACGAGACCGCGTCCGGCTGGCAGCAGCTCACGTTCGCCGACCCGGTGCCGGTGAAGGCGAACACCACGTACATCGCCTCGTACTTCGCCCCTCACGGCGGATACGCCTTCGACGCCCACTACTTCACCGACAAGGGCGCGGGCCTCGCCCCGCTGACGGCGCTCCCGTCGGGCACCGACGGCGGCAACGGCGTCTACAGGTACGGGGCGAGCAGCGGCTTCCCGTCGCAGTCCTCCCCCGGCAGCAACTACTGGGTGGACGCCGTCCTGGAGACCGGGTCGGCGAGCACCACGCCGCCCGTCGTCACCGGCCGCACCCCGGCCCCGGGCGCGACCGGGGTCGCGATCACCGCGCCGCTGTCCGCGACCTTCGACCGGAGCGTCGACAGCGGCACCCTGGTGTTCACG
This sequence comes from Streptomyces sp. NPDC006339, assembly GCF_040612775.1. Classification (NCBI taxonomy): domain Bacteria; kingdom Bacillati; phylum Actinomycetota; class Actinomycetes; order Kitasatosporales; family Streptomycetaceae; genus Streptomyces; species Streptomyces sp. NPDC006339. Next base: position 175,908 of record NZ_JBEXQW010000001.1, read on the forward strand.
GTGAAGGGCCCCGGCAACGCCACCGTCCCCGGCCGGGCCACCCTCGACGGCGACGGGAAGACCGCCGCCTTCACCCTCGACAGCCAGCTCGCCCTCGGCACGGTCTACACGGCGTCCGTGCAGGCCGCCGACCTGTGGGGCAACGCCATGGCCGAGCCGGTGACCTGGACCTTCACCACCAGCGCGACCCCGCCGCCGACCGCCTGCCCGTGCACCCTGTGGAGCGCGCAGACGGTGCCCGCCAAGGCGGCCGAGACCGGCGACGCCAACTCCCTGGAGCTGGGCACCCGCTTCCGGTCGGCGCTGGCCGGCAAGGTCACCGGGGTCACCTTCTACAAGGGGGCCACCAACACCGGCATCCACACGGGCAGCCTGTGGACCGACGACGGCACGCTGCTGGCGACCGGCACCTTCACCGACGAGACCGCCACCGGCTGGCAGCGGCTGACCTTCGCCACGCCCGTCCCCATCACGGCGGGGACGAACTACGTGGTGTCGTACCACGCGCCGAACGGCAACTACGCAGCCGACAAGGGCTACTTCACGGGCGCCCGGCTCACCTACCCCCTGTCCGCCCCGGCGGACGCGACGGGCAGCCGCAACGGCCTCTACAAGTACGGTGCGTCGACCGTCTTCCCCACCGGCTCCTACAACGCGACGAACTACTGGGTCGGCCCGGTCTTCACGACCGGCTGACCCCGACCGAAATCGGGGAACGCAGCACATGAGCTCAGTCAGCGTCGTCATCCCCTGCTACAAGTACGGCCACTTCCTGGCCGACTGCGTACGCAGCGTGCTCGACGAACAGCCCGGCCTCGACGTGCGGGTCCTGATCATCGACGACGCGTCGCCCGACGACTCGGCGGAGGTGGCCGCGAAGCTGGCCGCCTCCGACCCGAGGATCGAGGTACGGGTCCACGCGACCAACAAGGGCCACATCGCCACGTACAACGAGGGCCTGCTGGAGTGGGCGGACGGCGACTACGTCGTCCTGCTCTCCGCCGACGACCGGCTGGTGCCGGGGGCCCTCGTCCGGGCCGTCGCCCTGCTCGACGCCCATCCGGAGGTCGGCTTCTGCTACGGCAGGCCGCTGCACTTCCGGCACGGCGGGCCGCTGCCGGCGGCCCGCACCCGGAGCACCGGCTCCGTGGTCTATCCCGGTCACTGGTGGCTGGAGCGGCGCTTCCGCGAGGGCACGGGCTGCATCACCTCGCCCGAGGTGGTGGTCCGCACCGCCCTCCAGCGGAAGGTCGGCGGCTACGACCCGGAGCTCCCGCACGCCGGCGACATCGAGATGTGGATGCGGCTCGCCGCCCACGCGGACGTCGGCTATGTGCGCGGGGCCGACCAGGCGTACTACCGGGTGCACGGCGACAACATGTCCACCACCGACTTCGGCGGGCAGCTCGACGACATCCGGCAGCGGCGGGCCGCCTTCGACGCCGTCCTCACCAAGTGCGCCGACCGGCTGCCGCAGGCCGACCGGCTGGCCGCCCTGGTGCACACCCGCCTGGCCCGCCACGCGCTGCGGCGGGCGTACCGGGCCTACGACCGGGGGCGTACGGACGTCGTGCCGGTCGACGACCTGGTGGCCTTCGCCCGCGCGTGCCGGCCCGACCTGGAGTCGCTGCCGGAGTACCGGGCGCTGCGGCTGCGGCAGCGGATCGGGGCGCGGACCATGCCGTACCTCCAGCCGCTGGTGCTCTCGGCGGTGGCCGACCGGGCCCGCGAGTGGCTGTGGTGGCGGTCGTGGAAGCGCCGTGGGATCTGAGCACCCCTCCCCCTCCCGTACCCGACGAGGAAAGGCACGACAGTGAACCACCGGATCCAGCCCACCGCCCAGGTCGACGAGAAGGCCCTCGTCGGGGCCGGCAGCAGTGTGTGGGAGCTCGCCCAGATCCGCGAGGACGCCCGCCTCGGCGCGAACTGCGTGGTGGGCCGGGGCGCCTATGTCGGCCCCGGCGTCGTCATCGGGGACAACTGCAAGCTGCAGAACCACGCCCTGGTGTACGAGCCCGCGGTGCTCGGCGACGGCGTGTTCATCGGTCCCGCGGCGGTCCTCACCAACGACCACAACCCGCGGGCGGTGGCCCCGGACGGGCGGCTGAAGCGGGGCGGCGACTGGGAGCCGGTGGCCGTCCGGGTCGGCGACGGGGCCGCGATCGGCGCCCGCGCGGTGTGCGTGGCGCCGGTGACCATCGGCCGCTGGGCGCTGGTCGCGGCCGGTTCGGTGGTGACCTCCGACGTGCCCGACTTCGCCCTGGTGATGGGTGTCCCGGCCCGCCGGGCGGGCTGGGTCGGCCGGGCGGGCGTCCGGCTGACCGCGCACGCGGAGCGGCCGGGCCTGTGGGAGTGCCCGGAGACCGGCGAGCTGTACGAGGAGCGGGACGGCCGTCTCACGGAGTACGGTGCGGCGCACTGACCCCCGGGGCGGGCCCGGGCCCGAGGCCGGGTCCGGGTCGGCGGCGGCGGCGCGCCGTCGCGTACCGCTCCGTCCAGAGCACCGCCGTCACGCCCGCGAGGGTGCCGAGCAGCCCCACCCCGGCCAGGGCGCGGGTCCGGTTGGGGGGCAGGGCGACCGTGCCGGGGCGGTTGACCAGGTCGACGGTGAGCATCGCCGTGGCCGGCACCCGCTGTTCGCTCTGGAGCGCCTTCAGGTGGCGGCCGTAGACCGCGATGATCGTCTGCACCACCCGGTCGGCGTCCTCGGGCGCGGACTGCTCGGCCTCGACCTGCAGGGTGGGGATCGAGTAGTACGGGGTGGCGCTGGTGCCGCTGTTGCGGGGGGTGAGCCGGTAGGTGCCGTGCACCCCGGCCTCGCGCAACTCGGCCCGCCCGGCAGGGGAGTCGAGCCGTTGGACGACCGCGTAGGAGACCATGGCCAGCGAGGGCTGGAGGTTGGTGAGCTGGTTGGGCTGGTTGTCGGTGCGCGGCGGCTTCACCACGAGCACCGCGGAGCTCTGGTAGCGCGGCGCGGGCCGCAGCGCGGGGTAGCAGGCGGCCGCGGTGAGGAGCGCGGCGAGCACCAGGACGTACCAGCGGCGCCGCAGCAGGCGGGCGAGTCCCTCGGGGGTCAGTGGTTCCATCGACACCGATACTGGCAGCACGGAGGGGAACCGGGGGAGGGTTCGTGAGCATCGCCGAGATCTTCCGCGTGCTGGCCCGGCGCTGGTACGCGATGGTGCCGCTGACCCTGCTGAGTCTGGTCGCGGGCGGCTACCTCTACACGACGGTTCCGGTGACGTACGAGTCGCAGAGCCAGCTCGCCCTGCTCAACTCCAGCCGGGTGGCCCGGCCCGCGCCCAGCTACGGCAACCCGCTGGCGTACGCGAGCGGTTCGCTGATCGGCACGGCCGATGTGCTGATCCGGGCGCTCCAGTCGCCGGAGACGGTGGTGGTGCTGCGCGGCCACGGGGTCACCGACGAGTACGCGGTCGACTTCGCCGCCCAGGCGGAGGGGCCGCTGCTGACCCTGACGGTCAAGGGCGAGGACCGGGACAGGGTCCTGGAGCAGACGCGGACGATCACGGACTACGCCGCCGAGCAGCTCCAGGCCCTCCAGCAGCAGGCCCGGGTGCCGGACGGCTACTACGTGCGGTCGGCCCGGATCGTGCCGCCGCAGAAGCCGGTGTCGCAGCCCAAGTCCCGCTACCAGAAGGTGGCGGCGGTCGTCGTCTTCGGTGTCACCGCGGCCTTCGTGCTGTCCTTCGTGGTGGAGGCGTGGGCGGCGGCCCGCCGCCGGGCGCGGGGCCTGCCCGTCTGCCACGCCGCTCCCCCGGTGCCCCGGCCCGGCGCGGGGCGGGTGCGCCGGCTGCTGACCCGGCCGCTGGACGCGACCGCGGTCCTCACCGGTTATCTGGCGCTCGCGCTGTTCCTGCCGTCGAACCTGGCGCTGCCCGCGCTCGGCGGCGCGGGCACCCCGGCGAACGTGTACGCGCTGCTCGGTCTCTTCTGGTACCTGGCGACCTGGTGCTGCGGCCGGATCGCCCCGGCTCCCGGCACCCGCTCGATGCGCACGGTGATCCTGGTGCTGGCCCTGACCGTCCTGGTCTCGTACGTGGCGAACCAGGACCGGATCAGCTCCCAGAAGGAGATCCTGGCCGCCGACCGGGGTCTGATCGTGCTGCTCGTGTGGGTGTCGCTGATCGTGCTGACAACGGCCGGGATCCAGGACCGGCAGCGGCTCGACGTGCTGCTGCGCCGCCTGGTCGTGATGGGCTCGGTGGTGGCGGCGCTGGGTCTGTACGACTTCGTCACCGGCACCAACATCGCGGACTCGCTGCGCATCCCGGGCCTTAACTCCAGCGTGGCGAGCGTCGCCGTCCTCGACCGCGGCTCCTTCACCCGGCCCCGGTCGCTCACCGCCCATCCGCTGGAGTTCAGCGGGATGCTGGCGATCCTGCTGCCGTTCGCGATCTGGTACGCCTTCGACCCGGCGCGGCGGCACCTCGGAAGGTTCAAGCGGTGGGCGCCGGTGGTCCTCCTCGGGGGCGGGCTGCCGCTGACGGTGTCGCGGACCTCGATCATCGGGATCCTGGTCGTCGTGCTCGTCATGGTGCCCCGCTGGAAGCCCGAGCGGCGCTGGGCGGCCATCGGCATCCTGTTCGGGGCGGTGGCGCTGTTCAAGGTCCTGGTGCCGGGCCTGATCGGCACGATCACGGGACTGTTCTCGGGCAGTCTCAACAACGCCGACAGCAGCACCCAGGCCAGGACCATCAAGTACCCGAAGATTTATGAGTACTTCGTGCAGGATCCGCTCTTCGGCCGGGGCTTCGGCACCTTCACCCCGGAGCGCTACTTCTTCACCGACAACCAGTACCTGCTCACGCTCGCCGAGCTGGGCGCGCTCGGCGCCGCCTGTCTGCTGCTCCTCGGTCTCTCCGGCGTGCACAACGGCGGCGCGATCCGCCGGCTCGCCCGCTCCGAGTCGGACCGGGAGCTGGGGCAGGCGTTCTTCGCCTCGGCGATGGTGGCCCTGGTGGTGAGCGCCACCTTCGACACTCTGAGCTTCCCGATGTTCGCGGGGGTGTTCTTCCTGCTCATCGGCGCCGGCGGGAGCTGTCTCGGCTTCGTACGGCGCGAGGCGGCGGGGCAGCCGGCGGCCGGCGCCGAGGCCCTGCCCCCGACGCCCGCGCCGGCCGCCCGTACGCCCGACTCCTCTCGTCTCGTGGAGACCCGATGAACCGTCAAGAACCCCGAGCCGTCGGCCCGGTGGTCGTCCTCGTCGTCACCTGGAACAGCGCGAAGGTGCTGCCGGGCTTCCTCGACGCGCTGCCCGCGGGCATGAAGGGGCTCGACTGGCGGCTCGTCGTCGCCGACAACGCCTCCTCGGACGACACCGTCGCCGTGGTCCGCGCGCACGCCCCCGAGGCCACCGTCGTGGAGACCGGCCGCAACGGCGGCTACGCCTTCGGCGTCAACGCGGCCCTGCGCGCGGCGGCGGCGGACGACGACGGGTACCGGGCCGTGCTGATCTGCAACCCGGACATCCGGATGGGCGAGGGCTGCGCGCAGACGCTGGTGGAGGCCCTGGGCACGCCGCTGCCGGACGGCGGCCGGGTCGGGATCGCGGTGCCGCTCCTGTACGAGGAGGACGGCGGCCTGATCCACTCGCTGCGGCGTGAGGCGAGCCTGACCCGGGCGCTCGGCGAGGCCGTCCTCGGCAACCGCAGGGCCGGCCGGTTCCCGCGCTGGAGCGAGCTGGTCACCGCCCCGGCCGCCTACGCGGCCCGGACGCGCGCGGACTGGGCCACCGGCGCCCTGATGGCGCTGTCCCGGGAGTGCGTGGACGCCTGCGGGCCGTGGGACGAGTCCTTCTTCCTCTACTCGGAGGAGACGGAGTACTGCCTGCGGGCCCGGGACCTGGGCCTCGCGACCCGACTGGAGCCGGCGGCGCGGGCGACCCATCTGGGCGGCGACTCACGGGTCTCGCCGCGCCTGTGGTCGCTGCTCGTCGTGAACCGGGTGCGGCTCTACCGGCGCCGCCACGGCCTGGCCGCCACCGCGGCCTTCCGCGGGGCGGTGCTGCTGCGGGAGCTGTCCCGGGCGGCGCTCGGCCGGGAGCCGGCGCGGGCCGCGGTCGGGGCGCTGCTGCGCGGGCCTCAGTCCCGCCACGAGGTGTAGAAGCTGGCCGGGTTGACCAGATAGCGCACCGTGGGCCGGGGCAGGTGGACCACGCGGTGGGTGCGGGCGTAGCGGCGGATCAGCTCCCAGTCCTCCCGGGGCAGCACCTCGGGGGTGCGCCGCAGCCTGCTGAAGTGCAGGGCCGGGGTGCGCCGGGCGACGAAGGCGTTGGTGTCGAGGAATGCCTCGTGGGCGGCCCTGCGCCGGTCGAAGGGCACCGACAGGACGTCCATGTCGGTGCCGTCGGGCCGTACCCTCCGCAGCGCCGTGTAGACGCCGTCGGGGCCGCCCGGGGCCTCCAGGGCGGTGAGCGCCTCCTGAAGGTGGTCGGGCTCCCACAGGTTGTCGTCGTCGAGGAAGGCGACGTACGCCGAGGAGGTGAGTCGGATGCCGATGTTGCGCACGACGCCCGCCACTCCGGTGTTGCGGGCCAGCGACACGGCGAACAGACGCTCGTCGGCGGGGAGTTCGGGCAGCCCGGCGCCGTCGTCGACGACGATGACGACCTGGTCGCGCACGGTCTGCTCCAGGGCGGAGCGCACGGCCCGCAGCAGCGCCTCGGGCCGCCGGTGGGTCGCGATGACGGTCGCGACCCGTGCCGAGGGCCGCCGGCCCAGGAGCCGGGCGAGCCGGGCGGTCTCGGCGTCCTCGAAGCGGCGCAGCCGCCGGGCGGTCGGGGCGAGCAGGACCTTGTTGCGCAGTTCGTGGAGGACGAGCCAGCCGAAGAGCCGCTTCAGCAGCGCCCAGGGGCCCTTGAGCAGGCTACGCACGCGCCGTGTCGCGCACGGGCGCCTTGGTGCGCACGGCCGTCAGCGACTTGGTGAGTCCGGCGACCCGCTCGCTGAGGATGACGGAGCGGGGGAAGAGATGGCGCATCTCGGCGCGGGTGAGCAGCTCGATGTTGATGACCGCGTCCATGCCCTCCTCCGGGGTGGCCGGGCGGCTGTGGGTGAGCGGCCAGTGCCGGACCAGCTTGGCCTGGGCGGCCAGCGGCAGGAACTGGAAGCCGGGCGCGAGGAAGTGCGGCTCCACCGGGAAGTAGCGGTAGGGGGTCTGGACCCAGTGCAGCGGGGCCAGTTGCTCGATGGCGGCGACGAAGCGGCGCCGCTGGCTGGGGCCGCCCACGTGCTCGATGGTGGAGTTGGAGACCACGAGGTCGAAGGTGCCCAGTTTGGCGGGGATCTCGGGGTCGGTCACGTCGGCGATCTCGGCGGTGATCCAGTCGGGCAGCTCGGCCGGGTGCGCCTCCAGGTTGACCAGGTGCACGTGCTGCGGCCGGAGCGGGGAGCGGAGCCAGTTCTCGGCGGTGCCGCCGAGGTCCACCACCCGCATGTCCTCGATGCGGGGGAAGCAGGACCGGAACCGCTCCCAGCGGGCCGCGCGGAACCGTTCGCCGAGGGAGTCGGGCGCGTCGACGAAACGATCGCGGAGGGCACGGATGCCGGACATCGCATCAACCACCTGGGGTTCGAAGGAGGCGGGGTGGAGGGTGGATCGCGGTCAACCGTAGTCGGGGAGGAGGGGCGGGATCAGGCGAATGCCCGGAACGCGGCCTCGCACTTGGCGGGGCCGCGCCGCCCGGCCCTCAGTTCGGCGGCGGCGGTACGACGGGGGTGCCGTCGGCCATCCGGTTGCCGCGCCAGACGTTGCCCGTGCCGGTGGGGTTCCAGTAGGCGACGGCGCCGTACTTGCCGCCCGCCGGGTAGTACTGGGGCGAGAAGACGTTGTCGGTGACCTCGATCCCGGAGGAGTCCTTGCCGCCGGCGTAGAGCGTGTAGGCGCCGCCGGCCAGCCAGTTGTCGTCGACGACCGTCTGCGTGACGGGTGCGCTGTCGGCGAAGAGGCCGATGGCGGCGGAGGCGCCCTGCTCGACGGGGGTCGGGTTGAGCAGCGTGTTGTGGCGGATGATCAGCTTGCCCTTGCCGCCGCCGTTGCTGATGACGGCGTTGGTGTGCTGCCACTCCCCGTCGAGGTTCTTGAAGGGGGTGATGTCGTGGACGTAGTTGTCGTGCAGGTGGCCCTGCCCCATAGACAGGGCGTCGCCGAAGACGGAGATGTCGCAGTGGCCGACCTCGACCGAGCTGGTGCTCATGTTGGAGACCGCGTAGTCCGATCCGCCGTTGTTGGGGCCCTTGCCGGGCACGGCGGTGATGGTGGTGTACAGCACGCGCAGTCCGGAGTAGCCGGGGCGCAGGTTGATGCCCCACCAGTTGGTGGAGGTGATGCGGCTGTCGATGACGGTGACGTTGTCGGCGTAGATGTCGAGGGAGCCGGTGATGTCCCAGCCCCGGATGACGGTGCCGTCGGTGCGGATGGCCGCGTTGCCGGTGCTCTGCGGGGTCAGGGTGGAGATCCGCGGGCCGGTGGTGGTGTCGTCGGGATAGCCGCAGTCCCGGGGGCGCGCGCAGCCCCGGGGCGCGGGCGCCTTGCCGTCGGACCTGTCGGTGCCGGGCGCCGGCGAACCGTCGGCGCCGGGCGCGGTGATGGCGCGGGAGTCGCACAGGGCGGCGCCGCCGAGGCAGAGCGCCTTCTGGCCCAGCCCGGTGAAGGTGAACAGGGAGAAGAGCAGGACGGCGCTCAGCAGCGCCGCCCCGAGGACCTTGCGGCGGCCGGGTCGGGCCAGGGGACTCACCTCATCGCTCTCGGGCCGGGTCGGCCGGCCGCTTCTGCGCCGGTACGGAGGGGACGGCGAGCCCGCCGTCCCGGGCGGGCAGCTCGTGCCCCGCGGGCGGACGGTCGGCCGCCGGCTCGTCCGCCCGGCTCCGGCGCCGCCGGGCGAGTGTGCCGCGCACCAGTCTGCGCCCGGGCAGCACGCACAGGCCGTATCCCACGAGGCCGATGACACACGTGGCGCCCAGGGCGGCGATCCCCTCCCCCAGGTGCTGCCGGAGCAGGACGACGACGACCGCCATGACGGCGCCGCCGAGCACCGGCCGCAGGCAGACCCGGGCGAGCGCCCGGACCGCGATGCCGCCGCGCCGCAGGGCCAGCAGGAAGGCGGGCAGGACGACCGCTCCGGCGACGGCGACGTGGCCGGCGCCGACCGTCTCGATGCCCCCGGCGCGGGCCGCGAGGATCAGCACCGGGACGAGGGTCACCAGCCAGAGTCCCTGGATGAGCAGGAGCGAGCGGCGCCTGCCGACGGCGACGAGGCAGTCGTACGTGAGCTCGGCGGCGATCCGGGCGAGGCCGAGGGCCATCAGCCAGGGCAGCGCTTCGGCGGCGGGCCGCCACTTCGCGCCGTAGACGAGCTCCACGAGGGGTCCGGCGAGCGCGCCGAGCAGCACGCAGGCGGGCACGGTGGCGGTCATCAGGGCGCCCAGCGCCCGCGCGAAGCCCTCGGAGAGGGCCCGGGGGGTGCCGGCGAGGCGGGAGAAGCCCGCGAAGGAGACCCGGCGGGCGGTCTCGGAGATGACCCGGACCGGCCAGCCGGCCATGTTGAAGGCGAGCATGTAGTAGCCGAGGGCCACGTTGCCGAGGACGGCGCCGACGATCATCGCGTCCGCGTTGACCACGGCCAGGGACAGCAGGCTGGCGCCGGCCAGTGGCAGTCCGAACCGGAGCAGGGCCCTGGCCTGTGCGGTGTCCCAGCCGAAGCGGAGGAAGCCGGGGGCGGCGAGCGCGCAGCCGGCGAGGGCGACCACGTTGCCGGCGACGGCGCCGCAGGCGAAGCTCATGGCGCCCCAGCCCTGGAGGGCGAGGACCAGGGTCACGGCGGTGCTGACGACGAAGTTGAGGGCGTCGACGACCATGCGGCGGCCCTGGCGGAACTCGCGGGTGAGGACGCCGGCGGGGACCTGGGAGAGGCCGTCGAGGACCAGACAGAGGCACATCACGCGCAGCACGGCGGTGGCCTCGTCGGAGCCGAGGAGCCCGGCGACGGCCGGGGCGGAGGCGAAGAGGAGCAGGTAGAGCAGGCCGCTGGAGAGGGCGCCGAGGGTGAGGACGGTGGGCGCGAACCGCCGTACGTCGCCCTCCCAGCGCACGATGGCGAGGGTGACGCCGAGTTCGTTGGCGGACAGCAGGACCATGAGGACGGTCTGCGCGACGCCGTAGACGCCCCAGGCGGCCGGGTCGAGGACGTAGCGCACGAGGAAGATGCCGGTGGCGAAGTTCCCGAGCCGCATCACCATGGTGTTGATCAGGCTCCACCGGGTCGCCGAGCGGACCTTGGTCCCTAAAGTCGCCCGGTCGGCGGGTGCGGTCTCGGTCTCCACGGCGCGGCCCCTCGTCACTTCACCCAGGACGGCGGCCGTTTGGCGGGCCGCCGCTCGGCGACGGGCAGGACGGGGAGCGGGACGGTGGGCTGGTCGGGCTGCCGCCCCGGCTCGGCGGGGGGCGGGTCGGCGTCAGGCTCCGGCCCCGCCTCGGGGGTCGGCTCGGTCTCGGGGGCCGGTTCGGGGTCCTGCCGGTGCCGTGCCGGGGTCCGGGCCCGGCGGCGCGCCTCCGCGAAGAAGGTGGCCACGAGGCTGAGAACGATGCCGAGGCCGGCGCCCATGATCACGTACTGGATCTTGGACTTGAGCTGGGCCTCGGGGTTCTGCGGCGGGACGATCGTGGTGATCCGGATCATGGCGTCCGACGGCACCGCCTGCTCCGCCTGGAGGTCCGTCAGGCGCTGGGCGGTGAAGGCCATCAGCGTCCTGTTGCCCTGGAGGACCGCCGTCCGGTCCTCACCGGTGACGGTGAGCCAGAGCAGCGGCCCCTGGGCGTTGTCCGCGATCTTGGCCTCGTACTTCAGGGTGAGACCCTGCTTCTTCAACTCGGCCTTGGACGCGTCGGAGTTGACGTTGCGGGCGAGGCTGTCGGCCATGCCGGTCAGCGAGGGCTCCATGCTGAGGAAGGGATTGCCGTCGGCCGCCGCGCCCTTGCGGGAGTTGAGCATGGCGACGGTGCTCTGCGACGCGTACGAGACGGGCACGAGCAGCCACGCGCCCGCCACGAGCCCGGCGGTGAGCAGCAGTCCGGGCACGAGGACGTACCACCGCCGGCACATGACCCGGAAGATCTCTGCGAGGTCCATGGCGTTCCCCCTTGCGCGCCCCCGTGTGGCGGCTGTTCAACTGCCGTCCCGCTGACGAGGATAGGGGGGATCGCGTCGGGGTGTGAGCCGTTCGCGATCACCACGCCCTGCGGTTCAGCGGTGGTCGGTGGGCCGGGGGCGGGTGCCGGCGGTGCCTCCTCCCAGCAGGACGTCCGCGATGCGCTCGCCCGCCTTTCCGTCCCAGAGCGCGGGGCGGCGCGGCGGGGGCGGAGCGTCGAGGAGCCGCAGCGCGGTGGCGACGATCCGGTCGGGGTCGCGGCCGGCGAGGACGTTGGTGCCCTGCTCGACGGTGATCGGCCGCTCGGTGTTGTCCCGGAGGGTGACGCAGGGGACGCCGAGGGCGGTGGTCTCCTCCTGGACGCCTCCGGAGTCGGTGAGCACGATCCGCGCGCCCGCCTGGAGGGCGATGAAGTCCAGGTAGCCGGCGGGCGGGACGAGCCGGATACCGCCGGGCACGCCGAGGGCGTGCAGCTTCTCGGCGGCCCGGGGGTGGACGGGCAGGACGAGCGGGCAGTGGGCGGCGACCTCGCCGAGTCCCTTGAGGAGGCCGGCGAGGACCTCGGGGTCGTCGACGTTGGCGGGCCGGTGGAGGGTGACGAGACCGTACGCGCCGTCCCCGAGGCCGAGAGCGGCGAGGGCCCCGGACCGGAGGGCCCGTTCCCGGTTGGCGAACAGGGTGTCGATCATGACGTTGCCGACGACATGGATCTGGTCGTCGTGGTAGCCCTCGGCGCGCAGGTTTTCGCCGGCGTCGTGGGAGGGGGCGAGGAGGTAGTCGCTGATCCGGTCGGTGGCGACCCGGTTGACCTCCTCGGGCATGGACCAGTCGCGGCTGCGCAGTCCCGCCTCCACATGGGCGAGCAGCGGGCCGGCCTTGGCCGTGACCAGGGCGCAGGCCAGGGTGGAGTTGACGTCGCCGACCACGACCACGAGGTCGGGGGCGCTTTCCTCGACGAGCGGTTCGAAGGCGGCCATAACCCGCCCGGTCTGGGTGGCGTGGCTGCCGGAGCCCACGCCGAGGAAGTGGTCGGGCGGGCGCAGGCCGAGGTCGCGGAAGAAGACGTCGTTCATGGCGGGGTCGTAGTGCTGTCCGGTGTGGACGAGAATCACCTCCGCGTCCCTGGCCTCCAGGGCGTCCATCACCGGTTTGATCTTCATGTAGTTGGGTCGCGCGCCGGCGACGCAGAGGATCCGCATGGGGTCAGAGCACCTCGATCCGGGGACCGCTCAGCCGGCGCCGGCAGTCGAGTACGTAGTCGGCGTGGGCCTCGACGAGCCCGTAGTCGAAGGCGTCGTGGTCGGTGAGCAGCACGACCGCGTCGGCCGCGGTGAGCTCCTCCTCGGTGAGGTCGACCCGCGCGAGCCGCTGGTCGACCCGGTGGCCCTCGACCACGTGCGGGTCGGCGGCCCTGACCTCTGCGCCCATGTCGAGCAGGAGTTGGGAGATGCGCAGCGCGGGCGACTCGCGGGCGTCGCCGGTGTTCTTCTTGTAGGCGAGGCCGAGAAGCAGGATCCGGGAGCCGTTGACGGCCCGCTTGCGGGTGTTGAAGGCGCTGACCAGCCGCCGGGTGACGTAGTCGGGCATGTGGTTGTTGATGTCGTTGGCGAGTTCGACGAAGCGGAAGCTCTGGCCGAGTTCGCGCTGGACGCGCCAGGAGAGGTAGGAGGGGTCGATGGGCAGGCAGTGGCCGCCGACGCCGGGTCCAGGGGTGAAGCGCATGAAGCCGAAGGGCTTGCTGGAGGCGGCGTCGATGGCCTGCCACACGTCGATGTCGAGGTGCCGGGCGAACATGGCGATCTCGTTGACGAGAGCGATGTTGACGTGCCGGAAGGTGTTCTCCAGGAGTTTGGCGAGCTCGGCCTCCTTGGGCGAGCCGACCGGGACGGTGGTGTCGACGAGTCCGTCGTAGAACTCGCGCACGGCCGTGAGGGAGGCGGCGTCCACGCCGGAGACGACCTTGGGGGTCTGCTCGAAGCCCCAGACCGGGTTGCCGGGGTCGATCCGCTCGGGGCTGTAGCCGAGGTGGAAGTCGGCCCCGGCGACGAGTCCCGAGCCTTCTTCGAGGAGGGGGCCGAACAGCTCCTGGGTGGTGCCGGGGTAGGTGGTGGACTCCAGGATCACGGTGGCCCCGGGGCGCAGATAGCGGGCGAGGGCGCGGGCCGAGTCCTCGATGTAGCGCAGGTCCGGGGCGCCCTCGTGCAGCGGTGTCGGCACGGTGACGACGGCGACGTCGAAGCCGCCGCAGTCGCGTACGGCGTCGCTCGCCCGGTATCTCCCGGCCTCGGCCGCGGCGCGGATGCGTTCCGAGGAGACGTCCTCGACGTACGACTCGCCGGCGGTGAGGCTCTTGACCCGCTCGGCGTCCACGTCGTAGCCGATGACCTCGTGGCCGACCTCGGCGGCCCGGATGGCGAGCGGCAGGCCGACGTATCCCTGTCCCACGACGACGACACGCATCACGACTTCCCCCTGGTCACGGTGCTGGCGGTGCTGACGGTCGGCGTACGGCGGAGCAGCTCCCGTCCTGTCATCAGGGCGAAGGAGACGTTGGTGGTGAGGTAGCGGCGGCCGAGGCGGCGTGGTTCCTGGAGGGCGCGGTAGAGCCATTCGAGGCCGAGCCGCTGCCAGCGCTCGGGGGCGCGGCGGGTGACGCCGGCCAGGATGTCGAAGGAGCCGCCGACGCCGTGCACGAGGGCAACCTTGCTGCGCTCGCCGTATCCGGCGGTGAAGATCTCCTTCTTGGGCGAGGTCATGCCGAGGAACAGCATGTGGGCGCCGCTGGCCGCGATGGCGTCGGCGATCTCGGGCTGCCGGTCGTCGTCGAAGTAGCCGTTCCTGCTTCCGGCGACGCGCAGGCGGGGGAAGCGGGCGGCGACCCGGCGGAGCATCTTCTCCAGGACGTCCTGCCGGGCGCCGAGGAAGTAGACGGAGAGCCCTTCGCGCTCGGCCTCGGCGAGCAGTCGCATGAAGAGGTCGATGCCGGCGACGCGTTCGGGCAGGGGGCGGCGCAGCAGCCGGCCGGCCCACACGACGGCCTGTCCGTCGGCGAGGACGAGGTCGCAGCCGGTGACGGCGCGGGCGAGGGCGGGGTCGCGGCGCATGGTGACCAGCTTGGCGGCGTTGACGACGCCTATCTCCAGTCGTTCGCCCGCGCGGACGGCGTCGAGGCAGCGGGCCACGGTCTGGTCCATGGTGAGGGCGTCGAGCGTGACGCCGAACAGGTTTTGACGTGTCGTCATGAGCCGTTCGCCTCCCCGTCGTCGGTGTCGTGGAGGGCGCCCAGCCAGGCGAAGAGCATCCAGCCGAACTCGTACGGGCGGCATTCGCGGTCGACCGCGGTGGGGCGGAACACGGCGTCGAGCGGACCGAGCCGGAGCCCGGGGAGGACGCGGGTGGTGAGGCCGCGGGCGGCGCGCACCGCCTTCTTCGGGTCGCCGCGGTGGACCTTGCGCCAGGTGACGCCGAGGTCGTCGAGGATCATCGGTTCGGCCGCGCCGGCGCGGGCGAGTTCGGGGACCTCGGTCATCCAGCGCAGGCCGCGGCGGATCGGCTCGGCGAAGTCGGTGCCGCCGGCCTCGGCGAGGTCGAGCAGGGCGGTGGGGGCCATGGCGTGCTGGTGCACGCTGTAGACCGGGTAGCCCTCGACGACGGTGCCGCGCCGGGCGTCGTAGTGCCACCACCACTGTCCGCCGTCGCCCTGGAGGGAGCAGACGCGGGTGGCGCAGGCGTCGGCGGCGGCCAGGGCCTCGGGGTCGTGGCCGGTGGCGTGGGCGCGGGCGAGGGCCTGGAGGGGGTAGGTCTGGTCGGCGAAGCAGCCGATGTGGGCGCGGTACCAGGGGTTCAGGCCCGGTCCGGTGGCGTGCGGGAAGAGGGGGCCGCCGTCGATCCGGGCGCGCAGCAGCCGGTCGCGGGCGGCGGTGAGGCGGTCCTCCACGTCCAGGGTGCCGCGGGCGGCGGCGAGGGCGGAGAGCACCCAGGCGGCCTCGACGGTGTAGTGGGGCCGGCCGGGCGGGTCGAGGGCGGTGACCCGGTCGAGGGCGTCGGAGAGCTTCGGGTGCCGGGTCTCGGCCGCGGCCCAGGCGACGAGGGCGGCGTCGCCGAGGTTGCGCACCCCGGGAAGCCGCTCGATCAGCAGGCCGGTGAACTCCTCGGCGGTGCGTCCGCCGAGCACGGCGCGCTGCCGGTCGGCGGGCAGGAAGCGGGCGCCGAGGGCGGTGATGGCGGCGTAGCGGAGGCTGGTGCCGCGCTGTTCGAGGCTCCAGGGGCGCGCGCCTGTGCGGTCGCCCGTGGCGCGGGCGGCCCGGGTGAAGACGAAGCCGGTGCCGTCCGGCAGGAGCATCCGCGGGAGTCCGCGCTCGGCCACCGTGAGCAGGCGGGTGGCGAGGTCGTGGAGCGGACGGTCGGCTCGGGCCAGCTTTCTCATCCGTGAACTGCGTGGATCTTCGGGTGTGTTGGCAGGACGAACGGACACACCCACCCCCCTCGGGTCGGTCCGGACCAGAGCGGCTGGTCCGGGTCGGCTGATACGGAAAGGCGGAACGGAACGGCAAAGCGATACGCAACGGAAGGGCGGTACGGCGCTCCGCGGCACGGCGCGGCGCGGCAACGGAACGGCACGGCGCAGCGCAGGACGGAATCGCGGCACCCTGGTGGGATGCCGCCCCGCGTGCCGGGCGCGGTTATCCGGCGGACGCCCGGTTCCCGGGCAGCCCGGAGCGCGGTAGGACCCGGGCCTCACGACCCCGGGCGCGATGAGCATGATGAGAAGGACAGTCGGCGTCGAAGCGTCGGCGCTTCCGCCTCCTGCCGGTGAAACCCCCCACGGACACCCCCTGCGCACAGCGCGAACGTTGTGCTCAACTCGCAGCGTACAAGGGGAAGATAGGCGCACAACACGGTGACGATGAGCCCTTTCGCGGAATTGGTGGCAAGCGGTCGCGAAGCCGCACCGATCGCGCCGTTCCGGCGGACCTCCGGCGTTACAGTGGGCGCGCGTCCACCGTTCACGGCAGTGGGGGGTCCTCGACTGTGTACCTGGCCGATCGCTCCGCCCCGCGCGGGACGACCGCCGCGCCCGACCGCGTCCGCGGCACGGTCCGGGCGGTGTCCCCGACCGTTCTGGCGCTCGGCACGGTCAGCCTGGTCACGGACGTCTCGACGGAGATGGTCACGGCCGTGCTGCCGCTGTACCTGGTGGTGGGGCTCGGGCTCAGTCCGCTGGGCTTCGGCGTGCTCGACGGCGTGCAGAACGGCGTGAGCGCGCTGGTGCAGCTCACCGGCGGCCATCTGGCGGACCGGGTGCGGAACCACAAGCTGGTGGCGGGGATCGGGTACGGCCTGTCGGCGCTGTGCAAGCCGCTGCTGCTGGTGCCCCATCTCGGCGCCCTGGGCGCGGCCCTCGCGCTCGACCGTACGGGCAAGGGCCTGCGCACCGCCCCCCGGGACGCGCTGATCTCGCTGTCCGCCCCGCCGGAGCGGCAGGGCCGGGCCTTCGGCGTCCACCGGGCGATGGACACGACGGGGGCGCTGCTCGGCCCGATCGTCGCCTTCCTCATCCTCGGTGCGGCCGCGGGGGGTTACGACGCGGTGTTCGCCGTCAGCGGGTGTGTGGCGGCGCTCGGCGTGCTGGTCCTGGTGCTTTTCGTACCGAGCGGAAGGAAGTCCGCGGGCGGTGGCGGAAAGACGGCGGAAGTCCCCGCGGCCGCAGAGGCCCGGGAGGAACGGGTCGATCTGCGGGCCGCGTTCGGGCTGCTGCGCGCCGGGCGGCTGCGGGCGCTGTTCGCCTGCGCGGTGCTGCTCGGCCTGACCACGGTCAGCGACGCCTTCCTCTATCTCCTGGTGCAACGCCGCACGGGGATCGACGAGCAGGTGTTCCCTCTGCTTCCGCTCGGCACGGCGGCGGTGTTCCTGCTGCTCGCCCTGCCGGCCGGGCGGCTCGCCGACCGGGTGGGCCGCCGCGCGGTCTTCCTCGCCGGGCACGCCGGACTGCTGCTCGCCTACGCCCTGCTGCTCTGGGCGCCGGCCACGCCCGCCCTGCCGTATCTGGTCCTGCTGCTGCACGGGCTGTTCTACGCCGCCACCGACGGCGTGCTGCCCGCGGCGGTCGCCGCCGTGGTGCCGGCGCGACTGCGGGCCAGCGGCATCGCCCTGGTCGGCACCGGTCAGGCCCTGGCCCGTTTCTGCTGCTCCCTGGCCTTCGGTGCCGCGTGGGCCGTGTGGGGCGACGGCCCGGCGCTCGCCGCGGCGGCCGCGGGCCTCGCCTGCTGCGCGGCCGTCGCGGGCGCCGTCCTGCGCCCCGCCCCGCCCACGCGCCCCGCGCGCCTCACGGAAGATCCACGATGACCCTCACTCCGCTGCGCCGCCTGCTGATCCTGGCCGCCGGGGTCCTGCTCCTCGCCGGCGTCGGCACCTGGTCGGTCCTCTCGGCCGCCGAGCGGGCCGCTGAGGAGAACCGGCCCCGGCCGGGCGGGCCGGCCTTCGCGCGCGGGACGGTCACCCTGGACGAGCCCGGCCGCCTGGTCTTCCGCAACACGGCCGCGGGGCCCCACCGCGACCGGCTCGTGTCGGTCCCGGCCGCCGCCCCGGCCGGCGCGACCCGCACGGCGTCGGACGTGAGCTGTCTGCGCTTCCACGCGGCGGCCGGCACCGGCGTCTGCCTCCAGTCCACCAGCGTCCTCGGCCGCCCGTCCTACCGCGCCCTCGTCCTGGACGCGCGGTTGCGCACGCTCAGGACCTATCCCCTGGCCGGCATCCCGAGCCGCGCCCGGATCTCCCCCAGCGGCCGGCTGGCCGCCTGGACCGTCTTCGTCAAGGGCGAGTCGTACGGCACCGCCTTCTTCTCCACCCGCACGGCGATCCTCGACACCCGCGGCTGGCGACTCAGCCCGAACCTGGAGGAGTTCGCGGTGGTGCTCGACGGCCGCCCGTACCGGAACCGGGACGTCAACTTCTGGGGCGTCACCTTCGCGGCCGACGACGACACCTTCTACGCGACCCTGAGCACCCGCGAGCAGACCTATCTGGTCCGCGGCTCCCTCGCGGCGCGTACGGTCACGACCCTGACCCGCAACGTCGAGTGCCCCTCGCTCTCGCCGGACGGCACCCGTGTCGCGTACAAGAAGCGGGTCCTCGGCACGGCCGCGCTCTGGCGGGAACACGTCCTCGACCTGCGCACCCTGAGGTCGACGCCGCTGGCCGAGCGCCGCAGCGTGGACGACCAGGCGGTGTGGCTGGACGACCGGACCCTGGCCTACGCGCTCCCGGCCCAGACCGGCGCGCGCACCGACGACGTGTGGACCGTCCCGGCCGACGGCGGGGGAACGCCCCGCCTCCTTCTGAACGGTGCCCTGGCCCCGCCGGCACCGCCCGAGGGCCGCTGAGGTGGCGGCTCCGGCCCAGGGGTTGACCGGAGCCGCCACAGTGCACACGCGCGAAGCGCGGTGCGTGCCGTTCACACACGAGGGCCGTCTGAGGAGGAGGGGGCGACCCTGAGGTGTTCTGCGCGGGCCCGTGCGGGCGCTCTCAGTAAATATACTTACTGCCGAGAAAGCAAGAGAATGAAAATTTTCATGCATGCGGAATCCATGGCGCACCCTCCTCCGCATCCGGAAGACGAGGGTCCGGGCTAGTCGTCCAGGAAGAAGTCGTGCTGGTCGGCCGCCTGCTCGTATTTCTCCAGGCGGGTCTGCGTGCGCTCCGGATCCGCGTCCGCCATGGCCTGGAGGATCGCCGCGGACAGCACGCCCGGCGCCGCGTACGAGTCGAAGACGAGCCGGGACCCGGTGCCCGCCGAGAACACCACGTCGGCCTCGTCGACGAGCGGGCCGAACGCCAGGTCGGTGATCAGCGCGACCCGCAGCCCGGCGGCGCGGGCGGCGCGCACGACGGCGAGGGTCTCCTTGGCGTGCCGGGGCATCGCGAAGGCCAGCACCCAGGTGCCGCCGGCCTCGCGCGCCTGGAGCAGTCCGTCGTAGGCGACGCTGCCGCCGCGCGTCACCACCCGGACGTCCGGGTGGATGCGCCGTGCGGCGTAGGCGAAGTACTCGGCGAGGGAGACCGAGATCCGCAGGCCGAGGACGGTGAGCGGGACGGACCGGGCGAGCTCGCGGCCGATGTCGAGGATGCGGTCGGGGTCGGCGAAGACCCCGCGTCGCAGGGCCGTGAGGTTCTCGATCTCGGCGTCGACGGCCGACTGGAGCTCGTTGCGCAGCCGCCCCTCGCCCTCGCTCTCGCCGGGAGCCCCGGCGACCGCGCTGAGCGCGATCGGCTGGAGTGCCTCCCGCAGCGCCGGATAGCCGCTGAAGCCCAGCGACGCGGCGAACCGGGTCACGGACGGCTGGCTGACGCCCACCCGCTCGGCGAGCTCGGTGATGGACAGGAACGCGGCCTCGGTGAGGTGGTCGGTCAGGAACTGGGCGATGCGGCGCTGGCCCGGCGAGAGCCGGTGTCCGCCGAAGAGGGCCCGCACCCGCTCGGCGGGTGACCCCGCCTCCGCCTCGGCCTCGGCCTCCGCGTCCATCGCGCGTCGGCCGGGGGTGATCGCGGCCGCCTGTGCGCGCGCCTGCTGCCCAGATGGCACCGGGTGCCTCCTTCTCGTCTCGCTGCTGCCCAAGATAGTTCACGGCCCGGGGCGGCCCGGGTGCGAGACGCCGAGGGGGCGTGCGGGTCCGGCGGGCGTCCGCCGGTCAGGGGTGCAGGAGGGGAAGTGGCACCTCGGACCAGAGGGCGCGCGGAATGGTGGGAAGGTCGCCGGAGTCGCTCTCCTCCGTACGCCAGACGTGGGCCCGGAGCGGGTCGTCGTCGCCCACCGCCGGCCAGCCCGGGTCTCCGGTGGCGGCGAAGTCCGCCCAGGCGCGCACCATGCGGGCGGCCAGTTCCCGGTCCTGGGCGGTGGGTGCGCCGCCGATGAGGAAGGCCAGGCGCTCGTCGTCGAGAGTGCCGAAGGCGAAGGGGATGTCGGCGCAGTGCCAGGCGTGGACGGCTCCGTTCGGGCCGGTGCGCCGCCGGTCGAAACGTGACAGGAAGGCGCGGCCGCCGGCTCCGGCGTGGCGTTCGGCGAGCCGGTTGCCGTACTCGCCGAACAGCAGGTCGCCGTAGAGGGCGAGATAGACGTCGAGGACCGGGGCGTCGGGCATGGCGGTGCGACAGCCGGCCACCAGGTCGTCCGGGAGGTCGAAGTCGCGGGCGAAGCGGGCCAGTTGTGCCTCGGTGGTGATCTTCGCGCTGCTGCCGACGGCGTCGAGCAGCCGGTACTCCTCCGTGGTGTGGCAGACCAGCACGTCCACGTCCGTGGTGAGGCCGTCCGTCATCCCGGTGAGCGGGTCGGTCGGCAGGACGTCGCCGTCGAGGACGGGTGCGTAGAGCGTGGGGTCGTAGTGGCGGGATCCGGCGTCGGGGTCGCGGCGGTAGCGGTCGACCACGCGGTCGGAGGCGTCGACGAGGGCCTCGGGCTTCATGGAGGCAAGGCCCTCGGGGGTGGCGGGGCAGCCGGCCTCGGCGGCGATCTCCCGGGTGGTCGCCGCGGCGGTCTCCGGCGTGTAGCAGGGGCTGGCCGGGCTGTGCAGGACGGCGCGGTGGAAGAGGCCGCGGGCCCGGTCCATGACCATCAGGCAGGCGGCCGAGGCGGCCCCGGAGGACTGCCCGGCGACGGTGACGTTGCCGGGGTCGCCCCCGAAGGCGGCGATGTTGTCCCGCACCCAGCGCAGGGCCGCGACTTGGTCGAGCAGACCCCGGTTGTCCGGATACGCGGTCGCTCCGCCGGCCGGGACGTGCCCGAAGCCCTCGAAGCCGAGCCGGTAGTTGAGGGTGACCACGACGAGTCCGGCGCGGGCCAGTACCGTGCCGTCGAAGTCCGGCTGGGCCGACGAGCCGAAGGTGTAGGCCCCGCCGTGGATCCAGACGAGGACCGGCAGGCGCCGGCCGCCGCCCCGGGCCGGGACCGGAGTCGAGGCCGGAGCCGGGGCCGGAGTCGGGGCCGGGGTCCAGACGTTGACGGTGAGGATGTCCTCGTCGCCGGGCGACCACGCGGGCGCGCCGGGCAGTTCGGCCGACTGCGGGGAGACCGGTCCGAAGAGCGTGCCGTCCCGCACTCCGGTCCACGCCGCCGCCGGGCGGGGCTCCCGGAAGCGGTTCGGGCCGAAGGGCGGGGCGGCGTACGGGATGCCGAGGACGGCGACGACGTCGTCGGCGGCCCGGAACCCTCGGACCGCACCGTTCTCCGTCGTGAAGATGTCCATGGAGACTGCCTCTCGCTCACGCGCCGATCGCCCCTGGTCGGGCCGGGGTTCAGCTTCGCATCGC
Organism: Streptomyces sp. NPDC006339; assembly: GCF_040612775.1. Classification (NCBI taxonomy): domain Bacteria; kingdom Bacillati; phylum Actinomycetota; class Actinomycetes; order Kitasatosporales; family Streptomycetaceae; genus Streptomyces; species Streptomyces sp. NPDC006339. The sequence continues at coordinate 197,375 of NZ_JBEXQW010000001.1, forward strand.
GTGGCACGCCGAGACCAACACCAAGATCACCACGATTGACGCACCGCCGATGTCAATGCGGTGCGTCGTGACCGACGAGACGGAGGAAACGGTCCGGGAGCGCGTTCAGCCACTCGGTCCGTTCCGCGGCGATCTCCTTCAGCCGGGCCTGGTCGCTGCGGGCGACGAGATGGCCCATGTAGCGCTCGTTGAAGCGGGCGTACTCCTGGTGCAGGGTGCGCAGCGCCCGCGCCACCGTCCGCTCGGGTGCGCCGACGAGCCGCGCGAGCGGGCCGGTGTGCTGTTTCCACCGCCCTTCGACGGCCTGCCGGAGGAGGCCGTCGAGGGCGCCGGCCCGGCCGATGACGCCGAGGAGTTCCTCCGATTCGAGGCCCAGGGCGTCCGCGAGCAGCATCGTCTGCCGGTCGGTGCCGCGCCAGCGGTGCTCGCTCTCGGCGCGGGCGTAGTCGTGCGGGTCCATGCCGATGCGCCGGGCCAGCCGCTCGGCGGTGAACTGCCGGGCGAGTCGGTGCTCGCGGAGCGAGCGCGGAGTCAGGTCCATGAGCACGGGGACCGGGCACCACAGTGCGTCGGCCAGCGCGAAGAGCTCGGTCTCCGACGGCGGCAGCGCCCCGGACTCCCAGGCGAGGAGGGCCTGCACCGGACGGTGGAGACCGAGCTGCGCCATGGCGGCCACGGCCTGTTCGGGGGTCAGGCCGATGCGGAGGCGGGCGGCCCGGGCCTGGACGGGTGAGAACGGCGGGTGGGAGGACACGTGCGGATCACCTCGGTGGGCGGCTGCGCGGAGCGACGGCCTCCGCGCGGCGGGGGCGGGGTCAGCGGGCCGTGCGGGCCTGCGGCCCCGTCCCGTCGTCGTGGGCCAGGCTGTCCCAGTCGATGTCCTCCCGCTTGCGGCGGCTCTCGAAGACGTGGAAGAACAGGTTCAGCAGGACCGCCGTCAGCGTGCCGAGGGTGATGCCGCTGCCGAGGACGGCGCGCACCTCGGTGGGCATGCGCTCGAAGAAGGGCGCGACGGTCGTCGGGAGCATGGCGGCGCCGAGGCTGACGGCCAGGATGATGGCGTTGCGTTCCTCCCGGAGGTCGACCCGGCCGAGGATCTGGATGCCGACGGTGGCGACCATGCCGAACATCGCGACGGCCGCCGCGCCGAGGACGGGGTGCGGGACGGAGGCCACCACGGCGCCCGCCTTCGGCACCAGGCCGAGGAGGATCATGAAGACGCCGGCCGCGACCACGACGAACCGGCTGGTCACGCGGGAGATCCGGACCAGACCGATGTTCTCGGCGAAGGCCACGTACGGGAAGGAGTTGAACACCCCGCCGAGGGCGGTGGCCAGGCCGTCGGCCCGCAGCGCGCGGCCGACCGTCTCGCCGTCGACCTCCCGCCCGGTGATCTCGCCCATGGCGTACACGTCTCCGGTGGTCTCCACCATGGTGATGAGCATGACGACGACCATGGCCAGCATCGGGAAGAGCGAGAAGTGCGGCAGCCCGTAGTGGAAGGGGCTGCTGACGCCGAGCCAGTCGGCCTGGTCGACCGCCCCGAGGTCGGTGTCGCCGAGCAGCCAGGCGGCCGCGGTGCCGCCCACCAGCCCGAGCAGGACGGCGATGCTGCGCAGGAACGGCCCGCCGAACCGGATGACCAGCAGGATGAAGCCGAGGGTTCCGCCCGCGTAGGCGAGGTTGACCGGGTCCCCGTAGTGGGGGCCGTCGACCAGGGCCGAGCCGCCGCCGACGTTCTCCAGCGCCACGGGGATGAGCACGATGCCGATGACCGTGAGCAGGGTGCCGGTGACGATCGGAGGGAAGTACGCGGTGAGCCGGGCGGCGAAGGGGGCGAAGAGGAAGGCGGCGACGCCGCCCGTGATGACGGCGCCGTACACGACGAGGAGGCCGGCGGTGCCGCCGCCCGCGCCCTGGCCGATGGCGATCATCGGGGAGACGGCGGTGAAGGTGGCGCCCTGGACGAGCGGCAGTCGTGCTCCGATCCGCCAGAAGCCCCACGCCTGGATGATGGTGGCGATGCCCGCGGTGACCAGGTCCGCGTTGATGAGGTAGACGAGTTCCTGCCGCGAGAGGCCGAGGCTGGTGCCCAGGATCACCGGGACGAGCACCGCACCGGCGTAGAACGCCAGGACGTGCTGGAATCCGTAGAGCGCGAGGGCGGGGAGCGGAAGTACCTCATCCACCGGGTGCGGGGTGGTGGCGGGTCGTCGCCGCGAGGCCAGTGGTGCCATCTCTGCCTTGCCTTGAAGTAGGTGAACGTGAGGTAGGTGAATGAGAGGTGGGGAGAGGGGCGCGACGCCACGTCGCGCGGGAGCGCCTCGAAGGAGGGGTCCGGGCGGCCGCGCGGATCGGGCGGTTCACCGGCTGGCGGCACGGGGTTACCGGTGCGCGGCCAGGCGTCCAGACAGGGAGGCGTGGGGAGGCCGGGGCGAACGGCCCGGGCCGGAGACAGATCTTTGCGGACGGACGGGCCGCAACGCAAGAAGAGCGGCATGGTTTTTTAAGTAAAACGCCTCGGTAACTTAGGAATCGATGGCCGCGGAGCACGCCGGATGCGGATTTCGTTGCCGCCCGCGAGACCTCCCCGCGGAGGGTCGAGCAGGCCCACCCCTTGACGGCCATGAGGCGCCCTCACATACTGGCGGCCAAATCGATTTGGCCACTCGCTTTGGCTCCCCGTCCAGGGCCGGATCGCGGCTGAACCCGAACGTGTCGAACGCCGATCGGAGCTCGAACGTGTCCAGTCCCCGCAAGATGTCTCCCGGTACGGACCAGCCCCCCGCACCGGAGCCCGCCGACCCCGCCGGCCTCACCCACTCCCCCGACCTCGCCGCCCCCTCCGCCCCCGCCGCTCCCACCCCTCCCCCCGCTCCCGACGCTCTCCCCGGCGTCCACCCCGTCGACGAGGCGCGCCCGCTGGGCCGGATCCTGCTCTTCGGCGTCCAACACGTCCTCGTCATGGCCGCCACACCGATCTCGGCGATCTTCCTGATGAGCGCCGCGCTCCGCCTCGACGCCGGACTGACCGTCAACCTGCTCTCGGCGGCCTTCGTGCTCTCCGGCGTCGGGTCGCTCGTCCAGTCGCTCGGACCCTGGCGGTTCGGGCCGCGGCTGCCCTTCGTGATGCTGCCGGGCGGCGCCCCGCTCATCCTCTTCATCGCCATCGCCGAGCAGCACGGCCTGCCCACGGCCGCCGGCGCGGTCCTGCTCACCGCCCTCTTCACCTTCGCCGCGCTGCCGCTCTTCTCCCGGCTGCTCGCCTTCTTCCCGGCCCTCGTCATCGGCACGATGATCGTCATCGTCGGCGTCAACCTGGTGAAGGTCGGCGCCGTCCTGGTCACCGGCCGCCCCGGCGAGCCGGGCTTCGCCGACCCGGTGAACCTCGGCCTCGGCATGGCGACCATCGGCTTCACCGTGGTCTTCTACCTGCTGTTCACCGGCGTCGTCCGCCAACTCGCCGTCATGCTCGGCCTCCTGGCGGGCACCGCGCTGGCGGCGGCACTGGGCCACATCGGTCTCGACCGCGCCACGGAAGGCGGGCTGATCGGCCTCCCCGAGCTGATGCCGTTCGGCTCGCCGCAGTTCAACCTGCTCGCCGCGCTGCCGCTGATGCTCTACAGCCTCGCCTCCATGGCCGAGGCCACCGGCCAGACCGTGATCAACGCCGAGGCCGTCGGGAAGGAGATCGACCGGCGCACCGCCGTCCCCCGCACCATCCGCGGTGACGCCCTCACCTCGCTCTTCGGCGGCTTCTTCGGACTGCCGCTGATGGTGACGAGCGGCGAGAACATCGGCATCGTCCGCGTGACCGGCGTCCGCAGCCGCTACGTCACCGCCGCCGCCGGCGTGGTCCTCATCGCGATCGGCTTCCTCGCCCCCGTGACCCGCGCGATCAGCGTCATCCCGGCGGCGGTGATCGGAGGCACCGCCATGGTCGTCTTCGCGGTCATCACCGTGCTCGGCGTGCAGATGCTCGGCCGCTCCGACCTCGACCGGCACACCAACACTTTCGTCTGCGCCGTCGCCCTGGCGCTCGGTCTGCTGCCGATCCTCATCCCGGGCGTGTACGCGGGCTTCCCGCCGAACGCCCGCATCCTCCTCGAAAGCGGCGTCGCCGTCGGCGCGTTCACGGCCGTCGTCCTCAACATCCTCTTCCACCACATCAGGCCGCGCATCGCCGCACGCCCGGCCTCCGTCCGCCCGGAAGGCGACCGATGAACCAGCTCGTCCGCGAGGCCCTCGACCGGCCCGGCCCGCTCCTCCTCGTACCGGATGCCGTCCTGCTGCCCGAAGGGCCCGCCGAGGGCTTCGGAGTCGTCGTCGCCGACGGCGCGTTCGGGGCCGTCGGCCCCGCCGAGGACCTCCTGCGCACCCATCCCCACCTCGACGCGACCCGGCTGCCCGGCCACCTCCTGATGCCCGGCTTCGTCGACGCCCACCACCACCTCACCCAGAGCTTCGGCTCCGCGCTCGCCTTCGGCGAACCGTCGGAGATCTTCCGGCGGGTGTGGGTGCCGCTGGAAGGCGCGCTGGACGAGGAAGCCGCTTATACGGCGGCCAAGTTGGCGTCCCTGGAGGCGCTGCGCGGCGGCTTCACCACCGTCACCGACGCCGGCACCCGCGCCGACGTGGACGTCGACGTCCTCGCCTCGGCCGCCCGCGACGCCGGGATCCGGTGCGTCCTCGGGCTCGTCTGCGACGACGCCGGCAAGGACACGGACGTCGCCACCGTGCTCGACCGCGCGGAGAAGCACCTCGCCCGGTACGAGGGCGACCCGCTGGTCCGGTCCTCCCTCGCCGTCTCCATTCCCGAGGCGGCGACCCCGGGGGTCCTGCGGGGCGTCGCCCGGCTCGCCGCGCAGGCGGGCGCCACCGTACAGATCCATGTCAACGAGCACCTGGCCGCGGTGGAACGCTCCCTGCTGCGGCACGGGCGGCGGCCCCTCGAACAGCTCCATCACCTCGGCGCGCTCGGCCCGCACCTGCTCGCCGCGCACGCCACCCTGCTCACCCCCAGGGAGCTGACCCTCCTCGCCGACACCGGGACCGCCGTCAGCTACAACCCGGTCGCCAGCGCCTGGAAGGGCAACGCCGTCGCTCCCGCGCTGGCCATGGCCGAGCGGGGCATCCGCTTCGGCCTGGGCACCGACGGCACCCGGGGCGACGGCTTCCGGCTCGCCGAGGCGGCCGAGTTCGCCCAGCGGATCGCGTACGGCCTGGTCAGCGGCGACTCCTCGTGCGGCGCCGGCTGGACCTGGCTCGACCACGCCACCCGTGGCGGCGCCGACGCCGTCGGCCTCGGAGCCCGCACGGGCACCATCGCCGAGGGGCTGGCCGCCGACTTCCTCGTCGTCGACGTCTCCACGCCCGAACTCGCGCTGTCCTGGGACCTGCCGTGGGAGCTCGTACGACGCGGCAACCGCGACCAGATCACCGCCGTGTTCGTCGGGGGCGGGCTGCGCCTGTGGCGCGGCATGCCGACCACCTGGGACGGTCCCGCCCTCGTGCGGCGGGCCGCCGAACTGTCCCGGGCCGTCATGGAGAAGGCGGCCGTCGTCCGCGTCCACCCCACGTCCACGGCGGCGCACGCCCGGAGCACCGCGCCGTGAGCACGGGCGAACTCGTCGTCCTCGCCGTCACCGTGGCCGTCGCCGCGTTCGTGCAGGGCAGCAGCGGCCTCGGCTTCGCGCTGATCGTCGCGCCCGTCGCCGGGATCCTGGACCCGGGGCTGCTCCCCGTGTTCGTGCTGATGGCGATGATCCCGCTGAACGCCTACGTGGCATGGCGGGAGCGGGCCGCGCTCGACCTGCGGGGCGCCGGCTGGATCATCGCCGCGCGGCTCGCCGCCACCCCGGCGGGACTTGCGCTGCTCTGGCTGATCCCGGACCGCAGCCTCGGCCTCTTCGTGGGCGCCGCCACCGTCCTGGCGGCGGTGGCGAGCCTCGCGGCCCCCGCGTTCACCCCCGGCCGGGCCGCGTACATCGGGGCGGGCGCGGTGACGGGGCTGACGGAGACGGCCACCGGTGTCGGTGGTCCACCGCTCGCCCTGGTCTACCAGCACCGGCCGCCCGCCGAGCTGCGCTCCACCGTCGCCGTCTGCTTCCTCGTGGGCGAAGTCGCCTCGTTGGGGCTGTTGTTCGCCACGGGGAAGGGTCAACCGGCGGATCTGGGCTGGGCGGTGCTCCTGCTGCCGGCCATCGGCGCCGGCGCCTGGGCGAGCCGGCTGGTGCACCGGCGCCTGGACGCCCGCCGCATGCGCCTGTCGGTGCTGGGGTTCGCGCTGGTCTCCGGCCTGGTGCTCATGCTCGGGGCGTGATCCTCAGGGAGGACGCACGCGGGATCACCCGGGGCTCGGGCGAGGTGACCACCGCGCCGGTGGTCACCTCGCCGCGCAGCCGGCCGAGGAGCAGGTCGACCGCGTCGGATGCCGCCCGGTCCAGGTGGAGGTCGACGGCGGTGAGCGGCGGCTCGCACGTCCGCGCCCGCAGGCCGTCGTAGCGGGTGACGACCATGACGTCGTCCGGTACGGCGCGCCCGCTGTCCCGGACGGCACGGACCGCGCCGACGGCGAAGGCGTCCACCAGCGCGCACACGGCGTCGGTCCCGGGGTGCTCGGCGAGCAGCCGGGCGCACGCCTCGTAGCCGGCGTCCTCGCCGCCCGCCTCGGGGGCGGTGACCACGACCGGCGGCCAGCCGTGCTCCTCGGCGAGGCGCTCGTACGCGGCGCGGGCGTCGACCGACGAGTGCCGCCCGCCGGACCCGATGATCAGCGCCGGGCGCCCGGCGCCCTGCTCGCGCAGATGGCCGAGCAGCCTCTCCGCGACGAGTTCGCCGCGCAGATCGACGTACGGCGCCGCCTCGTCCGGCGACACGGGCCTGCCCAGCGTCACGTACGGCAGTCCGCGCTCCCTCAGGTGCGCGGCCGCCTCGTCGTCGACATCGGGCTCGACGACGATGGCGCCGTCGATGTCGACGGAGTTGAGCCCCGAGCCGGAGCGCACCGGCGGCACCAGTACGAGGGCGTAGCCGTGCAGCAGGGCGCTCTCGGCGACGGCGGCGGCGATCTCCATGTAGAAGCCGAGCCGGGAGGGTCCGGCCGCCACCGCGAACGGCATGGAGGAGGCGAGCGCGATGGCCTTGGCCTGTCCGCGCCGCAGCCGCTGCGCCCGCAGGTTGGGCCGGTACCCCAGCTCGGCGGCCACCCGCTTGACCCGCTCGCGGGTGCGCGGGTCGACCTTGCCGATCCCGTTGAGGGCGTGGGAGACGGTCGTCCGCGACACCCCGGCGGCGCTGGCGACATCGGCGATCGTCGGTCTCGCCCCGGGCCCGGAAGTGGGCATCTCCCTCGCTCCTCGCGTGATGGGAACAGCTACCGCCCCCATCTTCGCCGACCCGGCCCCCCGGCCACGCCGAGGGGCCCGGCCGGCCGGGTGGGCGTGCGCTACTTGCGGCCGACGCCCGCGTACATCGCGACGTCCGGCGCCGGCGTCTCCGGGCGCCACGCCGAGCACGACACCACACCCGGCTCCAGCAGTTCCAGGCCGTCGAAGTAGCGGGCGACCGCCTCGGGGGTGCGCTGGGTGAGCTTCGGGGTGCCGTGCTCGTTCCAGAACGCCACCGCCGCGTCGACGTCCGGCATGTCGGGGTGGGTGACCGTGTGGGACAGGACGAGGTGGCTGCCGGGCGCGAGCGCGTCCATGAGGCGGCGGACGATCGCGTACGACTCCTCGTCGTCCTCGACGAAGATGACGACCCCGAGCAGCATGAGCGCGACCGGCTGCGAGAGGTCGAGCGTCTTCGCGGCGGCGGCGAGGATCGTGTCGACGTCGCGCAGGTCCGCGTCCAGATAGTCGGTGCGCCCCTCGGGCGTCCCGACGAGCAGCGCGCGGGCGTGCGCGAGCACGAGCGGGTCGTTGTCCACGTACACGACCCGCGCGTCGGGGGCGACGCGCTGGGCGACCTCGTGGGTGTTGTCGGCGCTCGGCAGGCCCGTCCCGATGTCCAGGAACTGCCGGATGCCCTCCTGTTCGGCCAGATGCCGTACCGCCCGCCCCAGGAACAGTCGGTCCGCCTTCGCGTACTCCCCTATGCCGGGGTGCAGTTGACGGATCCGGTCGCCGGCCTCCCGGTCGACGGGGTAGTTGTCCTTGCCGCCGGTCCAGTAGTTCCAGATCCGGGCGGTGTGCGGCCGGGACGTGTCGATGCGCAATTCGATGTCGGTCACGGCTTCAACGTAGCGCAGCGTCCCGGCGGCTCGGCGTGCGCCCACCGCACCGGCGGGACCACGGCGGCGGTGTCCGTGGGCTGACGTATTCTTCCCGCCACCGCACCCCGACCGTGAGGACCCCAGAGAAGTGACCGGCCTGTCCGCTTTCCCGCTGCCCTTTCATTCCTCCCGCTCCATAGGACTCTCAACACCCCGGACGCTGCAGGAACTCGAGATGATGCGGCTCAGCGCGCTCATCCGGGAGAAGCCCGGGTGGTCCGAGAAGAGGAACGACGCCGAGATCGTCGCCCGGTGGACGAAGGAGGCGGTCGAGCAGGGGCTCACCGAGGCGCAGATTCGTTATGTGCTGGCCGAGCTCGCGCATTACGCCGCGCTGCGGGACGAGCGCACCGGCGTCGAGGTGTCGGGGGTCGACGGGGTGTGGCAGTCGGACACCCTGATCGACGAGGCGCTGAGGTCCCGGCTGCGCGAGGCGGTGCGGGTGCTGGAGGACGTGCCCGAAGCGGAGAAGGACTGGCATCCCGGCTCCGACGGCCAGGTCCTCGACCTGGTGCACCCCTCCCTGTTCTGCCTGGTGAAGGACGTGAGCGGGGCGCCCGAGTGGGCGTGGCGGAACCCGACGGACCGCTACTCCTCGTACGAGTTCTCGGAGCGGTTCCAGTGGCTGCCCACGGACGTCGACGTGAGCGACGACGGCGAGGTCACCTTCCGTTCCTACGTCAACAACGTCCATCCGGAGGCGCATGGCGAACTCGCCGCCGTCCTGCCGGAGTTGTTCGGGCGTTTCCGCCCGCTGCTGGAGAACGTGCTGACCGATCTGCGCCACCCGCGCCCCCTTCGGATCGAGGCCGACCCCTACGGGTGGTACGACTCGGAGCCGGAGCATCCGGACAGGGCCTCCTTCAGTGACGAGGCGGCCTACGCGGAAGCCGTCCGCGCGTGGGAGATCGCCCAGGACGACTGGTGGGACAACCGCCGGCCGGTCCTGCCCGACGCCCCGGACTTCACCCCGCCCGAGGCGCCGGACGCATCGGCCCGGGTCGACCTGCGCGGCCGCCGCCTCCAGGTCATCGTCAAGCTCGCCACCGTGCACCTCACGCCGGAGAAGCCGGAGTACGCCGGCGGTTCCTGGCATGTCGAGGGGATGGTGAACGAGCGGATCGTCTCGACCGGCATCTACTACTGGGACAGCGAGAACATCACCGAGAGCCGGCTGAGCTTCCGGGCGGCGGTCGACGACCCGGACTACGAGCAGAACGACGACAACGGGATGCGCGACGTCTACGGCCTGGAGAACGAGGACGCGCTGAACCAGCTCCTGGGATCGGCCGCGACTCCCGCGGGCCGCTGCCTGGCGTTCCCGAACGTCCTCCAGCACCGCGTCGGCGCGTTCCGCCTGGCGGACCCCACCCGCCCGGGACACCGCAAGATTCTCGCGTTCTTCCTGGTCGACCCGTCGGAGAGGATCGTCTCGACGTCCGATGTGCCGCCGCAGCAGCCCTGGTCGGACACCTCGACGATGACGCTCGAACAGGCCAAGGAGTACCGCGAGGAGCTCATGCGGGAACGGAAGTTCTTCGTCGACGAGCACAACGAGCAGTTGTACGAGCGGGAATTCTCCCTCTGCGAGCACTGACGCTCCGGCCGGCCCCGGGGCATAGTCGCCACCGGCCGGGGCCGGCCCGGGGTGTCCCCGGCCGGGCCGGCTCGTTGACCAGGCCGTACGAGCCCGTCAGGTGGCTCCCTACGGAAGGCGTTCCCATGAAGTCCACGCTCATCGGTGGCATGCTCCTGGCCGGGGCCGTGGCCCTCGGTTCCGCGGGCGCGGCCTCGGCCGCCGCACCGGCCGAGGGTGCCGCACCGGTGTCAGGCCCGGCCGCGGCCCCGGCCTCCGCGGAGGGCGTGCCCGCCCTCGACCAACTGCCCCTGTCCGGCAACCAGCTCTCCCCGCTCGGCACCCTGCTCGGCGCCTGACCGGTCCCGGCACGGCTCCGCCCGCGTTCCGGCCGCCCGCGTCCCGGCCGCCCGGTCAGCCCAGGAAACTCAGCCGCACCTGTCGCTCCGGGTTGTCCTTGTTCGTGTCCACCAGGCAGACCGACTGCCAGGTGCCGAGGACGAGGCGGCCCGCGACGACGGGGAGGGTCGCGTGCGGGGGGACGAGGGCGGGGAGGACGTGGTCGCGGCCGTGGCCCGGGGAGCCGTGCCGGTGCTGCCAGCGGTCGTCGGCCGGGAGCAGGTGGTGGAGGGCGGTCAGCAGGTCGTCGTCGCTGCCGGCGCCGGTCTCCAGGATGGCCAGGCCGGCGGTGGCGTGGGGGACGAAGAGGTTGAGGAGGCCGTCTCGGCCTTCGGCGGCGCGGCTGAGGAAGTCCTCGCAGCGGTCGGTGAGGTCGGTGACGGTCTCCGTGGAGCCGGTGGTGAGGCGGAGGATCGTGGTGCTGAACGACATGAGCCCATCCTGCCGTGCCCTCGCCGTCCCCCGCAGCCGGGGAGAGCCGGGAAGAAGCCCGCACCCGCCACGGTTAGTGGAATCGTGAACGATTTCGGGTCGCAGGGCGTCGGGGTACGGGACGTGGACGTCGTGGTCGTCGGTGCCGGTCAGGCCGGTCTGTCCGCGGCCTACCACCTCCGGCGTACGGGCTTGGAGCCCGACCGGGACTTCGTGGTCCTCGACCACGCCCCGCGGCCGGGCGGCGCCTGGCAGTTCCGCTGGCCCTCGCTGACGTACGGCAAGGTCCACGGGATGCACGCGCTGCCCGGCAAGGAGCTCGTCGGCGCCGATCCGGACCGTCCGTCGTCCGAGGTGATCGGGGACTACTTCGCCGACTACGAGGCGGCCTTCGGCCTGCGGGTGCACCGGCCGGTCGAGGTGAGCGCGGTCCGCGAGGGCGAGGACGGGCGGCTGCTCGTCGAGACCTCCGAGGGCGGCTACGCCGCCCGGGCCCTGATCAACGCGACCGGCACCTGGGACCGCCCGTTCTGGCCCCGCTACCCGGGGCAGGAGACCTTCCGGGGCCGGCAACTGCACACGGCCGGCTACCCCGGGCCGGACGCCTTCGCCGGCCTGCGGGTGATCGTGGTCGGCGGTGGTGCTTCGGGGACCCAGCACCTGATGGAGATCGCCGAGGTGGCCGCCGGGACCACCTGGGTGACCCGGCGCGAGCCGGTCTGGCGCGAGGGCCCGTTCGGCGAGGCCGAGGGCCGGGCCGCCGTCGCCCTGGTGGAGGAGCGGGTGCGGCGGGGGCTGCCGCCGCGGAGCGTGGTGTCGGTCACCGGCCTGCCGCTGAACGACGCCGTCCGCGCCGCACGCGCGCGCGGGATCCTGGACCGGCTGCCGATGTTCGACCGGATCACCCCGACCGGCGTGGCCTGGGACGACGGCCGGACCGTCGACGCGGACGTGATCCTGTGGGCGACCGGCTTCCGGGCGGCGATCGACCATCTCGCCCCGCTGCGGCTGCGCGAGCCCGGCGGCGGCATCCGCGTCGAGGGGACCCGGGCAGTACGGGACCCGCGCGTCCACCTCGTCGGCTACGGCCCCTCGGCGTCGACGATCGGCGCGAACCGGGCCGGCCGCGCGGCGGTCGCCGGGATCAGGACGCTGCTCAGGAGCTCCCCGGGCTCCCGGCAGCCCGTCGCTGCTCGTTGAACTCGGCCACGTGGGCGAGGTGTTCGGAGTAGTCGGCGGTGAAGCGGGTGTCTCCGGGCCGGACGGTGACGAAGTAGAGCCAGTCGCCCGGCGCCGGATCGACGGCGGCGCTCATGGCCTGCTCGCCCGGGTTCCCGATGGGCGAGGGGGGCAGTCCCCCGCGCTCGTAGGTGTTGTAGGGGCTGTCGATGCGGGTGTCCTGGTGGGTGGTGTCGACGGTGTCGCGCCCGAGGGCGTAGTTGATGGTCGAGTCCATCTGGAGGGGCATCCCCTTCGCGAGCCGGTTGTAGACGACCCGCGCGACCTTGCCCATGTCCTCGGGGGTGTCGGCCTCGGCCTGCACGATGCTGGCGATGATGACCGTCTGGTGGACGCTCATCCCGTGCCGCCGGGCCCCCTCCGCGATCCGCGCGGTGCCGAAGCGTTTCCCCGCGGTGTCGACCATGTAGCGCAGCAGGGCCTCGGGGGTCGTGGTCTTCCGCACCGGATAGGTCGCGGGGAAGAGATAGCCCTCGGGGTTGCCACCGGCGGCGGGCGGGAGGGCGAGGCCGGTGGCCGGCGCCTGGGCGACCCTGCGGGCCGTGCCGGCCGGGAGGCCGAGGGAGCGGTCGACGGCGGCGTACACCTCACCGCCGCGCCAGCCCTCCGGGATGAGGAGGGTGCGCTGCTTCTCGGGGGCGGGCCGCTCGGTGGTCTCACCGCCGAGCACCAGCAGCAGCGACACCGTGAGCGCGGCGGCGACGGTCAGGGCGCCGCCGAGGAGGAGGACGAGTTTGCCGCGCCCGGTGAGCCGGGGCCGGCGGCGACGGGTTTCGGGCTGCCAGGACCGATACGACATGGCCGCACGCTAACCCGGTCCGTCCGCGAATCCGGGGACCCACGCACGCGGCGGCGCCGCCGGTCCCCTGGGACGGGGGACCGACGGCGCCGCCTACCTGCCGGGCGTGAGGATCAGACGAGCCAGCCCAGGAAGTGGAGGACGCCGGCGAGCAGGTCGGTGATGACGTTCATGGTGGTGCTCTCTCCTTGTGCGGAACTGCTGTGGGACTGCGCAGTCGCGGTCTGCAGCCCGTCGCTTGCGCACCGTCATCATCAGCCGCCCCACGGGAGCGGGGCAATGAAAACCGGCACGATCACACGTTCTGGGGAACATCCGCTCCCACGTTCGTGCGTTCGTCCCGGCGCACCAGTGCCGCGTATCTGCCGTCCAGGGCGAGCAGTTCCTCGTGCGTGCCGCGCTCGGCTATGCGGCCCGCCTCCAGGACGACGATCTGGTCGGCGTCGCGGACGGTGGAGAGCCGGTGGGCGATGGTGATGGTGGTGCGTCCGGCGGAGAGCGCGTCGATGGCCCGCTGCACGGCGTGCTCGGTACGGGTGTCGAGCGCGCTGGTCGCCTCGTCGAGGATCAGCACGGGCGGGTCGCGCAGGATGGTGCGGGCGATGGCGAGGCGCTGCTTCTCGCCGCCCGAGAAGCGGTAGCCGCGCTCGCCGACGAGCGTGTCGTAGCCCTCGGGGAGGGAGGCGATGTGGTCGTGGATCTGGGCGGCCCGGGCGGCGGCCTCGATCTCCTCGTCGGTGGCGTCAGGCTTGGCGAAGCGCAGGTTGTCGGCGACGGAGGCGTGGAAGAGGTAGGTCTCCTGGGAGACGACGCCGACGGCCCGGGCGAGGGTGTCGAAATCCAGGTCGCGCACGTCGACCCCGTCGAGGGTGACCCGGCCGTCGGTGACGTCGTAGAGCCGGGGCACGAGGTAACTGAGGGTGGACTTGCCGGAGCCGGTGGGGCCGACGACCGCGAGGCTGCCGCCGGCCGGGACGGTGAGGTCGATGCCGTCGAGGGTGGGCCGGCCCTCGCCCTCGGCGTCGTAACGGAAGCCGACCTTCTCGAAGGCGACCTCGCCGGAGACCTTCGGCAGGCGCACCGGCTCGGCCGGTTCGGTGATCTCGACAGGGAGGTCCAGATACTCGAAGATCCGCTGGAACAGGGCGAGGGAGGTCTGGATCTGCACGCCGGTGGAGAGCAGGCTGACGGCGGGCCGGAACAGGCCCTGCTGGAGCGAGACGAAGGCGACCAGCGTGCCGAGGGAGACGGTGGGGCCGCCGGCCTGGAGGGCGAGGCCCGCCGCCCAGTAGATGAGCGCGGGCATGGCGGCCATGACGATGCCGATGGTGGACATCCGCCAGCGGCCCGCCATGGAGGAGCGCACTTCGAGGTCGACGAGGCGCTCGGACTCCTCCGCGAAGGACTTCGTCAGGGAGTCGGCGCGGCCCATGGTGCGGCCGAGCAGGATGCCGCTGACGGAGAGGGACTCGGTGACGGTGGCGGCCATGGCGGCCATCTGCTTCTGCCGCCGGGTGGTGATCCGCTTGCGCTCGCGGCCGACCCTGCGGCTGATCCAGACGAAGACGGGCAGCAGGAGCAGCGAGACGAGGGTGAGCCGCCAGTCCAGCGCGAGCATGGCGGCGACGGTGGCGACGACCGCGGTCAGGTTGGACACGAGGGACGTGGCGGTCGAGGTGACCGTCGCCTGCATGCCGCCGATGTCGTTGGCGATCCGGGACTGGACCTCGCCGGTGCGGGTGCGGGTGAAGAAGGCGAGCGGCATCTTCTGGAGCCGCCCGTAGACCGCGGTGCGCAGGTCGTGCATGACGCGCTGGCCGACGGTGGTGGAGATCAGGGTCTGGAGCACGCCGAAGACGCCGGAGGTCACGGCGGTGAGGATCATGCCGACGGCGAGCAGGCTGAGCAGCCCCGTGCGGCCCTGCGGGATCGCGGTGTCCAGGATCTCCTTGAGGAGGAACGGGGACGCGACCGTGACCAGCGACGAGGCGCCGACGAGCAGGCCGACGACGGCGAGACGGCCCCGGTAGGGCCGGAAGAGCCGCAGGATGCGCCGCCACTGGGCGGGCTCCTCGGGCTGCCGGGGGTCGCGGGCGGGTGGCGTCCAGGTGGACTCGTCGTGCGGATGCATGGGCTCCTGCGCGGGTGGGAGAGCGTGACCGATGAGAGCATAGCTCATTGTTACCTATGCTCACAATGAACATGGTCCTGATAGTGTTCCCGCATGACCACCCCCGATCCCGACGGCCTCCTCGCCGAGCAACTGCTCCGCCTGACCCGCCGGCTGCACCGCATCCAGAAGCACCACCTGGAGCCGGTCGGCATCACCCCCGCGCAGTCCCGTCTGCTGCGCACGGTCGCGCACTACGAGGAGCCGCCCCGGATGGCCGACCTCGCGGCCCGGCTCGAGGTCGTCCCCCGCGCGGTGACCAGCCTCGTCGACGGTCTGGAGACGGCCGGCCGGGTGCGCAGGGTGCCCGATCCGACCAACCGGCGGGTGGTCAGGATCGAGCTCACCGACGCCGGCCGCGACACGCTGAGGGAGCTGCGCAGCGCGCGCCGGGCCGCCGCAGAGGACATGCTGGCCCCACTGACCGTCGAACAGCGCGAGGTGCTCGGAGGTCTGCTGTCCGCCCTCGTCGACCGGGGTCCGGAGCGGGTCTGCTGAGACCGGGGCCACCGGGACGAGGGCACGGTCGCGCCGGAGGGGAGCCCTGGCCATGCCCGTACTGGAGCCGAACCCGCGGGCCCTGCGAGCCGGGACGAAGCGGCGGGCGGCGCCCGACCGGGTGCCCGACCTCCAGTCCCGGGGCACCCCGAAGCACCTGCGGGAGGAGCTGGTCGCCCTCCTCGGCCCGGACAAGGTGCTGTCGACCGTCTCGGACCTGGTGAAGTACGCCTCCGACGCGAGCCCCTACCGGTTCGTGCCCCAGGTGGTCGTGGTGGCCGAGGACGTCGACGACGTGTCCGCCGTCCTGTCGTACGCGCACGGCAAGGGCCGCGAGGTGGTCTTCCGGGCCGCCGGGACGAGCCTCAACGGGCAGGCGCAGGGCGAGGACATCCTCGTCGACGTGCGCCGCCACTGGGCCGGCGTCGAGGTCCTCGACGGCGGAGCCCGGGCCCGGATCCGGCCGGGCACGACGGTCGTCCGGGCGAACGCCGCCCTGGCGCCGTACGGCCGTGTGCTCGGCCCCGACCCGGCGAGCGCGATCGCCTGCACGCTCGGCGGCGTGGTCGCCAACAACGCCTCCGGCATGACCGCGGGCACCACCCGCGACTCCTACCGCACCCTCGCCTCCCTCACCTTCGTGCTGCCGAGCGGCACGCTCGTCGACACCGCCGACCCCGCCGCCGACGAGGAACTGGCCCGCGCCGAACCCCGGCTGTGCGCGGGCCTGCTGGCCGTCAAGGCGGAGATCGAGGCGGACGAGGAGCTCACGGCCCGGATCCGCGCCAAGCACACGCTCAAGAACACCAACGGCTACCGCCTGGACGCCTTCCTCGACGGCGCCACGCCGGCGGAGATCCTGCGCGGCCTGATGGTGGGCTCCCAGGGCACGTTCGGCTTCATCTCCGAGGTCGTCTTCGACACCGTCCCGCTGGACCGCATGGTCTCCACGGCGCTGCTGTTCCTCCCCTCCCTGCCGGCGGCCGCGGCCGCCGTTCCCGGCTTCACCGAGGCCGGGGCGCGGGCCGTCGAGCTGATGGACGGCAACACCCTGCGGGCCTCGGTGCGCGTCCCCGGCGTACCCGCCGACTGGGCGGAGCTGCCCCGGGAGACGACGGCGCTCCTGGTGGAGTTCCGGGCGCCCGACGAGGCCGCGCTGACGGCGTACGAGGAGGCGGCGGCCCGGGTGGTGGCCGGACTGGAGCTCGTCGCCCCGGTGCCCTCCGTCGCGGACGCCTGCAACGCCTTCACCCGTGACGCGGGGACGATCGCCGGCTACTGGAAGGCCCGCCGCGCCTTCGTGACGGCGGTCGGCGGCTCCCGTCCCTCCGGGACGACCCTGATCACCGAGGACTTCGCGGTGCCGCCCGCCCGGCTCGCCGAAGCCTGCGCGGAGCTGCTCGACCTCCAGGCCCGGCACGGCTTCGACGCCGCCGTGGCCGGTCACGCCGCCCACGGCAACCTGCACTTCCTGCTCGCCTTCGACGCGGCCGACCCGGCCGACGTCGAGCGCTACGCGTCCTTCATGGACGACTTCTGCAAGCTCACCGTGGAGCGCTTCGACGGCTCCCTCAAGGGCGAGCACGCCACCGGCCGCAACATCGCGCCCTTCCTGGAGCTGGAGTGGGGGCCCAAGGCGACCGAACTGATGTGGCGCACCAAGGAGATCATCGACCCCGACGGCGTCCTCGCCCCCCGCGTCGTCCTCGACCGCGACCCGCAGGCCCATCTGCGCGGCCTGAAGACCATCCCCACCGTGGAGCCGATCGCCGACCCCTGCATCGAGTGCGGGTTCTGCGAACCGACCTGCCCCAGCCACGACCTGACGACCAGTCCGCGCCAGCGGATCGTGCTGCGCCGGGAGATGATGCGGCAGGCGGACGGCGCGCCGGTCGAGACGAGCCTCCTGGAGTCGTACGGCTACGACGCGGTCGACACCTGCGCCGGGGACGCGACCTGCGCGCTGGCCTGCCCGGTCGGCATCGACACCGGCGCCCTGATGAAGGGCTTCCGGCACGCCCGGCACTCCGCGCGCGAGGAGCGGATCGCCGCGCTGGCCGCGCGGAACTTCCGCGCCGTGGAGACCTCCGCGCGGCTCGCCGTGGCCGCCGCCGAGCGGATCGGCGACCGGTTCCTGGAGTCGGCGACCGGCCTCGCGCGCCGGGCCGTCCGCCCCGACCTCGTACCGGAGTGGCTGCCCGAGATCCCGGGCGCCGCGGCCCGCCGGCTGCCCCGCACCCACCGGCCGGCCGCCGTCGCCGTCTACTACCCGGCCTGTGTGAACCGGATCTTCGGCGATCCGGCGGGCCACCCCGGCCCCTCGCTGCCCGAGGCGGTGGTGGCGCTGTCCGCGCGGGCCGGGCGGCCGGTGTGGATCCCGGAGGACGTGGCCGGCACGTGCTGCGCGACGATCTGGCACTCCAAGGGCTACGCGCGCGGCAACGAGGTGATGGCCAACCGGATCGTGGCGGCCGCCTGGGGCTGGACCGCCGGCGGCACGCTGCCCCTGGTCGTGGACGCCTCCTCCTGCACGCTGGGCATCGCCCGGGAGGTGGTGCCGTATCTCACCGACGACAACCGGGAGTTGCACGCGGCGCTGACGGTGGTCGACTCGCTCGTGTGGGCGGCGGACGAGCTGCTGCCCCGGCTCGACGTGCGCCACCGGGTGGCCTCGGCGGTGGTCCATCCCACCTGTTCCATGCGGCACCTGGGGGACGAGGACCGGCTGACCGCGCTCGCGGGGGCCTGCGCGGAGGAGGTCGTCGTGCCGCTCGACGCGGGCTGCTGCGCGTTCGCCGGCGACCGCGGCATGCTGCACCCGGAGCTGACGGCCTCGGCCACCGCCCGGGAGGCGGCGGAGGTGACGGCCCGGCCGTTCGACGCGCACCTCTCCGCCAACCGCATGTGCGAGATCGGCATGGAGCGGGCGACCGGCCGCCCGTACCGCTCGGCCCTGCTGGAGCTGGAGCGCGCCACCCGGCCGTGACCCGCGCCGCCGCCCTCGCCGGCCGGTAACCGGAGGAGAAGAGTCCAACCACCCCTGCGCACAAGTCCAAACGGCGCCCTTGCACATCAGGAGCAACAGCGGCCAAGGTCCTGTTCGGGATTCATGAACCCACCCTGCACGCACCGCAATCGGAGGTTCGATGAACGACAGCACTCCCCCGCGCCCCAGCCGCCGCTCCGTGCTCAGAACCACCGGTGCGGCCGGCGCGGGACTCGGGCTCGGTGCCCTGGGTACGGGCTCCGCCGAGGCGGCGGCACCGGCCGGGGCGCCCGCGTCCGAGGAGACCCTCGCGACCCCGCCCCGCCGGGGCGCGACCATGGCCGGTGTCCCGTTCGAGGGCCGCTCCACCGTCCGGGTCGCCCTGGTCGGTCTCGGCAACCGCGGCGCCGGCATGCTCGGCCTCTATCTCGCCCTGCCCGGCGTCCGGGTGGTCGCCGTCTGCGACCCGGTGAAGGAGAAGGCCGAGCGGGCCGCCGCCCAGGTCGTCGCCGCGGGTCAGCCCTCCCCCGCCGTGTACGCGAGCGGCCCCGAGGACTATCTGCGGCTGTACGAGCGCACGGACGTCGACTTCGTCCACGTGGCCACGCCCTGGGACCTCCACTTCGAGCAGGCGAAGCAGGCGATGCTGCACGGCAAGCACGTCGGCGTCGAGTGTCCGGTCGCGATGCGTCTGGACCACCTCTGGGAGCTCGTCGACGTGTCCGAGCAGACCCGGCGGCACTGCATGCAACTGGAGAACTGCTGTTACGGGCGCAACGAGATGCGGGTGCTGCGCATGGCGCACGCCGGGAAGTTCGGTGAACTCCTGCACGGCGCCGGGGCGTACAACCACGACCTGCGGGAGCTGATGTTCTCGCCGACGTACTACGAGGGCCCGTGGCGCCGGCTCTGGCACACCAGGCTGCGCGGCGACCTCTACCCGAACCACGGCTTCGGTCCGGTCGCCAACTACATGGACGTGAACCGGGGACCGGGCCGTCAGCATCGCCAGCCTCGGTACGCCCGCGCTGGGCCTGGCCGAGTACCGGGCGGCCCACATGCCGAAGAACGACCCGAGCTGGAAGGAGTCGTACATCGAGAGCGACCGGACGATCAGTCTGGTCAAGACGGCCAAGGGGCGGGTGATCCGGCTGGAGCACGACGTGTCCACCCCGCACCCGTACAGCCGGATCAACAGCCTGGGCGGCACCAAGGGCGTCTTCGAGGACTATCCGGCCCGGATCTATCTGGAGCCGGACCACAAGGGCCACCAGTGGGGCGACTTCGGCGCGTACGCGGGCGAGTTCGACCACTGGCTGTGGAAGGAGCACGCCAACCCGCCCGGCGGGCACGGCGGCATGGACTACATCATGGTGTTCCGGCTGACGCAGTGCATGCGGCTGGGGCTCGTCCCGGACTTCGACGTGTACGACGCGGCGACCTGGACCGCTCCCGTGCCGCTGAGCCACGCCTCCATCAAGGCGGGCGGCGCCCCGCAGCCCATCCCCGACTTCACGCGCGGCGAGTGGCGCAGGGCCCGCTCGGGGGTGGACTCGGCCAGACCCGCCTGAGCCGCCGAGCCCGAGACCCCGGTCCGCAGGGTGTCCGGGCCCCCGCGCGGGGCCCGGACATCACGGCTTTCAGCAGCGCCGCAGGTCCTCGACCAGGGTGCCCTGGACGATCTTCAGGGAACGGTCGTAGCAGCCGCCGGAGCCGTGACTGCGGTAGCGCTCGGAGCTGGTGCCGACCGCGTGGCGCTGGTCGCGCGGGACGCCGGTGGTGTAGGTGGCGTCACCGCGGTAGGTGTCGTCGAGGACGGACCACGACAGGGTGCGGCCGCCCCGTACGACGCTGGTGCGGGCCCGGTCGCCGAGGGTGAGCACGGTCCGCAGCCGGTCGCCGGCGCCGACGGTGGTCTCGCCGTCCATGGTGTACGTGCGGTGGGTGCGGGTGGTGGTCCGGCCGGTGGTGACCGTCTCGTCGTCGGTCCAGGCCGCGGTGAGCGCGTCCGGGTTCTCGCCCTCGCCCCAGCGGTGCGTGGAGCGGTGGTCGAGCACGCGGGTGACGGTGGTGTCGACGCGCCCGTGCGAGGTGTTCAGATGGCCGGCGACGGTCAGCCGGTGACCGCCCTCGGTGTCCAGCCGGTGGGGCGAACCGGCGGTGTACGACGAGGAGTTGCGCGGCGCCGACTCCTCGTGCCGGTCGAGGCCGCCGGTGACCACGGCGCGGCCCTCGTCCTGCCAGAGCAGGATGTTGGTGGGGGTGCTCCAGCCGGTCTGCCCGGCGGGCACGCCGGCGACGCTCACCTCGACGCGGTGCGGCCGCCCGTCGTTGAGGAGCGCGGCGAAGGGGGTGAGGTCGTAGACGATCGGCTGGACGTCGAAGGCGCGCGGCGCGGGGGTGACGTACCAGAGGAAGGGGTTGGACCAGCCGCCGGTCCAGACGGTCGGGAAGGGTGCGGCGATGCCGGCGAGCCGTCCGTCGACGGAGATCCGCACCTCGCGGTACGGGCCTTCGCCGGCCTTGCAGGAGTAGGGGGCCGCGTCGGGGACGGTGAGGTACCAGTACTCCTCGCAGCCGCCGCCCGAGCCGGTGGCGTACACCTCGGCGAGGAGGCGTTCGGTGTTGCGCGGGGTGGTCAGGGTGCCGGTGGTGAGCGGGAGGACCCGGTCGGGGGTGCCGGCCGCGGGTTTCACCCGGCCCTGCGCCGTGTGGAAGGTGAGGGTGACGCGGACGTCGATGACACCGGTGTAGGTCTCGTTCACGACGTTGCCGATGAGCATCTCGACCGGCTGGGGGCGGCTGAGGACGTCGCGGTAGGCGGTGACGTCCTTCTCGACGGACCAGGCGATGCCGTCGGGCGAGGGCTGGGGCGTGGAGGTGCGGAAGATCTCGACGCCGCCGAGGCTGAGGTGGCCGAGCCGGTCGTACTGACGGCCCTTCACCGTGCCGTCCAGGCGCAGCACCACCTTGTTCCAGCGGCCGTCGCCGCACTCCTCGGGCGGGGTGTAGCTGCCGCGGTACGGGGTGAAATCCCGGAACTGCTCCTCGGCGAGGGTCACTTCGCAGGTCCGGGTGCCCGGGGTGGTGATCGGGGGTGCGGCGGTGAGCGGGTCGTGCCAGTCGGTGGTGAACTCGGCCGGCGGGGTGGCCGGGGTCTCGTCCGCATGGGCCGCGGGGGCGGCGAGCAGGAGTCCGGCGGCCAGGGTGAGGCCGCTGATCATGCTCATGATCTTCCGTTGTCTCATGGGTCGTGAGTGAAGCGCGCTCCCGCGGGCGCGGTCCAGAGGGCGGGGGGCCGGCTTGGCCCGAAGTGCTCGGAGTTGCCGGAAAATCGTTTGCCGACGGAGGTCCGGCGGAGCGAGCCTTGACCGGTCCGGGCCGAGCAGGGACAGATTTCACGCGAGACATCACAGGACCGGCCGTGCCCGTCGTCAGGGCGCCGGCCGACAGCGCTTGGGGCGCCATGCAGATTCGTGACCTTCCGTACGCCGACCCGGGGGAACCCGACGTCCGTTCGGGCTCCCGGTTCCTCCTCTGGCTCGGCCGGCGCCAGCTCGGCGGGCAGGTGCGCTGCCTGCTGTGGGGCCTGCTGCTGCACCTGGGCATCGCCGGGCTGCCGCTGGGCGTCGGCCTCGCCGTACAGGCCGTCGTGGACCGCGACGGGGGCCGGCTCGGTCTCGGCATCGGTCTGCTCGTCGCCTTCGGTCTGGCCATCGCGGCCGGCGACACCATGGTGCACCGGGTGGCCGTCACCAACTGGATCACGGCCGCCGCCCGGGTGCAGCAACTGCTGTCGCGCAAGACCGCCGAGCTCGGCTCCGTGCTGACCCGGCGGGTCGCCGCGGGCGAGGTCGTCGCCGTCTCGACCGGTGACGTGGAGAAGATCGGCTGGTTCGTGGAGGCGGTCTCCCGTTTCGCCTCGGCCGCCGTCGCCCTCGTCCTCGTCTGCGTCGGGCTCGTGCTCTACCAGCCCGACCTGGGCCCGGTCGTCGCGCTGGCCGTCCCCGTCCTCGCCCTCGCCGCGCTGCCGCTGCTGCCCCGCGCCACCCGCCGGGCCGACGAGCAGCGCGAGAAGGCCGGCCGGGCCACCGAACTGGCCTCCGACACCGTCGCCGGGCTGCGCGTCCTGCGCGGCATCGGCGGCGAGGAGCTGTTCCTCGGCCGCTACCGGGCCGCCTCCCAGGAGGTCCGCCGCGCGGCCGTCCGCAGCGCCCGGATGTGGGCGCTGATCGCGGCGATCCAGGTGCTGCTGCCGGGCCTGCTGCTCCTCGGCGTCGTCGTGTACGGGGCGCGGCTGGCGCTCGACGGGCGGATCACGGTCGGCGAACTGGTCACGGTCTACGGGGCGGTGGCGCTCACCCACCATCCGCTGCGCGCCTTCGAGGAGATCGCGATGGCGTACTCCTTCTCGCGGCCCTCCGCGAAGCGCACCGCGCGGGTGCTCGCCCTGGCCCGGACGACGACGCCGGCGGACGGCGCCGCGCGGGAGGTGCCGCCGGGCGGTGACCTCTACGACCCGGTGACCGGGGTGCTCGCCCCGGCCGGGCGCTTCACGGCCGTGGTGTGCGGCGACCCGGACGCGGCCGGGCGGCTCGCGGACCGGCTCGGCGGCCATCCCGCCGACCCGGGCGAGGAGCACTCCTCGGTGCTGCTCGGCGGTGTCCCGCTCGACGAGCTGCCGCTCGACACCGCCCGTACCGCCGTGCTCGTACAGGACAAGGACCCGGTACTGCTGTCGGGCACCCTGGCGGAGCTGCTCGACGTGCCGTCCTCCGGCGGGGTCACGGCGGCCGGGGCGCTGGAGGCGGCCCGGTGCGGGGACGTGCTCGACGCCCTCGCCCAGGCGTCCGTGGACACCGGCGGCGATCCGATGCGGACCCGGATCACCGAGCGGGGCCGGTCGCTCTCCGGCGGCCAGCGCCAGCGGCTCGCCCTGGCCCGCTCCCTGGTGACCGACCCGGAGGTCCTCGTCCTCGACGAGCCGACCTCGGCGGTGGACTCGCACACCGAGGCCCGGGTGGCGGCCGGCGTCAAGCGGCTGCGGGCCGGGCGGACGACGGTGGTGCTGGCCTCCTCGCCGCTGTTGCTCGACCTGGCCGACCGGGTCGTCCTCGTCGACGGCGGTGCGGCGGTCGCGGTCGGCACCCATCGCGAGCTGCTCGCCCGTGAGCCCCGCTACCGGGCGGTCGTCACCCGCGAGACCGACGAGGAGCTCGCGCGCGGGAACGCCGGGCGGGCGCGGCCCGGCGACGGGTCCGACGAGCTGGACGAAGAGTGGCAGGGCGAACTGGAAGGGGAATCGGCATGATCGGCCTGGCACCGCCCGCCCACGACCCGGCCGCCCCGCGGTCGGCGACGACCCTGCCGGTCGGCACCCCGGCGACGGTCCGGGCGTACGTCCGCGGGCTGCTGCGCCGCCACCGGGGCGCGTTCGCGGCGCTCGTCGTCGTCAACGGCGTCGCCGTGACCGCCTCGATGGCCGGTCCCTACCTCCTCGGCTCGCTCGTCGACGACCTCACGGCGGGCGTCCGGGAGCTCCATCCGGGGCGCACGGCCGCCCTGTTCGTCGTCGCGCTCCTGGTGCAGACGGTGTTCGTCCGGCTGGTACGGCTGCGCGGCGCGGTCCTCGGCGAGGAGATGCTGGCCGATCTGCGCGAGGACTTCCTGGTGCGCTCGGTGCGCCTGCCGCCGGGCGTCCTGGAGCGGGCCGGGACGGGCGATCTGCTCTCGCGGATCACCACGGACGTCGACCGGCTGGCCAACGCCATGCGCGAGGCGGTGCCGCAGCTCGTCATCGGCGTGGTGTGGGCGGCGCTGCTCGTCGGCGGCATCGCGGTGGTGGCGCCGCCGCTGGCGCTCGCGCTGCTGCTCGCCGCGCCGCTGCTGATCGCGGGCTGCCGCTGGTACTTCCGGCGGGCGCCCTCGGCGTACCGCTCGGAGGCGGCGGGGTACGCGGCGGTGGCCGCCGCCCTCGCCGAGACGGTGGACGCGGGCCGCACGGTCGAGGCGCACCGCCTCGGCCCGCGCCGGATCGAGCTGTCGGACCGGCGGATCGCCGATTGGACCGCGTGGGAGCGATACACCCTCTTCCTGCGCTCGGTGCTGTTCCCGGTGATCACCCTCACCCACACCGTCGTGATCGCCTCCGTGCTGCTGGTCGGTGGGGCCTTCGTGTTCCAGGGCTGGATGGACGTGGGTGAACTGACCACGGGCGCGCTGCTCGCCCAGATGCTGGTCGACCCCATCGGGATCGTCCTGCGCTGGTACGACGAGCTCCAGGTGGCCCAGGTGTCGCTGGGCCGGCTCGTCGGCGTGCGGGACATCGAGCCCGGGGCCGGTGATCCGGACGTGCGGCCCGAGGGGCGGGCGGTGCGGGCCGACGAGGTGCGCTTCGGCTACCGGGAGGGCGTCGACGTGCTGCACCGGGTGTCGCTGGACGTGGCCCCGGGCACCCGGATCGCGCTGGTCGGGCCGTCCGGCGCCGGGAAGTCGACGCTGGGCCGGCTGCTCGCCGGCATCTACGCCCCGCGTTCCGGGACCGTCACCCTCGGTGCGGCGGAGCTGGCCCGGATGCCGGCCGAGCGGGTGCGCGAGCACGTCGCCCTGGTCAACCAGGAACACCATGTCTTCGTCGGCTCGCTCCGCGACAACCTGCTGCTCGCCCGGGCGGGCGCCGGGGACGCCGAGCTGTGGGCGGCCCTGGAGGCCGTCGACGCCGACACCTGGGCGCGCGCCCTGGCCGAGGGCCTGGACAGCGAGGTCGGCTCGGGCGGACTGGCCCTGACCCCGGCGCAGGCCCAGCAGATCGCGCTGGCCCGGCTCGTCCTTGCCGACCCGCACACCCTGGTCCTCGACGAGGCCACCTCGCTCCTGGACCCGCGCGCGGCCCGCCATCTGGAGCGTTCCCTGGCCCGCGTCCTGGACGGCCGCACGGTGATCGCCATCGCCCACCGCCTGCACACGGCCCATGACGCCGACCTGATCGCGGTGGTCGAGGACGGCCGGATCGGCGAGCTGGGCAGCCACGACGAGCTGGTGGCGGCGGACGGGGCGTACGCGGCGCTGTGGCGCTCCTGGCACGGGTAGCGAGGACGGGGCGGCAGCGGCCCGCCCGCGCCGGTTCAGGCCCGGTAGTAGGACTCGATCGGTGCGCGGGCCGCGTCGAACAGGGCCGGGCCGTCCTGCCGTACCGTGGGCCAGGCTCCCGACCCGGGGTTGAGGGCGACGAGTTGAGCGGTGGACAGCGCGTGGACGACGCGGCCGAGACCGGAACGGACGAGGGCGCCGGCGCACATGCCGCAGGGCTCACAGCTCGTGTACATCGTGGTGTCCGCGGCCGTGTCGGGGTCGAGTTCGCGGGCCGCCCACCGGGCCAGCTTCAGTTCGGGGTGGGCGGTGATGTCGTCGTCGCGCCGGACGGTGTTGTGGGCCTCGGCGAGGACGGTGCCGTCGGGCCCGGCCAGCAGGGAGCCGTAGGGCGCGTCGCCCAGGGTGACGGCGTGCGCGGCGATCTCGATCGCGCGGCGCAGCAGCCTCTCGTCGGCGGGGGTGATCACGGTGCTGTCCTCCGGTGGTCGGCCAGGGCGGTGAGAGTCCGCCAGGCATGCTCGGGTCTGCGGGTCTCGTCCGGGTCGCCGTGGTACGGGTCGAGTACGACGGTGTGGGCGCCGAGCCCCTCGAGCCGGTCGAGGTCGTCCAGGATCTGTTCGAGGGTGCCGACGCCGGCGGGGCGGTCGGGTGCGTCGACCGGTGTGCCGGTCCGCCGCAGGGCGATGCGGGGCGCGAAGCCGGGCAGCTCGTACCGGGTCACGACCGAGCGCATCCAGTCGAGCGTGCCCCGCAGCGGGTGCCAGGCGTCGCCGAAGCGGACGGCGCGGCGGATGCCCGCCTCGCTGTTGCCCCCCACCCAGATCGGCACGGCGCCCGCCCCGGCGTCCGTCCGCCATGCCCGGCGCAGGGCGCACAGGGCGTCGTCGGTGAGGCGGCCTCGCGCGGAGAAGGGCACGTCGAGCGCCTCGAACTCCTGGCGCGCCCAGCCGACGCCCACCCCGAGCACCAGCCGGCCGCCGCTGAGCCGGTCGAGAGTGGCGGCCGTCCGTGCCACGAGCAGCGGATGCCGGTACGGCAGTACCACTACGGTGCTGCCGAGCCGTATACGCGTGGTGAGGCCGGCGAGCCAGGAGAGCGTGGTGAACGCTTCGTGGAACGGCTCCGGGTACCGCTCGGCGACGTCGGGGGTGACGGCCACGTGGTCCGACACCATGAGCAGGTCGTAGCCGAGCGCCTCCACCGTGAGGGCCCAGTCGCGCAGGACGCCGGGGTCCGTCCCGGGGCCGAAGTTCGGTACGTTCACGCCGATTCGCATGACCGGAGGCTATCCCCGTGATCAGTGCCGATTGAAGAGGATCTTCCCTGCGATAAGGGCTGATCGCCGCGACTTTCCCGGTAGTGTCGGCGCATGACCGTGAATCTCGACGCCGTGGACTGGGCGATCATCGAGCAACTGCAGCAGGAGGCCCGGATCTCGATCAGCGAGCTGGGGCGGCGGGTGAGTCTCAGCCCGTCGGCGACCACCGAGCGGGTGCGCCAGTTGGAGGCGGCGGGCGTCATCAGCGGCTATCACGCCGTGGTCGACCTGACGAAGGTCGGCTATCCGGTGCTCGCCCTCGTCCGGCTCAAGTACCCGGGCAACCGGCACGAGCCGCTGCGGCGCCTGCTCGCCGAGCGCAGGGAGATCTTGGAGTGCCTGCGTACCACGGGCGACGACTGCTACACCCTGAAGGTGGCCGCGACGTCCATGGAGCACCTGGAGACGCTCATGGACGAGCTGGCGGGCTTCGGCAGCACGACGACGAGCGTCGTCTACCGGCAGACCCTGCCGTCGCGCGGACCGGGCCGGCCCGGATCCGCCCCCGGCCGGTAGCCGGGAGGCGGGCGCCGGTCCGACGCTCGGCACGGGTGGGCCGCCCGGCTGCCGGGTGCTGGATCCCGGCCCGGTAGCGGGCCTACAGAAAGCCGAGCGCCGAGGCCCCGCCGACGCCGCCGAGGAGCATGAAGGCCGGCATGAGGACCTTCAGCTCGACCCAGCTTCCGGCGCGGAAGCGCAGGCCCTTGGGCGGGCCGACCGGGTACCAGCGCTTGCGGCCCACCGGGATGGGCCAGAGGATCGGGCAGCCGGAGACCGTCAGGGCGTCGCCGATGTCGTGGACGAGGGCGCCGAGGACGACGGGGAGACCGAGCCACAGGTACTCCTGGCCGGGGCCGGTGAAGAGCCAGTCCGACCCGTTGCCCGGCTGGTCGAGGACGCCCGCGAGGATCCAGGCGCTGGTCGCGCCGAGCAGCCAGACCAGGACGTCGCTGGACATCCGCGCGGCCCGCCACAGCAGGCCCTCGACCGCGAGGACCAGGTGGACGAAGAGGATCGCCAGGACCGCCCAGCGGCCGCCGGTGACCGCGGCCACCGAGCAGCCGGCCCCGATCAGGACCGCCCACACCCAGGTGTGGGTGAGGGTGCGGTGGCCGCCGGACCTGCGCGGGTCGGCGGCGGAGCGGGTGGCCTTGTAGACGGCGTACGACAGTGTGTCGACGATCCCGCACAGGCCCCGCGAGATCGGGCCGAAGGCGCGCGAGATCGTCGCCGACCTGTGGTCGAGGTCGGGCGCGAGGGCGGCCCCCGCGCACAGGAGCGCGCCGACGACCAGAACCGGCCAGGGCATCGGGCGGTCGAGCGCCGCCGCGGCCGCCCCCACCCCGAGCCAGGCCGCCGCTCCCGACAGCGAGTGCGCCGGTCCCATCATGGTCGTTCCGCCCCGTTCCTCGCGCGCCGGCGTCCAGTTGACGGCCGGTCGGCCGACCGGCCCGGCGCCGGTCGACGGACCAGCCTATCCTTCCGTGATCTTGGTTCCGTCGGCCGGTTCCCTCCTCCGGGCGGAATCCAGGCAAGATGGGGGCGTGACCCTTATCGATCAGATGCCGCCGACCGCCGACCCCGACGCCCTCTTCGAGGCATTCTCCTCATGGGCCGAGGAGCGGGGCATCACGCTCTACCCGGCCCAGGAGGAGGCGCTGATCGAGGTGGTCTCCGGGGCCAATGTGATCCTCTCCACCCCGACCGGCTCCGGGAAGTCGCTGGTCGCCGCGGGGGCGCACTTCACGGCCCTGGCCAATGACCAGGTGACCTTCTACACCGCGCCGATCAAGGCGCTGGTGTCGGAGAAGTTCTTCGACCTGTGCAAGATCTTCGGCACCGAGAACGTCGGCATGCTCACCGGCGACGCCTCCGTGAACGCCGACGCGCCCGTCATCTGCTGCACCGCCGAGGTCCTCGCCTCGATCGCGCTGCGCGACGGCAAGGACGCCGACATCGGCCAGGTCGTCATGGACGAGTTCCACTTCTACGCGGAGCCGGACCGCGGCTGGGCCTGGCAGATCCCGCTCCTGGAACTCCCGCAGGCCCAGTTCGTCCTGATGTCGGCCACGCTCGGCGACGTGTCGATGTTCGAGAAGGACCTCACCCGGCGCACCGGCCGGCCGACGGCGGTGGTCCGCTCGGCGACCCGGCCCGTGCCGCTGTCGTACGAGTACCGGCTGACCCCGATCACCGACACCCTCACCGAACTCCTCCAGACCAAGCAGGCACCGGTCTACATCGTCCACTTCACGCAGGCGCAGGCGGTGGAGCGGGCGCAGTCGCTGATGAGCATCAACATGTGCTCGCGCGAGGAGAAGGACGCCATCGCCGAGATGATCGGCAACTTCCGGTTCACCACCAAGTTCGGCAAGAACCTCTCCCGCTACGTCCGGCACGGCATCGGCGTGCACCACGCCGGCATGCTGCCGAAGTACCGGCGGCTGGTGGAGAAGCTGGCGCAGGCCGGTCTGCTGAAGGTGATCTGCGGCACGGACACCCTCGGCGTCGGCGTCAACGTGCCCATCCGCACGGTGCTGTTCACGGCCCTGACCAAGTACGACGGCACCCGGGTGCGCACGCTGCGGGCCCGTGAGTTCCACCAGATCGCGGGCCGGGCGGGCCGGGCCGGCTTCGACACCGCCGGATTCGTGGTGGCCCAGGCGCCCGAGCACGTCATCGAGAACGAGAAGGCGCTCGCCAAGGCCGGTGACGACCCGAAGAAGCGCCGCAAGGTGGTCAGGAAGAAGGCCCCGGAGGGCTTCGTCGGCTGGACCGAGAACACCTTCGAGAAGCTGATCGCCTCCGAGCCGGAGCCGCTGACCTCCCGCTTCCGGGTCACCCACACCATGCTGCTCTCGGTGATCGCCCGCCCGGGCGACGCCTTCGAGGCGATGCGCAAGCTCCTGGAGGACAACCACGAGCCGCGCAAGGCGCAACTGCGGCACATCCGCCGGGCCATCGCGATCTACCGCTCGCTCCTCGACGGCGGCGTCGTGGAGCGGCTGGAGACGCCGGACGCCGAGGGCCGCACGATCCGCCTGACCGTCGACCTCCAGCAGGACTTCGCGCTCAACCAGCCGCTGTCGACGTTCGCGCTGGCCGCGTTCGACCTGCTCGACCCGGAATCCCCCTCGTACGCCCTGGACATGGTGTCGGTCGTCGAGTCGACCCTCGACGACCCGCGCCAGATCCTGGCCGCGCAGCAGAACAAGGCGCGCGGCGAGGCGGTCGGCGCGATGAAGGCCGACGGGGTCGAGTACGAGGAGCGCATGGAGCGGCTCCAGGAGATCTCGTACCCGAAGCCGCTCGAAGAGCTGCTCTGGCACGCGTACAACGTCTACCGCAAGTCCCACCCGTGGGTCGGCGACCACCCGGTGTCGCCGAAGTCCGTGATCCGCGACATGTACGAACGGGCGCTGTCCTTCACGGAGTTCACGTCCTTCTACGAGCTGGCGCGCACCGAGGGCATCGTGCTGCGCTATCTGGCGAGCGCGTACAAGACGCTGGACCACACGATCCCGGACGACCTGAAGACGGAGGACCTGGAGGACCTGATCGCCTGGCTGGGCGAGATGGTGCGGCAGGTCGACTCCTCGCTGCTCGACGAGTGGGAGCAGCTCGCCAACCCGGAGGTCGAGACCGCGGAGGAGGCCCAGGAGCGGGCCGACCAGGTCAAGCCGGTCACCGCGAACGCCCGTGCCTTCCGGGTGCTTGTGCGCAACGCGATGTTCCGCCGGGTGGAGCTGGCGGCGCTCGACCACGTGGACGAGCTGGGCGAGCTGGACGCGGAGTCCGGCTGGGACGCCGACGCGTGGGGCGAGGCGATGGACGCGTACTGGGACGAGTACGACGACCTGGGCACCGGCCCGGACGCGCGCGGCCCGAAGCTGCTCTCCATCGAGGAGGACCCGGCGCACGGCCTGTGGCGCGTCCGGCAGACCTTCGCCGACCCGAAGGGCGACCATGACTGGGGCATCAGCGCGGAGGTGGACCTGGCGGCCTCGGACGAGGAGGGCCGGGCGGTCGTGCGCGTGACGTCCGTGGGCACGTTGTAGAGGAGGACGAGGGTGACCAATCCCGCCGAGAGGCTCGTGGACCTGCTCGATCTGGAGCGGATCGAGGTGAACATCTTCCGCGGCCGCAGCCCGCAGGAGTCGCTGCAACGGGTCTTCGGCGGGCAGGTCGCCGGCCAGGCCCTGGTGGCGGCCGGCCGCACCGTGGACGACGACCGCCCGGTGCACTCGCTGCACGCCTACTTCCTGCGGCCCGGCCGCCCCGGCGTGCCGATCGTCTACCAGGTGGAGCGGGTGCGCGACGGGCGTTCCTTCACCACCCGGCGGGTCACGGCCGTCCAGGAGGGCCGGACGATCTTCAATCTGACGGCCTCCTTCCACCTCCCGGAGGCGGGCGCCTTCGAGCACCAGTTGCCGCCCCGGCACCTCACCGACCCGGAGAGCCTGCCGAACCTCGCGGACGAGATCCGCGACCACCTGGGCGCGCTGCCGGAGGCGCTGGAGCGGATGGCGCGCCGCCAGCCCTTCGACATCCGGTACGTGGACCGGCTGCGCTGGACGCAGGAGGAGGTCACGGACGCGGACCCACGCAGCGCCGTGTGGATGCGGGCCGTCGGGCCGCTGGGCGACGACCCGCTGGTGCACACCTGCGCGCTGACGTACGCCTCCGACATGACCCTGCTCGACGCGGTCCGCATCCCCATCGAGCCGCTGTGGGGCCCGCGGGGCTTCGACATGGCGTCCCTGGACCACGCGATGTGGTTCCACCGGCCGTTCCGCGCCGACGAGTGGTTCCTCTACGACCAGGAGTCGCCGATCGCGACGGGCGGCCGGGGCCTGGCGCGCGGCCGGATCTACGACCGCGAGGGCCGGCTGCTGGTGTCGGTGGTCCAGGAGGGCCTGTTCCGGAAGCTGTAGCGGCGGCCCGGCGCTCTCCCAGGCGGCTCTAGACGCCGGGGAGGGTGTCCTGCTCGACCTCGTGGCGGCGGGTGCGGATGTCCGGGCCCGGCGGGTGGAGCTTGGCGTCGCAGGCGGGGCCGAGGCCGGTGCGGCGGGACGCGGCACCGGTCAGCGGCCGGCCGCACAGCCGGCACCACACGCGGCGCGGCCCCTCCCCGGGCTCCGGGGCGGAATCGATCTCGATTGCCAGCGGTTCGTCTCCCATGCTGAGATCAAACCTCATTCCTACGAGGAGCTGCGCATGAGCCTGTACGAGATTCCGCTCACGACCCTCAGCGGCGAGCCGCTCTCGCTCGCCGACTTCCGCGACCGGGCCGTGCTGGTCGTGAACGTCGCCTCCCGGTGCGGTCTCACCCCGCAGTACGCCGGCCTGGAGCGGCTGCAGAAGGAGTACGGGGAGCGCGGCTTCACCGTGCTCGGCGTGCCGTGCAACCAGTTCGCGGGCCAGGAGCCGGGCAGCGCGGAGGAGATCGAGACCTTCTGCTCGACGACCTACGGCGTGACCTTCCCGCTCCTGGAGAAGACGGACGTGAACGGCGCCGGGCGGCATCCGCTGTACGCGGAGCTGACCCGGGTCGCGGACGCGGAGGGCGAGGCCGGGGACGTGCAGTGGAACTTCGAGAAGTTCCTCATCGGCCGCGACGGCGTCGTGACCCGTTTCCGCCCGCGCACCGAGCCGGACGCCCCGGAGATCGTGGCGGCGATCGAGGCCCAGCTTGTCTGAGCCCGAGGTCGTGGAGCGGCTGCGGGCCGCGGGCTGTGTCTTCGCGGAGGAGGAGGCGGAGCTGCTCGGCGCGGCGGCCGCGGGTCCCGCGGAGCTCGACGCCATGGTCGAGCGGCGGGCCGCGGGCCTGCCGCTCGAGCACGTCGTGGGCTGGGCGGAGTTCGCGGGGCTGCGGATCGAGGTCGACGGCGGGGTGTTCGTGCCGCGCCGGCGGACGGAGTTCCTGGTGCGCCGGGCCGTGTCGCTGGCCCGGCCGGGCGCCGTGTGCGTCGACCTGTGCTGCGGCTCCGGCGCGGCGGCCGCGGTGCTGCTCGACGCCGTCGAGGGCGCCGAGGTGCACGCGTCCGACATCGAACCGGCCGCGGTCCGCTGCGCCCGCCGCAACGTGGAGCCGCGCGGCGGCCTGGTCTACGAGGGCGACCTCTTCGCCCCGCTGCCGCGCGCGCTGCGCGGCCGGGTCGAGGTGCTGGTCGCCAACGTGCCGTACGTGCCGAGCGGCGACGTCCCGCTCCTGCCGCCCGAGGCCCGCGACCACGAGCCGCTGGTCGCCCTGGACGGCGGCTCGGACGGCCTGGACGTGCTGCGCCGGGTCGCGGCCGAGGCGGTCGACTGGCTGGCCCCCGGCGGTCACCTGCTGTCGGAGACCAGCGAGCGCCAGGCCGGGCAGGCCCTGGCGGCGGTCACGGCGCAGGGCCTGACCGCCCGGATCGTCGAGGACGAGGAGCTGTACGCGACGGTGATCGTGGCGACCCGCGGTTCCTGACCGGCCCGGCCGCGTTCCGCCGGCGGTTCCCGGGCATGCGCCGGGTGGTCCGCCGCGGCGGGAAACGCGGCGGGAGTCCCGTGCGGCAACCGACCGTCGCACCCCCTGCGGACCCGGCCCGTGGCCAGGCGTCACGGCCGGGGTCGTCGGCGCCCGGCCCGTGGCCCGGGGGGCGCGGCCCGGGGTCGCGGTCCGAGGCGACAGGGACCGCCTAGGGTGACGGGGTGCGTGTACTGCTCGTCGAGGACGACGAAAACCTCCGGTTCGGGGTGGCCGCCGCGTTGCGGGCCGCCGGGCTCGCCGTCGACGAGGCGGGCGATCTGCCGCAGGCGGACGAGGCGCTGTTCGTCACCGCGTACGACTGCGCCGTCTTCGACCGGATGCTGCCCTCCGGGGACGCCGCCGCCTACGTGGACGGGCTGCGGCGCACCGGCCGCGAGGTGCCGGTGCTGTTCCTGACCGCGCGGGACACGGTCGCGGACCGGGTGGAGGGTTTCGCGAGCGGCGGTGACGACTACCTGGTGAAGCCGTTCGCCGTGCCCGAGCTGGTCGCCCGGGTGCGCAGCCTGTGCCGCCGGGCCGCGGTGGTCCGCCCGCCCGTGCACCGCGTGGGCGACCTGGAGATCGACACCGCGCGCCGCCAGGTCCGCCGGGGCGGTGTGCTGCTGACGCTGACCGGCCGGGAGTTCGCGGTCCTGGAGGTCCTCGCGGCCCGGGCCGACCAGGCGGTCCCCCGGGCGGAGCTGATCGAGAGCTGCTGGGACGAGATGGCCGAGCCGCAGTCCAACGTCCTGGAGGTGCTGGTGTCCCAGCTCCGCCGCAAACTCGGCGAACCGCCGCTGATCCACACCGTGCGCGGGGTCGGCTACCGGCTCGCGCCCGGCGACGCCCGGTGAGCCTCCGCCGGCGTGCGACGCCCCTCACGCCGAGCGCGCGGGTGCTGCGGCTGCGCCGGCGGATCAGCCTGCTGTTCGCGCTCACCAGCGCCCTGGGGCTGATCACCATGGCCGTGCTCGCCGTGCGCAGCGACAGCGGTCGCTGGCGGGAGCAGCTCGACCACGCGATGGACGCCGACACGAGCTGGGCCCTCGGCCTCCTGGAGACCGACGCGGACGGCCGGCTCGACACGTCCGTACTGGCGGACACGATGAACATCGACTGCCCGCCGCTGACCGTGCTCCTGGTCGCCGGCCGGGGCCTGACCGTGCGGCACGCCCCGGCGAAACCGTGCCTGGCCGTGGACCGGGAGGTCGTCCTGGCGGCCGGCCGCGCGGCGGTGCGGGCCGAGGAGGGGCGGGGCTTCGACCGGCGGTCGACGAGCGGCGCGCCGGTACGGGTGTTCGCGATGCCCTTCTACGACGCCGAGGCGGCGGAGGACGAGGCTCCGCAGGGCGTGCTGGTGACCGTGGCCGACGCGACGGCGCAGCGGGACGACCACCGGCGCCTGGTGTGGCTGGTGACGGGCGGCTGCGCGCTGCTCGTGCTCCTGTCGGCCGGCGTCGGCCATGTCCTGTCGGGCCGGGCGGTCCGTCCGGCCCTGGTCGCGCTGGCCCAGCAGGAGGCGTTCCTCGCGGACGCCGCCCACGATCTGCGCACCCCGGCCGCCTCGCTGCGGACGCTCGCGGAGACGGCGCTGCGCGGCGAGACGGACAGCACGGACGTGCACCGGCGCACCCTGCGCCTGGCGGAGGGCATGGGCGAGCTGGTCGACGGTCTGCTCACCCGGGCCCGGCTGATGTCGGGCACGGTCGCCCCGGCGCGCCAGCCGCTGCGGCTCGACCAGCTCGTGGAGGCGGTGGTCGAGGAGGCTCCGACGGAGGGCCACCGGGTCCGGGTCGAGGCGGAGGACACGGTCGTGGTCGCCGATCCGGACCTGGTGCGCCGGGCCGTGGCCAATCTGCTGGGCAACGCCCTCACGCACGGCCGTGCGCCGGGCGGGCCGGCGGACGTGCTGGTCACGGTCGGCGGTGACGGGACGCTGACGGTCGAGGACGCGGGACCCGGACTGCCGCCGGAGGTCGCGGGCGCCCTGTTCGACCGCTTCCGCAGCGGTTCCGGCTCCACCGGCCTCGGTCTGTCCATCGCGTCCTGGGTCGCGCACGCCCACGGCGGCACGCTCACGGCGGAGCGCGGTACGCGCGGTGGCGCCCGCTTCGTGCTGCGCCTGCCGACGTCGGAGTGAGGCTCCGCGCGGGCTCCGGCAGGCCGCCGGACCGGCTCCGGGCAGGCTCCTGACGTGCGGGACCGGCTCAGGACCGGGCAGGCTGCGGACCGACTCGGGACCGGCTTGAGGACCGGCTCGGGACCGCGGCTCCGCCGGGCTCGCGGGCGGCCCTCAGGAAAACCTCAGCATGCGCGCGTGATCCTTCGGTGGACCGACCACCGAAGGAGTGTTCCCGTGATCCGCCCCGACGTCCGCCGCCGCCACCGCGCGGCCCTCCTCGTCGCCCTCGCCGTCCTCGGCACCACCTCCCTGGCCGCGTGCACCGCCGGGCCCGGCCCGGACCGCGGGCGGTCGGGGCCGGAAGCGGCGGCCGGCGCCGATCCGGCGGAGCGGCCCGAACTGCGGCGCTTCTACGGGCAGAAGCTGGCCTGGCGGGCGTGCGGCGAGCTGGAGTGCGCGTCGCTCACCGTGCCCATGGACTACTCCCGGCCCGGCGACGGCAGGACCTTCGTGCTGCCGGTGGCCAAGGCGGCCACCGCCACGGCCGGGCGCCGCGTCGGCGCCCTCCTCTACAACCCCGGCGGGCCGGGAGAGCGCGGCGTGCAGGCGCTCCGGGACGGCCTCGCGGAGGACCTCGGGCGCGGGGTGCGGGAGCGGTTCGACATCGTGGCGTTCGATCCGCGCGGCGTCGGCGAGAGCCGCCCGGCCCTGACCTGCCGTACGAAGGACGACGAGGAGGAGGGGCAGGAAGAGGAGGCGCCGGACGCGGCCGCCGCGCCGCTCTATCCCCGTACCGCGGCGGAGCGCGCCGCCGCCCTGGCCGAGGCGCGGACCACGGCCGAGGCGTGCGTCGAGGCCAGCGGGCCGCTGCTGCCGCACGTCGGGACGGACGACGCGGCGCGGGACCTGGACGTGCTGCGGGCGGCGCTCGGCGAGCGGAAGCTCACGTACGTGGGCTGGTCGTACGGGACGAGCCTGGGCACCTCGTACGCCGAGCAGTTCCCGCGCCGGGTGCGGGCGATGGTCCTGGACGGGGCGGTCGATCCGTCGCTCGACTGGCGGCAGCGCACGCTGAGCCAGTCCACGGGCTTCCGGAAGGCCGTCGACGCCTACGCGGACTCCTGCGCGGACACGGTCGGCGCGGGCTGTCCCGGGGCCACGCCCGAGGAGATACGGGCGCTGATCGACCGGCTCGTGCGGCGGGCCCAGCGCGAGCCGCTGCCGGTGGACGGCTCCGAGGACGGTCTCGACGCCGCCGGCGTGGTCTCGGCGCTCGCGCTGTCCATGTACACGCCGGAGGAGCAGTGGGAGGGCCTGTCCGAGGCGCTGCGGGCGGCGGACGGCGGGGACGGCACCGCCCTGGCGGCCCTGGCCGAGGAGACGGAGGAGCAGGAGCAGGAGGCGGAGGCCGGCGGAGGAGAGGAAGGCGAGGAGGGCGAGGGCGCCTCCGAGGAGCCGGCCGAGGCTGCCCGGCCCACCGCCCGGCCTTCCGAACCCGCCGAGCCCGACGTCCCCGCCGACAACTCCGAAGCGGCCCTGATCGCGGTGAACTGCCTCGACGTCCCGCACCCCCGTGACGAGCGGGCCTACTGGGACGCGCTCGCCCCCGCCCATCGCGCCGCCGGTGCGTACGGCACGACCGGGGTCACCGGCGAACTGGTCTGCAAGGACTGGCCGGCCGGCCGTCAGCGCCCCCACCGGGTGAACGCCGACGGCGTCCCCCCGGTCCTCGTCGTGGGCACGGCCGGCGATCCGGCCACGCCCTACGACGAGGCGGTGAGCCTGGCCCGGCAGTTCCCCGGCGGCATGCTGCTGTCCTTCGACGCGGCCGGCCACACCGGCTACGGCCGGAACGCCTGCGTCGACCGGAAGGTCGAGGACTATCTCGTCTCCTTGACGAAGGTCCGCCCCGGCACCACCTGTTCCGCCTGAGGTACGCCGGTCAGGTACGGGCCTTCAGCCGGCAGCGGGCCGGACCGAGGGCCTGGAGGGTGATTGCGGAACCCAGCGGGACCTCGGTGTCGATCGCCTCCAGCTCGTAGGACTGCAGGATCATCGCCAGGGCGATGCCCGACTCCAGCATCGAGAAGTGCTGGCCGATGCAGGCGCGGGGGCCGCCCCCGAAGGGGAACCAGGCGTAGCGGGGGCGCGCGGCCTCGGCCTCGGGCGTGAAGCGGTCGGGGTCGAAGCGCTCGGGGTCGTCCCAGTAGCGCGGGTGACGGTGGGTCACCCACGGGGAGACGATGACGTCCGCGCCGGCGGGGATCGTGTGGCCGCCGATCTCGGTGGCGGCGACGGCCCTGCGGCCGATGGCCGGGGCGGCCGGGAAGAGCCGCATGGCCTCCTTGAGGACCCGGGTGAGGTGGGGCAGCGCGTCGAGGTCGGCGGCGTCGGGCGTGCGGCCGGCGAGGACCCGGTCGAGCTCCTCGTGGGCGCGTTTCTGCTCCTCGGGGTGGCGGGCGAGGAGGTGCAGGGCGAAGCCCATGGAGGTGGCGGTGGTCTCGTGGCCGGCCAGCAGGAACACCAGGACCTGTTCGCGCAGTTCGGTCGCGTCGAAGCCGCCGTCCTCGTCGCTGCCGGCGGCGGCCAGGAGGGTGAGCAGGTCCTGCCCGGCGCCGTCGGTCCCGGCCGCGCGGCGCTCCGCGATGATCCGGTCGCAGACGGCGTACAGCTCCTCATGGGCGGCGGCGGCCCGCCGGTTGCCGGGGGTGGGCCAGTCGCGCGGGAGTTTGCGCGGCGCGAAGCCGCGGCTGGAGACGTAGGCGCCGAGCACCGGGAAGCAGCGCTCGACGATGCCGACGGCCTCCTCGACGTCGGTGCCGAAGAGGATGCGGGCGACGGCCCGCAGGGCGAGCCCCGTCATCTCGTGGACGACGTCGACGGTCTCCTCGGCCCGCTCGCGCCAGCCGTCGGTGAGCCGGGTGACCTCGGCGGCCACGGCGGCGGCGTAGGTGTCGACGCTGCGGCGGGTGAAGAGCGGCTGCACGAGCCGCCGCTGGCGCAGGTAGTCGCCGTCCTGGCTGGTGAGCAGCCCGTTGCCGAAGGACTCGCGGATCTCCTGGTAGAAGGCGTTGTCCTTGCGGAAGTTGGCGGCGTCGCCGGCCAGGACCTGCTGGGCGCCCTCGGCGGAGAACACGCAGTGGACGGTGCCCCGCATGCCGGGCGGGCCCGCGCTGATCCGGACGACGTCCCCGTGGTCGCGCCGGGCCCTCAGGAAGGTGCCGAGCGAGTCGTTCCTGAGGTCGAGCAGTGAGCCGAGCAGTGGGAGTCCCGTGAGTTCGGGTATCGCCATCGTGGTGTCCCCCTAGGAGCGTGTGGCCTCGCGATTCTGCCGCAGGAACCGACCCGCCGGTAGGCGGCGCGGCGGCCGCGCGTCAACCGTGCGGCGGCCTCGGTCCGGACGTTGTCAGTGGTGTCTGCGACGCTGCCTTCATGGACGCATCCGAGACCGACCCGCCTGAGATGACCCTGCAGTTGACCGTCGACTGCGCGGACCCGCAGCGGCTGGCCGCCTTCTGGGCCGAGGCCCTGCGCTATGTGCCGGAGCCGCCGCCGGACGGCCACCCGAGCTGGCACGCGTACTGGACGGCGATCGGCGTGCCCGAGGACGAGCTGGGGGACGGCGCCGGGGAGCTGCCCGAGTCGATCGTCGATCCGAAGGGGGCCGGCCCCCGTGTCTGGTTCCAGCGGGTGCCGGAGCCCAAGACGGTCAAGAACCGGCTCCATCTGGACCTCAAGGTCGGCGGGGGCCGCGGTGTGCCGCTCGCCGTCCGCCGCGCGCGGGTGGACGCCGAGGTCGCCCGGCTGACGGAGCTGGGCGCCTCGGTGCTGTACGCGATGGACGAGCCGGAGGGCATGGACTATTACGCGGTGGTGCTCCGGGACCCCGAGGGCAACGAGTTCTGCGTGGTGTGAGCCCGGGGCCCCGGCCCCGGTCCCCGCACGCGTCAGCGGATCGGCATGCCGGAGAGGGTGCGGGCGATGACCAGGCGCTGGATCTCGCTCGTGCCCTCGAAGATGGTGTAGATGGCCGATCCGAGCTTGGCACTTGCAGGACAAGGAGTCGAACCGCGGAGAATCCCTGGGCGCGAGTCGCCACTCCCCCGCGCTTCTCAGGATTTCTCCGGGTTCCTCCGG
Organism: Streptomyces sp. NPDC006339; assembly: GCF_040612775.1. Lineage (NCBI taxonomy): Bacteria > Bacillati > Actinomycetota > Actinomycetes > Kitasatosporales > Streptomycetaceae > Streptomyces > Streptomyces sp. NPDC006339. The sequence continues at coordinate 236,920 of NZ_JBEXQW010000001.1, forward strand.
CATGCACCCGCAAGATCATCTCCCAAGAATCTCCCAACCGGAGAGTGCGTAGCCCCGCTGCAGGGTGAAGAATGAGCGCGGCCCCCCTCCGGCTGATGGAGGGGGGCCACCTCGCGTCTCGGCCGCCAACAAGCGGGCCAGGGTTGGATCAGCCTTGACGCGTCCTTGGGGAGATGACCGTCTCCTAACCTGCCGGATCCATGGTCATTCAATGTTCACCCATTCGGGTGAACACGCTTTCGATTGTTGCAACGTACCCCTAGCCCAGTGGCATATGCCAGTCGTTCTGCCGCATGGCCTCCCTGGACACATGAGGCTATCTGCCACGTAGCAGCCGGAACACCCCCCTCTACGGTGGCCTCTCCAAGATCGTCGCAGGGGTCGCACATGGCAGAAGCGCTGCAGCAGAAGCTCGCCGCTCAACTGCTGCAGCGCATCCAGGAGGGCGTCTACCCGGCCGGGAGCGTTTTCCCGTCCTATCGATCCCTCGCAGCCGAGCTGGGTGCTGGGCATGGGGCTGCCTACAGGGCCGTGCAGATGCTGCGAGAGTCCGGACACCTGGAAGGGCAGCCGCGCAACAGGCTCACCGTCCGCCATCCTGCCGGTGTGCGCACCCTTGCCGACCCCGACGCAGAGTGGCCCCACGGTCGCGGCGAAGTGACGCGCTCGCGCCCTCGAGCCGACACAGACCTCGCCATGCGGCTCCGCTGTGAGCCCGGCACGCAGGTCGCCTGCGAATGCGCAGAGCTGCTCGACCCGGACGGCCGGCCCGCCATGCTCGTCACTTCTTGGTGGCGCGGCCGGCGGCGTACCCACGCGTCGGTCAGGATCTCTGTCGCTTTGCACAAGATGACGCCCGACGAGGCACACCTGCTGGGCCTGCCGACAGGCGCCCTGGCGCTCTTGGTGGACCGGACGCGGCTTGATGCCGCGGGGGCCGTAACAGAGGTGGCTGATCTCGTGCTCCCGGCGGACAGGTGGACGGTCGGCGGCTAACCGCTCACCGCATGTAGGGAAGTGGTCACGAGTGTGGCCGAAACGCGCTGCTGACGGAAGTCTGTAGTCCACATTTATGTACAGGCGACAACGTTTCAACCTTCACAGGCCCGCGAGTGAGGGCAACCCTCTAACCCGCTCCCGACTGTCCGACCCTCGCCGTAGGCTTGCCGCATGCCCGAGACGCCCGAGGTACCCCGCCCGACCGCGGCCGAGCTCAACCAGCAGATCCGCGAGTTGGCCGCCACAGGCCGGCTGCCAGCGGCCGGCGCCGAATACCAGCGGCTCGTCGTCGCCTGGGCCGAGGCGCTGCGCGCCGAGCAGGAGCTCGCGGCTTAGGATCCGCCCGTGGCAATCGAACTTAGTGCCGGGCTCATCCAGCTCGAGCAAGACGCATGGGCCGAGATTCAGGCCGGGCAACTGACCGTCAAAACCGCGGCGGCGGTACAGGCGGCGGTCACGGCGCACGCGAAGAACACCGGCGAAAGCCGCTACGAGGTCGAGATGGCGCTGAAGAAGCGGGTCAGGAACCCGGCGCCGGCCGAGCAGTAGACGCCAGGTGCATCCAGGCAGGGGCATCCGGGCGTAGGGCATGACAGAGCCCCCACCTCCCTCGGCGAGGTGGGGGCTCGTTCGTGGCGCCTAGGCCGACGCTCTCTCCAGCCGATGCTTCTGACCGCCCAGCCGGAATACGTGAATGCCGACACCCGCCTCCCGGGCGACGGCAGCAGCCTGTTCCCTCGACAGAGCCTGTCCGCTGCCAGCAGTGAGCAGCGGTCCTGCGTCCCGCCCCTGCACGGCCTCGCGCAGCAGCGCGATGGTCCGGGCGCTGACCGGCACGGTGCCACCCGCATCCGTCTTCGCCCCCGCGGGCAGGGTGAAGGTGCTGGCCTTCCAGTCGATGTCGCGGATGTCAGCGGACAGTAGGTCGTCGAGGCGGCCCGTCTCGTCCCAGAGGGCTGCCCACAGAGCGCGGTGCGCGACGGGGATGGATTCGTCGGTAAGCAGGCTGTCCAGCCGGTCGGCGGTCACGGCTTCGATCTCGGGCATGCAGCCAGTCTTCCTCTCGGATGGCGAGATGTGCACTCGGCGGGGGCGGAACCGTCAGGTCCGGGAGCTACGGGCGCCACGCCTCGTCGTAGTCGGGATGCTCGGCATATGGCAGGGCCAGCAGGCGCAGCGTCGGGCACGGCCACCGCTCCGGGCTGCTGCCGCCATGCGTCGGATAGCCCCAGTGCCCCTTGACGCACGCCCCGCAGTCACCGTCGTTCACGTTGGGGTGCTCGTCCACGATCCGCCGCTTGGCGTCGACCTCGGCAAGGACACGAGTTGGGTCGTGGAGTGCGAGGTGAGCCGAAATGGCCCCCGCCCGCACCCCCTGCCCTGCCTCGCAGACCGCCCAGTCCATGCCACCGGTGCTTGATGGGTCATCCGGTACGGCGCCTACAAGCGCTACAGACGCCTCCTGCAGGTCCGCCGGGCCCGGATCGTGCGTATAGGCAATCCATGTTCCCGAGGAGGGGTCCTCCCGTGCGGGTCGCGCGTCGCGGGCCACACGCTCGTCCTCGTCGAGGCGGGCTGTCAGGAACTCCACCAGATCCACGAATGCCTCCAAACGCAGCCCCGCCCCGGTGCATCACGCCGGGGCGGGTCCGGTAGCCGCGTCAGCCAAAAGACGCGATTGGGATGGATCCACTGTACGGGGCGCCACTGACAGCCCCGGGTTCCGGTGAGAGTGGCGCACCGAAATCGAACAGACGTAGCATCCGGAGCATGAACGGCCTGACCATCTCCGAGCGCCTAGCCAAACAGCGCACCCTCCGCGAATGGCTCGCCTATCAGCTAGCCCAGGCCGACCGTGCCATCAGCGAGCTCGAGGCCCAGGAGGCGGAGGAGCGGCGACGCCGGGGAGTCGCTCGCCGAGAGATGTCCTGGAAGCTGCAGCCGGCCCGCGCCGTCGAGGGCCACCCGGTCCTGCACCGCGGGAACTGCTCGATCTTCAACGGCGAGATTGGGTACCTCAACCTCGAAGAGGTCAAGATCGCCTTCCAGGAGTTCCCGGACCTCGTGCAGTGCACCATCTGCAACCCCTGGGGCAGCCTCGGCATCGACAAGCCGGCGCCCAGAAAGCTGCCCGGCGGAGGCACCCCCTAGGAGGCTCGCTTCCGTGCCGTCTTCTTGGCCGGAGCCTTCTTGGCCGCGGTCGTCTTCTTCCCCGCGGCCTTCTTGGCGGGCGCCTTCTTCTTCGGCTTCGGCAACTCGTGGACCGTACCCGGCGCACCGCCCGCCTCGCTGCGGGACTCCTTCGCCTTCGCCACCGATGCCTCCAGGGCGGCCATCAGGTCGACCACGGGCACGGCCGGCGCCCCCTCTCCCGCAACCGGCTTCGGCGTGCGGTGCTCGGTCTTCGCCTCGATCACCTCGTACAGCGCGTCGGTGTAGTGGTCCTTCAGCCAGTCTCCGAGGTCGGCCAGGCGCTCCAGGCTCATCGTCTCCAGCAGTGCCAGCGCCCCCTCGATCTCCTGCTCGGTGATCTCTGTGCGAGGCGGGGCGACCGCAGCGGGCGAGCGGATCTCGTCCCCCCAGTGCAGTCCCTGGATCACCAGGGCCTCGCCAAGGGGCCGCATCAGCCCGAGCCGCTCGCGGCCGCGGAGCGCGTACTTGGCCACTGCCACCTTGTCCGTGCGGTCGAGGGCCTTGCGAAGAAGGGTGTACGGCTTGGCAGCCACCGGGCCCGAGGGGCGGGCGTAGTAGTCGCCGGCGCCGTAAGAGACGGGGTCGATGCTATCGGCATCGACGAACGCGACGATCTCAATGGCCTTCGCCGTCGGCAGCGGCATGTTCGCGAGATCCTCGTCCGTGATCGGGATGAGGGTGTCCTCGTCGACCTCGTATGCCTTGCCAATCTGGTCCTCGGTGAGGACTTCGCCGTCGATGTCGCATCGCTTTTGGTAGCGGATGCGGCCGCCGTCCTCGAGGTGGATCTGCCGGAAGTGGACGTCGTGCGACTCGGTCGCCGGCTCCAGGCTGATCGGCACGGTGACAAGGCCGAAGCTGATCGCGCCGGTCCACATCGAACGGGGCATCGCTACCTCCAGGACGCCCCCCTGGGGTTTGACCTCAGGCTACGCAGACACCTCCCGTGATCGCACGCCTGGAGCCTCCCGTGGGAGGAGCGGGAGGCCAGGGCGGCCCCGCCCGCTGGGACAAGCAGACGGGGCCAAGCGCGATCCCTCTCCGGGGGTGGGCTGCCAGGACCGCGTGCCGCACAGACTGCACCCGCGGCAGGCCTGGCGCTAGAGGCGTGCACGAAAGAGACGACGGCATATGACGAAGCCCGCCCCCGGTGAGGTCGGGGGCGGGCTTCGTGGGGCCCGCTCGGCTATGAGCCGGCGACTTCCCGGGTGCCACGGTTTCCCAGTAGCAGACGAGCGGGCTGTACGGCACAGGAGTCATCCGACTGCCCGAAGGCTAGGCGGGCTACCTCTCAAGCAGCGCGAGGCGTGAGCGCCGGGTCTCGCACCCGGATGCCGCAGAACCAGTGTGGCACGAGGTGGTGACAACGGGAGCGGCTTTCGTCGCACCGGCCCGACCGGTTCAGCGCATAACGTTCCCCTAAGCGCTGCGAGCAACCGGCCCTCGCTACACTCGCGGCTTTCGGACCACACGGAGGAACGGTCATGGAGTCACGTCCCGACAAGCCCTGGCGAGTCACTGCCTTCGGAGGGGACGGAGGCCAGACATCGCTCGCCTGCACGAGCGAGGACGACGCACAGTTGACCCTGCGCGCGTTCCTGTTCGACACCACTGCGGAACGCGCTCGCGTGGAGGAGTGGGAAGACGGCCGCTGGCGGCCGCACGAAACCCTCACCAAGCAGGACCTGCTGTGACCAAACCGCCGACCGGCCCCGCCAGCTAGGGCGGGGCTTCGCCGTGTGGCTACAGTCCAATGTCCTTCGATGCGGCGTCAGTCCAGCGGTCTTCGTAACTCTCCGCCGCGGTCAGTTCTGGCTGGGCGTGCTCGCCTGTGATGGGGTTGAGGTATAGATCGGTCACCCCAAGGATCGCTGCGGGCGGGCGCTGCCTGTACCGCTCGAAGATCGTGTCCTTTTCTCTGTGGGTTGCCTCGCCCGCATTGCAGGACTGGCAGAGCCAGCCGCGGACCAGGCCGGTTCGGTGGTCGTGGTCGCACACGAGGTCTCTGACCTTGCCGCAGATCGCGCAACGCCCGTCCTGCCACTCCGCGATAGCCCCTGCGCCGCTGCCGACACGGGCGTCCGCCGCACGCTCCATTGCCCAGAGGATCTCAACCTGCTCGGGCGTGCACCCGTTGCGCTCCATCCGCGTTTTGAATCGCTGATGTACCTCGCTCGTCGAGGAGGGTTGGGTGGGCCAGTACCAGCAGAGCGGGTTGGCCATCATCCCACCCCCTCGCAGGCGCCCTCGTGCTCACGGAGGGCTTGGGAGATGGCGCCGATGCTGGGGTTCTTCCCCTTGTTCTTGCCTTCCGTGATTCTCAGGTGCGGCTGGATCTGGCGGAGCGTGAACCCCTGCTGCTTGAGCGCGACTGCCTGGATCGTCAGGGCTTCGGTCATCACGGGGCGGCGCCCACCGACGCGTCCGCGGGCTCGAGCTGCGTCGAGTCCATCCTTGGTCTTCCGGACGATGTCCCGCCGCCGCTCCGAGGCGAGCACCAGCGCGAGCTCAAGAAGCAGGTTCATCTCGGTGTGCTCGCCGGCGCCCACGCCTTCGAGGACCTTCACGGCCACGTTGCGCTCGAAGAGGTCGGCGAGAGTCATCAGGCCGGTGAGGGTGTCACGGCCGAGTCGATCGACTTCCTGCACCGTGAGCATGTCACCTTCACGCAGGTAGTCGAGAGCGGCGCTCAGGCCCGGTCGCTCATCGACAGCGAGCTTGCCGGAGACCTTCTCCTCGAAGACCTTGACGCAGATGGGGTCGAGCGCGTCGTGCTGGCGGTCGACGTTCTGCTTGTCGGTTGATACGCGGACAAGCCCAACTAGGGCCATGCGGCCTCACTTTCATCAAAGGGGGCGAGGTGTCTTCTTGAACGCTAGCGGTTGTTGAACCCTTTGATGAACAGTTTGAGTGAAGTCGACCCCTCGAGTTGCCCCGACGCCCACTCGTCGCACGTAACGACCGATTGGTGAACACCGCGGAACGACGGGCGCGCCCGCCAGATCGTTTGACTCTGGCACAGCAAGAAGCCCCCGCCACGCGATGCGTGGCGGGGGCTGTGTCATTCCTCCTGGGGCCAGTCGGGCTCGACGAAGAGTCCTTCGTACTGCGGGGTGGGCTGCTCGGGAAGCACACCCATGTCGACGAGGGTTTCGGTGTCGGCTGCGGCAGGGTCGACCCGGCGTTGCACGGGCCGCGGGACTGGCGGTTCGGGCATGGTCACACTCCGGTCCTGTTGTACTCGTCGACGAGCGGGTGCACCGGTACCGGTTCAATCCCCGACTTGTGCATCTGGTCCGCCCACCGGTTGACGGTCCAGGAGAAAGCGCGCAGCAGGGACTCACAACGGGCCTGCCTGCCGCGCAGAGCGGAGTTCTCCTCGTCGACCCGCTTCACCGTTGCCTGCAGGACGGCCAGGTCGGCGGCCTGCTGCTGCGGGGCTGCAGAAGCCTTCGCGGCCTTGACAGTGGCGCGGGCGACGAACACGCCGCCCCCGCCGAGAATGCCGCCGGCGGCCCCCACAATGGCCGCCCAGTCACCGATGGTCATCCGGCCTCTTCTCTCCGGCCGCGGCGAGCTGGGGGGACCGAGTACTCGGGCACCGTCGCGGCCCACATGATGACTCCCACGTGGGAGGTCAGGTACCAGACCGCGACCCACAGGCCGCGGGAGTAGTCGCCGGTCAGGACTGCCGCCAGGTAGGCGATGGCCCAGACCGATGGGGGGACGAGTGCCGCGTAGAAGCCCCACCGGTCACGGCCGACGCGGAGGAACGCGGAGAAGGTGGTGACGATCCCGCAGATGATCCACAGCCAGGCCCAGTGGCGCAGACTGCACATGCTGGTCAGGAGGTGCAGTCCCTCACCGCTGGGCGGGTCCACGAGGAAGGACACGCCCCAGCACGTCTTACCGACGCCGAGGACGAGCAGGAAACCGCCGCGACGGCCCAGGTGCTTGCGGGCGCGCCGTAGCGCCGCGCACCGCATCTACACCCCTCGGGGCGCCGAGCGTCCGGTGATGAGGCTGTCCTGGGCCTTGCCGCTTACGCCGGTCGGCTTCCACAGTCCGAAGTGGGCGAGGACACCGGTAGCGAAGGACACGAGCGCGAGGACAGCGGCGGTGCTGGCATCCCAGCCGGGGCCCGGGTTGGCGAGCTCGACGAGGAAGCCGTTCAGCGTGGACAGGGCGAGCAGCAGAACGGCCTTGGTGCCGGCGTGGGTGACGCGGGTCGTGACCAACCCGACGAGCACGGGCAGCACCAGGGAGACGAGCAGGCCGAGCCAGTAGGCGCGGTCGAGGTCGACGGTCATGAGCTTCTCTTCTCTCGTTACTGGGCGGGGGCGCCGTTGATGTCGACGTCGACCTTGATGACGGCGTCGCGGATGGCTTCCTTCACGGCGGCGACGACGGTTTCGGTGTCGACGTCCTCGCCGACGAGCTTGGTGAGCGCCTCGACGGCCGCCGCCAGGGCGGCGAGCTGGGTCATGACGCGCTGGTGGCGGACGTCGGCCCAGCGGGCGAACACGTCAGCGCGGCGAGGCGGCCCGTCGGGGTCGGTGGGGGACTTCCACTGGACGCCCCAGACCTCCTCGCGGGCGGCCAGGGCGATCTTCTTGATCTCGGCGTCGGTCAGGGGCACGTCGTCCTCCTCGGGAGTGGCAGTGGTGGGGCGGGGTGCACCGGCCTGCGCCCAGGCGTAGATGGGTCCTCCGGGGCAGGTGGTGGCGTAGCCGTCTCGGTGGCCGCCGAGCCATGTCCCGGCCGGTCCCTCTGCGCGGCAGTACTCGATGGCGTCCCGCGTCCCGTGCAGTTGGGCGTTGGTGGGCTCGGTTAGCCCTGACGAGCCGACCAGCAGACAGACCGCGTAGTCCTGCTCGTTCAAGCTGGTCGAGCCGTTCGCAGAGTTGCGGCGGCGCAGGCCGCGGCCCTCGTACACGTAGCCATGTGTGCAGACGAGGAAGGAGTAGCCGATGTCCGACCAGCCGTTGCCGTCCATGTGCTGGGCCTGGATCTGGCGGACGTAGTCGTCGCACCGGTCATGCGGACGGTCGGTGTATGGGGTGCCGAGGTAATGCAGTTTCACGCCGCGGCGTGGGCGGCTATACAGCGTGGCCCCGCTCGGCAGTCGGTAGGCGCGGGCACCCCACTGGGCTCTGGTGACGAGCTGCACGGCGGGCCCCTCTCTCATGACGAAGCCCCGGGCCGAGCGGCGCGGGGCGGGCGTGGATGGGTTGGGCGGTCAGACCTGGCGGAGGCGCAGGTAGCGGTAGCGGAAGTTTCCGGTGCCGGCGATGACTCGGTGCTGAAGGGTGACGGTGACGGTCTCGCCGACAGCGCAGCTGATGAGCTGGGTGATGCCGAGTGGCCCGCCGGACTGGGTGTCGGCCCACTGGATCGCTTGACCGTCGTTGGCGGTGTAGATGGAGCCCGTGACGGATCCGCTGGCGTTGAAGCTGGTGAGCGTGTTGGAGCCGCCGGAGTTGTCGCAGCGGACGCCGATGGTGACTTCTATCTGTCCTGACGGGGGGCCGGTGATGGTGTCGGAGAGTACGGAGGAGGAGTTGCCGTAGCTGGTCGAGGTGGTGGTGCGGTTGGTTGTGTCGTCGACGAACTCGCTGGTGAGGGCCCTGGACATTTCGATCCAGCTGCTGCCGTCGTACACGTAGAGGCGGTTGACGTCCTGCAGCCAGGTGGCCATGCCTTCGACGGGCGCGGCAACACCGGTGAGGGCGGCGGCACGGGCGGAAGCGGACGCGAACCGCATGATGGAGCGGGCGGCGAGGGGGTTGGCGATGTTCTTGCCGAGTGTTTCTGCGTTGGGGGTGCTGGTCAGGTCGGCGATGGAGATGCCCTGGGAGTAGTCGTCGGTGGCCATGGGCTCTCCTCAGCTCAGCCAGTAGGTAGTGGGGGGGATGGCGACGATCGTCGAGACGGAGGGGCCGCGGTACTCGAAGTTGCCGTTGGTCCTCAAGATCCCGCGGAAGGCCCCGATGTTCGCGCCCGCGTTGCCCTGTGAGCCGACAACAACCATGTCGTGATCTGCAGGCGGGCGGATCGCGGCCGGCACGGTCGTGAAAACGTCACCAGACACGAGTGTCGTGCTCTTGGTGAAGTGGCCCTGTATGTGCACGGTCCGGCCAACGAGCCGGTACCGCGGTGACTGGTAGGCGGGGGTTGCCGAGAAGCCGGCCGCGGGGGTGAGCGCGGTCCACTCGCCGGCGCTTGCTGCGAGCCGGTCGATGGCGATCCAGGCGCCGGTCGGGGCTTGGGAGATGACGATAGCGTCACCGACGACGGGGTCAGTGAAGCGCTCGAGGCGGCGGATGCCGGGGATGCCGGCGGCTGTGAGTGTGCCGTCGGTGGCCACAGCGGTGATGACGGCTGTCTGCCAGGTCGCCCCGCGTACAGCGGGAGAGGAGGCGCCGGCCCGAAGGGCCTCATCGTGGAGGGCGTCGGCGAGGTCGATCGCGATGGCCTGGAAGCCGGAGGTCATGTGCCCTCCTTGGCGCTGATCGTCTGCAAGGTGAAGGAGCCGCCGATGTCCAGGGGTATGGAGAAGCTCGCTGCCTGGTGGAGCTCTTTGGTGCCGTCCGGGTAGACGACCCTGACGATGTCGCCGGCTTCGAGGGCCGGGTTGGGCAGGGCAGAGATGTCTGCGGACGCGTTCGGGGACTGTGCGGAGCGGAGCAGCAGTGTGGCCGCAGCGGTGCAGGCGCTGGTGGTGATGAGCGTGCTGGACGAGTAGAACGTCGGCCGCCGGCCGAAAGGACCGGACCAGTAGGTGGGGCTTGTCGGGTCATTGTCGACGACGAGGGATGAGACCGGGGCGATGTTGTTCTCGGTGTTCTCCCCGCGGGCGAGGACGCCGTTGTGCACGTTGTCGACGGTCATGCCGCGCGATGCCTGGATGTATGCTCCGCCCTCACCTGCCTCGATCGACCACGCAGGTGTTGCAGTGGTGAGGTCGGGTAGCTCGGCGATGACGAATTCGCCGTCCGGTGTGCAGTAGCAGGTTGCCCCGATCGCTGCGGCGAGCTCAAGGACTGCGGCCCATGGGTCGGCTTCCACGTCCCATGTCCGTGGCCCGATGGCCGCATCTGCGGCCGTGCTCGTCACGATCGCGTCGGGCAGCGTCCTCTGGATGAGCGCGGTGATCGCGCCCACAGCCGTACCGGAGGCCCGGTAGGCGGCGGTGAACTTGTCGTCGGCGACGATGCATTCGAGGCTCTTGCCGCCGAGGGTGACCGGCCCGTCGTCCACGTCGCCCGTGACCTCGTCCAGCCGGAAAACACCGACCGGAACGAGTTCCTGCGTGCCGTCCGCGTACTCGACACCCCGGGAGATGCGCAGCCGTGCCCCGTAGACGGCGAGCTTGTCCGTCGGGGTCCGCGGGATGAGCACGGGGTCAGGGACGGTCACGTTGCAGGTGCGGCGGCACTGGGCGCCCCAGTCGACAGTGACCGTGCCGCCTTCGTGGTCGAGGCGCTCGACTGAGCCGTCTGTACGGAAGAGGACCACCTCCGTGATGGGAGTGTGGTCCTCGACAATCCGCTGCAGGAAACGGGCAGAGACCGGATACATTCAGCCTCCGATCGGGCGGTGGAACAGGACGTCTTCCCAGGTGGCGTACTTGGCGAGGACGTCGCCCCAGGTGGCGTTCTCGGTGAGGATGTCCTGCCACGTGCGGCCGGCGGACGAGGCGACGCCGACGGTGACTGGCATGTCGGCCTGCTTCAGAGGCAGCGTCCAAGCGCGCCACAGCTCGGGGGCGTAGTCGGTGACACGGCTCTCGCGGACCTGGCCAACGTTGACGTACATGTCGTCGACGCCCATCCCTGGTGCGGCCTGCCAGAGCAGCACACTGCCGGAGTCGAGCAGCCGGTGCAGACTGGCGCGTTCCGCGTCGGTACGGGTCCACACGGAGAGGTCCCCTTCGAGGCCACCGCGGACGTCGGAGAAGATCACCGAGTTCCGGCGGCGGCGGACCCGGTGCTCGACCTGCGCTATGGGCCGGTCCCAGTCCGGCGCCCGGTGGACAAGCACCTTGAGGTTGCGCTCCGGGTGGGCCGGGTCCTTCAGCCACGCCTCGTTTCGGTCACTCACGGCCAGGGTGACGACGCTTGTCGTCCGGCTCGCCGTGAGGGCATTGGAGGTGCTCCTGGACTCGGAGTAGTACGAGACAGGGACGCCGAGGGGCGCCTCGTAGTCCTCGATGACCAGGACATCAGAGGTGGTGACTGCTCTGTCGATGAGGCCGTTCGGTCCGCGGACGAGGGTGCGGGTGCCGTCGGCGGTGACGCGCCACACCGTGATGGTGTCCGTGGTCGGCAGCTCTCGCAGGGTGATGGTGATGGACGCGGTGTCGTCGTTGGCGGTGACCTCAGTGATGGGGAGGGTCTGCCAGAGAGACACCTTGTCCATGCGCAGGACGGACGATGCGCTGGTTGCGGCCAGCGTGTACTCGATCGCGGCCTGCGTGGTGCCGGCCGGGGCGCTGCCCGTCTCTGTGATCAGCCACCAGCCCGATGCCGGTACGGGCGTACTGCGGCTGGAGACCTGCCCAATTTCGGTGTTGGCGGCGTTGTAGTAGCGGATCGTGGCGATGAAGTTGAAGCTGCCGGCGGCCACCTTCATGCCCGTCTCGGAGATCCACGTCTGCCCGCCTGCCGCTCCGATCGCGTACCTCGGCGAGCGGATCACTGACGTGGTGGCCGTCGCGGACGACACGGTCATGCAGTAGGAGCCCTCAAGGCCGTCCGTGCCCCAAGGGGTGAGGCGGGCGAGGGTCGCGACACCGGAGACGACCGACCAGTTCCCCGTGTCCCGCTCGAAGCTGGCGTCGCGGTAAGGGACGACGCTTCCTTCACGCAGGTCCGGTGCCACGATGACGACGGACTGATCGATGCGCATGACCTGGCCCGCAGTAGCGGTTGACAGGCCGAACGCGACGGTCGCATAGGCGGCGCCTGCCGGTGCGAAGTCGGCAACGCGCTGCCGGTACCAACCGGTGCCGGGCGCCGACAGCACGGACCGTGTGGCCTGGATCTGCGCCGACGAGGCGTTGTAGAAGCGCAGCTCGATCCACGCTGCCGTGCCGGATGCCGGCGGGTTGAGGTAGGCGTAGGCGAGGTACTCCGTGCCTGGAGTCACCGGCGCCAGGTCGGTGGAGCGGAAGTCCGCCGGCCCGTTCGCGGTGACGGTCATCGTGATGGTGTGGCCGCCAGCCAGGTAGTAGTCGACCGGCCACGTCACCGGCGGCGCTGTCCGGGAGATGGAGCAGTTCGTGACAGCCACGTAAGCGAGGCTGCTGCCCCGTTCGCTGGTTTCTGTGTTGGCCGCCAGCAGGTTGCCCGTCGTGCGGACGGGCAGCCCCAGGTAGACGTTCTCGTAGAAGGAGCTGACGAGGCCTGCAGCCGGCGTGGAGGAGAACACGACCTGGGCGTGTGCGGCGGCATCGGGCGCCACATCAGCCACGGCTATGCGATGCCAGGAGCTGGATGCTGCCGATGTGGTGAGCGACCAGCTGATGCTGATCTCCGCCGAAGCAGCGTTGAGCCAGCGGATGCCGATGCGCTCCGGCACGGTGGAGCCGGAGGCATCGGCAAATGCCTGGTACTCGGTCCCTGGGAGGACCGGGTACGAGGCGACGGTGCGGGCCTGCATCTCACCGGCGGCGACGCTGCGGACGGACAGGCATCCGTCGCCCACCCGTCCGCCTGTCCCCTTTGAGATGGTGCAGTTCAGCATCGCTACCCAGCCGGAGACCGACGGGTCCATCGACGACGTCGATTCCGACAGGAAGTTCCCAGGGATCGCCACGGTCACCTCCCTCGGCCGGCGCGAATCGCGGAGAGCAGTGCCTGGTCGCGCTGGCCCATGACTCCGTGGACCTTGCCCATGAACTCTCCTGAGTCGAGGTACAGATCGCCCTCGAAGACACCCCCTCCCGGTGTCACTGCGGCCTTCTGTAGTGCGGCTGCCTGCGAGGTGGTGAAGACAGGCTCGGGCCGGCCGGTGCCGTTGTAGGCAAGGTTGAGGCCCGGCTGCAGGTAGCCGCCGGAGTCGTACTTGCCCATGTAGGCGTAGTGGTGGGTGAACAGCTTGTCGTTCCATGCCCTGGCCCTGGAGCCGATCACAACGCCGTCGCCACCTCGGGATTCGACGTTGACGCCGTTGAGGGTGCCTGCCGTGTGGCCGACGCCCGCGTTCGTGATGCCGATGCGGTAGGGGCTGCGGCCGTTGAGCACCCAGCCAGGGGGTGCCGTCTTTCCGCTGAACGCCCCTGTCGCCCACCTGCGGTGAGGAGTCTCGCCACGGATGACCGATTCGATAGCGGAAACGAGCCCGGAGCAGTCCCAGCTGGGGTTGCCGTTACCTCCCCACTGGTAGGGCAGGCCGGCCTGGGTCCGCGCCCAGGCGAGGCCCTTGGCAAAGCCTCCCCCTCCGATCCCTGCGGCGCCGAGGCGCTTGTCTGCCTCACTTCCGTATCCCAGGATTGCGCTGATCATCTTCTTGGGGATGCCGGTGACCATGTCGCGGTAGAGGGATGCCGACCCGGAGATCTTGGCGATCAGCGGTTCGACGACCCTGCGCAGACCGGCGGCTGCGGACTCCTTCACGCCGTCCTTGAGCCAGGAGACACCGCTCTTGGCCAGGTCCACTGCCGAAGACGTTGCCTTGCCGACCCAGTCGAAGATGCCGCCCTTGGCGAATCCCTGGAACTGGTCCAGAGGCTTGCCCTTCATCGCGGCGGCGTTCACCGCGTGGAGCCTCGCCCGCTCGTAGGGGTCTCGCATCGCCTCCGACACGTAGACACCCTCGCCTCGGCGCATCGGCACCAGTTGGTCGTCGCCCTGCCGGTAGGAGGACTGACCGGGAAGGATGCCGCCGCGGGCCCAGCCCTGGAGGTTCATCTTTTCGAGCTTCGGGGCGCCGAACGCGCCGGCGATCAGATTCCAGGTGGGAACGATCGCCCCGTCGTAGATCTTGTCCACGATGAACCGGACGGGCTTCTTCGCGATCTCCTGGAGGCCGCCCCATGCCTTGCCGATGAAGTTCTTGGCGTCGTCGAAGCTCTTTCCGACTGCGTCGACACCCTTCCTGATGTTGTCGAAGGCAGGCTTGAGGGCCTTGTCCCACAGCCACTTCCCCTTGTCGCCGATGAAGGTGAACGTCGGCGACAAGACCTTCTCCCATACCCACTTGGCAGCCTTGCCTACAGCGTCGAGGCCGCGGATGAAGCTGTCGAAGGCCGGCTTGAGGGCGTTGGTCCACATCCACTTGGCAGCCCGGCCGATCCAGCCGAAGACAGGCCCGAGCACGTTCTCCCACAGCCACACGGCGATGCGGCCAACGAACTGCAGGATCGTGACGATGCTGTCGAAGGTCGGCTTCAGCCATACCGTCCAGAGCCAGTCGGCCAGCTTCCCGATGCCCTCAAAGACGGGCTTCAGGGCGTTCTTCCACAGCCACGTGCCGACCGCCGCCATCGCTTTCAGAGCGATGACGAAAGGTGCGACGAGGACGACCAGGATCACCGTGATGAGGATGCGGGCTGCGGCGCCGATGAACCGGAATGCCGGCCCGAGGACGTTCTGCCACAACCAGGTCGCTGCAGCAGCCACCACCTTGAAAGCTGCGACGAGACCACTGAACACGGGCTTCAGGACGTTCTCCCACGCCCACATCGCAGATGCCTGAATGCCAGCCCAAGCCGCCTGGACGGCTTCACGGAACCATCCCCAGTGCTTGTAGGCATAGATGACCGCGGCCACCAAAGCGATGATGCCGATGACGATCAGAGTGATCGGGTTGGCGCTCATCACCAGGTTGAAAGCGATCATGGCCAGTGTCCACAGCTTGGTCGCCACCCACGCCGCATACAACAGCTGGATCAGCCAGGGCAGCGTCTCGGCGATTGAGGCCACCGCCGACGCGACTGCCCCCAGGGCGGCGAGCACGGGGCCGGAGAGCGGCTCAGCAGCCTTGGCCATCTGGTAAAGCGCGCTGCCGATGTCGCCCAGAGCCTCCGCGAGGATCGGCGCCTGCTCCGCCGAGTAGGCCAGGAAGCCCTCGAACTTGGCGCTTCCCTTCAGGCCAGTGCCCCAGGAGGCGAACCGCCCGGTGATCTCCTGCATGCGTCGGCTGATGGACTCCATGTGCGGCAGAAAGGCCTGTACGACTCCGGCCATGCCCTTGAAGATCCGCCCGAAGGATACGCCCAGGCCCACGATTGCAGGGGTCACAGCCCCGGCCAGGTCGGCCTTGAACTCCTTCCACCACGGGGATTTGAAGCCCGCGGAGACCCGGTCCTGCAGCATTCCGATGGCCTTGGCTGCCGCTAGGACGATCGGCGTGAGGCCGGGCAGGCTGTTCTTCACGCCGTTGATGGCCCGCGTGAAGATCGGCATGACGGCCGGCTGCAGCGCCTTGGACCAGCCGTCGAAGGCGGTCCGCAGAGCCAGGAAGGCGTCGAAGGTACCGCGCGCCGCCGGTGACAGCTTCGCCAGGGCCTGCTGGTACTTGGCTTGCGCGATGGCAGCCTGATCTACGCCTCCGGCCGCCTGAAGCGACGAGGAGGCTATCTGGCGTTGCGCGGATGCGATCGAGTCTGCGGCCTGCGCCTGGGCTCGGGCGACGTTCCTCTGCGCCTTGACGACGGCGTCCTGGGCGTCGGCGACTCCGCGGGTGTGGTCGCGGACCGTCTCCTGGGCTTTCGCCAGCCGGTCCTGCGCCTGCAGGACGGTCTTGCTGCCGTTCACCCCCGCCTTGTTCGCGGCGGCCGTCTCACTCTTCAGCCGGGCCGTCTCGGTAGTCTGCTCCTTAAGCCGCTGGGTCGCCTGGGCCACTGCCAGGGCAGCCCGCTGCCGGTCCAGCACCGTCGACTTCCGGTCGGCCTCGACCTCTCGCTGGCGCTGCTGAGCCTCGGCCAGAGAGAGGGCCGCGTCGCGCTGAGACAGTTGGGCGGACGCGTATCGGTCGGCGAGATCCTCAAGCTGCCGGGCAGCCTCTTGACGGGCCGCCACCAGGTCGAGCTGTGCCTGCCGTGATTCCCTCTGGGAGGCGGCGAGCTGACGCTCGGCGTCCTCGACGCCTCGCTCGGCCCGCTCCACCTGCTCCTGCGCGGACTGGATCTGCTGGGCGGCGTTGCGGTGCGCGGCAGCGAGAGCCTGCTGAGCGCCCGCCACCTGAAGGGCGCGAGACGCCCCGGCGGCTGCCGCCTGACCCCCCTTGAGCGAGGCGGTGGTAGCGGCGTCCTGCGCCTGCTTCTGTGCTTGCAGAGCGCCGGCCATTCCGACGAACGCGGGAGCTGCCACAGCAGCCAGGGCGCCGACACCCGCCGCGGCGGCCACGGCAGCGGATCCGATGGCGCCAATGCCGGCCGCCAGCACCGGGATCGCAGGCAGGGCGCCGAGACCACCGATGGCGACGGCCAGGTGGAGCACAGCCGACAGGGCCCCGGACGTGTCGACGTCCACCCGGACACGTTGCCCGTCCACTGCCTCGATGGCCGCATGAACGGCCGCCAGCTCGGCGAGAGCGGTCGCCGTGTCGGCACGAACCTGCACGTTGGGATGCTCGGCGCCCAGGCGGGTGAGTTCGGCCTCGATCAGCCGGATCTCCGCGCGAGCCTCACCCGCGTCGATGTCGATGCCGACGCGCTTGCCCGCCAGGGCCTCCATGCGCACGCGCAGGGCCTGCAGATCAGAGTCCGCTTCGGAGGTGTCGACGCCGACCTCGATCCTCGGAAGGCTACGGAACGCCGCCTCCAGGCGGGCCCGCAGGGCGCGGGAGAACGCGCCGGCGGTGTCATCGCCCTGACGGGCTGCGGCGGGCCGCGCGGCCCGCCCGCCCTGAGTGATGCCATCCCGCACCGAGTCCCGCATCGACGCTGTGACCCGGTTGGCGATCTGCTGCCCGATCTCCTCGCCGATGCGCAGACCGATGTCCCCGACCTGAGCCCGCATGGCCGGGCCGAACGAGCGGCCTGCGGCATTGCCAGCGTCGGTTCCGGCACGCGTCGCCGCCGGGACCAGCCCAGACCGCAGCTGTGCGTAGATGCCGCGAGTGTTGGGGACGACATCGACCTCGACCGACCCGACCTGGATGGCCATAGCCCGCCCCCTCTCAACGCGTCAGGACGCGCCCCCGTTGATCAGCGTGAACAGCCGCTCAGCGGCGGTATCCGACATGGGTTCGCGTTCTGGCTTGGGCGTGACGCCAGGGCGGCGGATCGGCTCCGGCCGGCGGGGCTTGCGGCCCTTCCCGTTGGAGTTGGCGACCACGAGGATGTACTGCAACTCCCGGATGCCGTCCGAGATCCCTGCGAGCAGTTGCTCGCCCATCGACCAGCGGCCCTCTTCCGGCTTGCCGCCGCGCGCCTGCCGCTCGTACTCCTCAGCGCTCAGGGCGTTGCGCAGTGCGGTCATGGTGGCCGACTCGGGCGGCAAGTGCTGGATGAGGACGCGAAGGCGGCGCGACGACATCTCCCCGCGCCACCATGCGTCGATCTGGTCGGCGTCCCGCGGGTAGTAGCGGGCGAGGTCGGCTTCTACCGCTTCCGCGTGCGCCTCGACGACGCCGACGGTCCACTGGACTTTCCCATCTGCTCGCCCGACGCCTCGCCGGCGGCGTTGGCGAAGGCGGCGACCTCGTCGTTGGTCGGGTCGAGGTCCAGGTACGTGTCGTAGGACTCGGGGCTCAGGACGTCTTCCATGAAGGCGTCGATGTCGCCGATGCGGAGCTTGCGCATCGTCGACTGGCGCCAAGCGCCGCTGGGGGCGCACTCGACGTCCTTTCCGGCCAGGGTGGTCGTGATGTAGTGGCCGGCCGCCTCGGTTTCCTGGGCCTCGGCGGGCGTGGTTTCGGGTGTGGTCATGGCGCGGGCCTTTCGTCTGGGTGATGGCGCGGGCAGAGAAGGGAACGGAGGGTGGGCGGGCCGGGCCCGCGCCGACGGTGTAGCCCGCCCACCCGGTCTTGGGTTAGCTGAGCGGGTCGCTCGGCGTCGCCGGGATCTTGTCGACGTGGTACACGGTGTTGCCGGCGGCGTCCGGGTAGGTGGTGATGGTCCATTCGAAGCCGGACATCTCGTCCTGCTTGTACGTGACGTCGGATCGCTCGTTGATCTCGCCTTCGGGGACGTAGAAGCCGCGGTAGTTGTCGCCGTCGATGACGAGGAACCAGAACGCGCGACGGTCCGGAACCGGGGAGGCGGTCTCCGCGAAGCTGGTGATACCGCCGACGGGGGCGAGGTCGGCCTCGTCGATGCGGTAGTGCAGGGACATCACAGGGAGTCGGGACGTCTCCCAGACGGTCAGGGAAAACGTGCGCACGGACTGGGTGATCTGCGTGCGGAACGGCGAGGTGAGGCCCCACGGCGTGAACTGCTGCGACTCCTCGTCCCAGCCGTTGACGAGGCCATCGTCGGAGATGGCGCCCAGGGCCTGCCAGGGGTCAGTCGGCTGTGTGAGCGGGGATGCGAGCGCCGGGGTGCCGACGGGCGCGACCCAGCCGCCTCCGTTGGCGCCGACCATCGTGAGATCCGCGGCGCGGGTGATGTTGACCATGGTGTCTCCAGACATGGAAGAGGCCCGCGCTCGGGCGGGATACTGGGGGTCCGGCGCGGGCCCAGGGGCCGGTCAGGAAACCGGGTGGCTGTAGATCTGGTAGGTCGCCCCAACCCTGCGAAGGGACGTGTTCTCGTAGGGGCGGACCGCCGGCGGCGGGGTGGACGTGACCCGCCCGAACACGGCGGTCGACGTCTTCGTGCCGGGCAGGTCGCTTAGCAACCATCCCCTGACCTGGCCGGCAAGAGAGATGGCGTCCGCGCGCGTCGCGTCGTACACGTCGATGTCGACCAGAGCCCGGTCGAGCCGGAAGCCGTCGTCTCCGCCGGCCGGGAGCCTCTGCACCTGGATCGTGGGCAGCTCCTCAAGCAGGTGGTTGTCGACCTCGTCCCGCACAACGACCGTCGGACCTGCCTTGGCCTGCAGCCACTTGATGAGCTCCAGCTCGACATCGACGCTGCCAACGTCTGCCATCAGCGGCCTCCCGCCTGCGCCGCGCGCAGCAGCACGTGGTGTGCCTGGACCCGCTCGGTTCCGTACTCCACGTGGGCGCCGTAGGGGGCTGTGTTGCCCACGATGGCGACGGCTCGGTCCCTGCGCCGACCGCCACGGCGTACCGGCTGCACGAAGAAGCTGTCCTTGTACAGGCCGCGGTGCGGATCGGCAGGGCCGCCCACGGGGGCGATGCCCTGGGCCACGCCCTTGATGACCTCGGCGCGACGGACCATCTCGGCGAGGATCATGTCGCTGCGCAGGAGCTGACCTACGCCCCGCTTGGACATCTTGAACTTCGCGGGCATCATGACCACCTCTCACTAGGGGGCGGTATGGACGTCAAGGGCGTGCAAGGAAGCATCCACTTCGACGGCGAATGGATCACCATCGTCAAGAGGCAGATCGGGCAGCCGGAAGCCCAGTTCAAGATTCGTGCGGTGGACGTCACAGGGACGCGGCTGAAGCCGGCGACCCGCCTCTTCCACGGCTACGTCCAGTTCGTGCTGCCTGGCAGCGCACCCGCGGCGGAAGCCGGAGGGCTGCTTGCTGGTGGCAGGCCGCCGCAGTCCGACCCGCACAGCCTGTCCATTCGCAGGAGCTCCAACGATGCGGCGACCAAGCTGATCGCCGCCGTGGAGCAGGCCCGCGGCTAGCCGGTCACCCGGTCCGCAGCGAACTGCACCGGACCGCGGGTGCCGGTGAAGGGGCTGCGCCCCCAGTCGCCCGGTTCGCCAGTGATCTCGCAGACGACGCCCCGAATCCGCACCTTGTCCGTGGTGTGCAACTGAGTGCCGGCCGGAACGTACACGGTCCAACCGACGATCACGGTGTCGCGGGCCTGCTGCTGATCTCCCCCGACCTGGGGGGTTTCGACCCGTGGGGTGACGACGCAGCCCTCGACGTCGAACGACGCATCCGGGCCGGGCAGAGGCTGCCCCCGCTCATCCCGGCCGGGCGAGGCCCCGGTACGCAGGATGCGGATGGTCTCTCCGTAGGGGTACGGGCCGGGCATCAGACCCAGCCCCAACCCGGTTCGTAGACCATTCCCGGGCCGTAGGGTTCGCTGACTGGATAGGTAGGCGAGGGGTCGGCCGACGTTGGGGTCGGATCGACCGTGAATGCCCCGCCGCGGCCGGCGAGCGACTTGAGGGCCGCCTTGTCGGCCTTCGTCAGATACAGGCCTCCCGAGCCGCTCGGCCTCTGCACCGACATCGGGCCGATCGTCTCGTAGGACACCTGCTGCGGGTTGACATAGGCGCGGCCCGCCACCGACAGCACCACAGCTGTCGCCTGGTCCGGCAGCGGCTTGACGACCGACTCGCACAAGGCGACGGCCTGCTCGATGAGAAGGTCGGCCCGCTCGCCGTTGATCTCGGGCAGGTCGAGGTAGATGCCGAGTTGCTCGGCCGTGGGAGCCACGAACGTCATCGCCCCTCCTAGGTGGTGATCAGCGCCTCCATGGCGTCGCACCAGGCGTTCAGGTCCCCGGTCGGATCCAGCTCGGCGCTACGGGCCTTGGCCCGCTTCGACACCAGCTGGTACTCGGCCCGCTGGTCCAGGAGCTTGCGGATGACGGACTCGTAGCCGTCGACGTCGTGCAGGTCGACGAACACGCCGGCTTCGCCGAGCGACTCACACAGCCCCGGGGTGGGGTGTGCAATCACCGGGATACCGGATGCCATCGCCTCGACGCCCGCGCGACCCCACGACTCATACGAGGACGGCATCAGCAGCAGTTTCGTGCGGCTGTACACCTTCTCCCGCATCTCGTGCCCGGGGACGTGGTCGAGGATCTCGACGTTCGGCAGTTCGGGCAGGATCTGCTCGCCGTAGGCGCCGCGGACCGCGAGGAACTGCGTCTCAGGCATGCGGCGGGCCAGCTTCTCGAACAGCAGGCCGCCCTTGTCCTCGTTGCAGTTGATCAACGTGACGCGGTCGCCGGGCTTCGTCCGGTACTCGTCAGCGAACACCGGCGGCCGGACGATGAGCGACTGGCGGGGCCTGATGCTCTTCGGGTACTCGGTGAAGAACAGCTCGGACTCGCGGTGCATCCACTGCGAGTTGTAGACCGCCAGGGCAGTGTCCCCGGACGCCATCTGCCGGAAGCTCGGCAGGTGCGTGTTGTGGCAGACCACCACGAGCGGCCTGCCGAAGCCACGGGCCAGCGCTCCAGCCGACGGAACGTTCTCCAGGTGAGAGACGACCACATCCGCCTTGCGGATCGCCGAGCCCGCGTCCAGCCGCGCCTCCAGCGGCACGACCTGCACGCCGTCCAGGTTGTAGGGCTCCCTGTCGTCGGTGTACCGAGAGAGCCACACCGAGACGTCGTGGCCGCGGTCGACGAGCGCCCGCAGCATGCTGTGGACCATCCACTCGGCTCCCGCGTTGTGGCGGGGCGGGTAGCCGTGCAGCCGGGCGACGATCTGCATCGCCCGGCCGCCCAGGGTCACGAGGCGCCGCCGGCCGCCAGGTACTTGACGAACGCCTCCTCGTCGCCGAGGACGAAGCCGTAGTACGCCTCCGCGAGGAGGAGCACCAGGTTCTCCTGGAACGCGGAGTGGACGCCGCCGTCCTCGTCGATGTACGTCGCCTCGCGGCTGATCTTGACGGTGATGTCCATGCCGACGCCGTAGGCGGTCTGGGACCAGTCGCCGCCGATGCCTCGCAGGCCAGTGTCGATGGTCCCGGACTGGCGGCGCAGCTTGCCGGAGACGGACCGGGAGTAGGCGACCGGCTCGCCGACGAGCGTGCCCGCGAGGGCTGCACCGGTACCGGGCTGGGTGGTGTCGACGAAGATCGGGCGGCCGGTGGTGTCGGTCGCTCCGAGCAGGCTGGGCTTCATCCGGTGGTCCAGGACGGTGCCGGTGTAGTCCCAGTCGTCGTCGATGGTCTCCTTCATGCCCTTGACAATGTCGCCGTAGATGCCGCCGTTGGCCTGCGTGGTGCCGCCGATGGTGACGCTCTTGGACGTCATCGCCAGGTAGTCCGGGAAGGGTCCGGTGGCGCCCTTCATCGTCTTGCCGTGGATCGTGGCCCGATCGAAGGCGCGGGCGAAGGCGGTCGGCAGGTCGCGCTGGAGCTGCGTCCACAGGCCCGCGGCGTTGGAGTTCGCGACCTCCATCGCGACGGGGATGAGGACGGCGATCTTCTTGCCGGTCATCTGCTTGATGTCGACCCCGCCGGTGCTGATCGGCTTCCGGCCGGCCTGCTCGACCCAGTCGGCCGTCGGGACGTCCAGCGGCACCGGCACCGCGGTGTTCGCCGTCATCGCCAGCGGCACGCGCTTGGCGAGCGACATGACTGCCGACTGCTCGACGCTCTTCTCGAAGATGGGCCCGACGAGGGTCTCGGGCAGGAAGGTCGAATCGATGTCCGACAGCTTGATGGGCGGCGTAGCAGCCATGGTCTACCTCTCTCAGCGGCCGTTGAGGGCCCGTTGCATGAAGCCCGCGAACTCTTCCGCCGGGCTGTTGGGGGTTCGGTTGCCGTTGCCTGACGAGCCCTGGGTGCGGTCCGGCCGCGGCGAGCGCGGCCCGTCGGGCGCCTTCGCCCAGTGCGGCTTGCGCTTGAGGAGATCGGCCAGGTCACGCTTGATGGCCTCGGTGTCGATGACGCCGTCGTCGTCCACGTAGTCCGGCAGGTTCAGGGCGCTGGCCGCGTCCTCTGGGTCGGCGAACTCCTTCGCGGCGAGCGCCTCGACCTTCGAGGCAACCGCTGTACGGATCGCCTTGGCCGCCTTCTCCTGCTGCGCGGCGAGCTGCTCGGCGAGTCGCTCCTGCTCCGACTTCTGCGCGTCCTCGAGCTCCTTCGCCTTGCGGGCGAGCGGCTCGAGCTCCTTGAGACGATCGCGGAGGCTCTTGTTCTCCGCGTTCTTCTTGCTGATCGCCCTCTTGGCGCGGTCCGCGTCGAAGAGCTCCTCGTCGGATCCCTCCGCCTCCGGGGCGGTCTCGGGCTCCTGCTGCTCTTCGACCTCTTCGATCTGGGTCTCTTCAGGCATGGTGAACTGGCCCTCCAGGGGCTGAGAAAGGCCGCCTCCAGGGCGACCTTGGGTGGGTCAGTGCGCGGCCGGCAAGGGGTGCCGGTCGTGCTCGGCGAGAGCCCGCCTGAACAGGCGGAGCTGGTCGCCGGAGTGGCCCTGGGCGTACTCGCGGTACAGCCGGTCCCACTCCGCCGCGTGCGCAGACAGTTCGAAGCTCTGGCCACGGAAGACAGGAATGATCGTGCAGTGGCAGTTGTCGTGGAACTTCACGACGCTGTCGTCTCCGGTGAAGCGCTCGTCGGAGTCCCGGCCGGCTGTCTGGGCGTTCTTGTACACGGCGCCCCTGCTGGCCAGAAGCTTGCAGAACGAGCACCCGCCCAGGGCGGCGGCACGGGCGTAGGCTACGGCGCCGGGATCCCGCTGCACCGACTGCCGCATCGTGGCCCGCGCCTGGTCGGCGACCAGCTTCTGGGCCACCCCCTCCGCGCGACGCTCGGCCTCCTCCAGCCGGACACTGAACGGCGCCTGCACCGTCTCGGTGGGCCACAGATCCTTGGTCGCCCACCTAAGGCTTGCCGTGACCTGCTCCTCGGGCACTGGGCTGGAGAGCCTGGCGCTGAACCGGCCCGGAGGGCCCGCACCAGCGCGCTGCCGGTCGTAAGAGTCGGCGGCCAGCGACGCCGCTGCAGCACCGTACTGGTCCACCAGCGCCCGGACGGCCGCACGCCACAGCGACAGGGACTCCTCGAGCCGGGATGGAACAATGAGCCGCCTCAGGGCTCGGATGTCCCGGATCAAGAGCCGAGTCAGTGCTGACTGAGCAGCCCGCGAACGGGCTGCCTGTGGAGAGGCATCAGAGATCGTCGCCACCGTCTGCCTCCGGCTCCCGCTGCGGCTCCTCTGGTGCCGACCCAGAAGCCTGCGTCAGCCGGGCGAGCAGCGCATTGCCCTCGGCTCGGCGGCGCTCGGCGGCGACCCGCTGGCGCTGGTCCTCAGTGAGACCCGCCATCTCCAGCGCCACCTCGGAATCGGCAGGCAGAAGACCGGCCTGCACCATCTTCACGGCGGCATCCGTCTGGGCGGCGATCGTCGGCGTGGCCGGGTTCCGCCACAGCGTCTCGATACGGCGCGACGGATCCGGCGGCTCGCCGTCTCGGATCCACAGCGCCAGCTTCATCGTCGCCCGGTGCGTCGCCCCGAACCGGCGGATCCGCCGCTCGGCCTTCTTGATCAGAGCGCCTTCGGAGGACCGGATGGCGTCGGCACTGGCCGGGTTGTCGCTGGTGTAGCCGAGCATGTGCGGCGGGACCGACAGCTGCGACGACATGATGCGCGCGTACAGATCGATGATCTTCGTCTGGCCTGAGGGGTCGTGGGCGGTGAAGGCACCCACCGTAGGCACGTTGCCGTCCTCGTCCCGCTCCAGCGCCAGAACGCGGCCGATGTACGTCTCCCAGGCACTCTTGGCGTTGCCCTCTGCATCCTGGAACGCGGACTCCGACGCTCCGAGGATGTAGCGCTGAGGGGCACCGAAGAACTCGGCGGCCACCTCGATGCCCATCAGCCGTCGGCACGCCGCATCCGTGATGGACTGAACCTCGGGCGTGATCTCCGACTTGCCGACCCGGTCCCCAGTACGCTGCCGGTTCGCCATCCGCAGCACCGGCAGGACGTTCAGCTTGTGCTCGTCGCGGTCGAGCACTTCCCAGCCGGCGCTCGTCTCCACCGCGTGGATCGTCTGCTGCGGCAGGTACAAGGTCACCAGGCGCTCATCCGGCGCCAGGCCGAAGTTGTACCGGTCCTGGCACTCCCGCAGGGCCTCCTGGGGCCGACGCAGTCGGGCATCCCACCGCAGAGTCATGTCCATGGGCGACTCGTAGGTGATGATCGGCGGAGCGTCGTCATCGTCCGCCGACCCGACGGTGACGTACTCGCGGCCATACGTGAGTGCGTCCAGGTGCGCCAGGCTGGACTCGTCGTAGAGGTCGTTGGCCTCGGCTATCTCCTCGAGCTCGGACGAGTCCGAGCCGTCAGCCCACCGGAAAGCCTCCAGATCAAGGCGCTGCTCCAGAGCCTCTACGCCGATCCTGGGCCATCCGATGACCGTGTGGAGCGTCTTCAGCTGCGGAGGGATGCTGATGCCCAGATCGCGGATGACCTGCTCGCCGTTGAAATAGGCGTCCAACAACGCGAGCTTGACACGCTGCGACAACAGGTCCGACCGCAGCCACGTCAGGATCTGCAGTTCGTCGTCAGACAGACTGAGCCGGGGAAGGGTGGGAATCGTCACCGGAGCACCACCACCCTTCCCTTGCCGCGGGCCGTAGACCGCTTCGCCCAAGCCGGGCTGTTCATCACCATTCGACGTAGCATCCGTGCGCCGATCGCGCAGACCGCCAAGTCGACCTTGCGGGCCGATTCGCGGTGCTCCTTGCCGATCGTGTAGCCCCAGGCATTCGTGCGACGCCGGGCATTCGCCACGTGCTGGCGCAGGACCTTGTGTCCGTCATGGGTCAACTGCCTCTCCAGCACGTCCCGGTAGAAGCGGTCGACAGCCTCCGTGAAGGTCTGCTGCCGGCGCCGGTCACGCATGTCCCACATCACTGCGTGTGCGCCGTGGCCCGAGGACACCGCCTTCAGCTTCAGGCGCTTGCCGTAGCGCTGCGCCCAGGCGTCGATGTAGCCGTCCCAGTAACGTTCACCATCCGCTTCGTCGAAGCCGGATCCCGGGTCGGCGAAGAACGCCAGCGGCTTGTAGGTGGCGAATGTCAGGTCAACAACCCCGTCGACCTCCTCGCGAGGCACCCGCCAAGGAATGTCGTCGGGCCAGTTCGCCGGCCGCTGCCACACTCCGATCGTCTGCACGTGGCCGTCGGACAGCCGACAGGCCACGAGGCCGGTCGCGTCGTCCGACTTGGAGCCGTCGAAGAACAAGACGATTTCGTCGCCGTCAGCGAGGCTGATGCCTTCATGAGGACAGGCGTTCCACTCGTAGGGCGCCAGGAAGGCGTCCTCGGCGGCCGTGATCTGGTTGAACCAGAACCGGCGGCTGCGGCTGGGCGGATTGCGAACATCGAGGATCGACGCCTTCAGCCGCTCGATGTCCAGCCAAGTCGAGTCACCGCGGACCGCGCGCAGAGTGGGCTCGATCCACTCCTCCGTCAGCTTCGCCTCGGCCGGAGCCTCCAACGAGTCGTAGAACAGGCCAGTGCCCGCCGCCCGGCCGGCTTCCGCCGCCTCGAACGCTTCCCTGGTCCGCTCTGCGACCGAGTCCTCCCCCGGCTCGTAGGCGTTCGTGTTCGCCAGGGTCCGGGAAGACCCGTCAGCCGACTTCGTGGCGTTACGCTCGATGACCGCAGCCATCTCGTGCCCCTGGTTCGACTCCAGCCAGTGGTGGGTCTCGCCCATGTTCACTGCGGTCGGCCGCCCACCTTCCAGCGCCCGCGGGGAGCTGGTCACGGCCTCGATGCGGGCCCGGCCCTTGTCGGCGTAGATGATCTCCTTGCCGAGGTCGATCCGAAACTCTTCGATCGCCCGCTTCGTCAGGATCGACGGGAAGAGGGTCATCGTGTTCCGGGTCTGGTCCTGGCTGACCGCAGCGATCTGAACCCAGGCGGCGGGATGCTGCCTGCCCAGCGGTTGCCCCGGCGGGACACCCCACTCATTGCCCTCGTCGGCGACCTCGTCGAAGCGGCAGGGGCCGACGAACTCGAACGCCGACCACGTGGCGATCAGCGGGTCCTTGCCCCAGCCCTTCAGGCGTTGGATGACACCGTCCCGCCACAGGAACCGGTTCGTCGCCGGGTCCATCGCGTACCACCACAGTGTCAGCCGTGCCTGCTCGGCGGTGTAGCGCCACGGCGCCCCGACGTAGTGCTGCAGGTACGTGGCCGACCAAGCCAGGGCGTGCCAGCCCAGCGTGTACTTAGGCAGGACGAACTTTCCGTCCGGGCCGCGCCGCCAAGAAGGGCCGATCGTGAACGGGGTGACGACGTCGGGGACCTTCTCGTCACCCACCGATCGAAGCGCGGTAGTCGGCGATCGCCGTCACCGAGGCGGGCGCAGGAGCCACGGCAGGCTGCCGCTCCAGCTCGATGCGCGCCCGGCGGCGGTCGCCCTCCGTCGTCAGGAGGCTGCCCATCACCGAATTGAGGGCAGCCACCAGCTGACCGTTAGGCGGCCGGTCGGTCTTCAGGGCCCGGGACATCAGCTCCGCCGCGTAGCGAGCAACCGCCCAGTCGGACGGCTGGTAGAAGGCGGCCTGCCCGGAATCACGCAGCGACAGGTACCAGTCGGCGGCGATGGGATGCCAGTCAGGGTCCGGCTCGGGAAGGTCGGGGAGCACGTTCGGCGTACCCGACGGCGCCTTGACCAGCGCAGGGCCGTCGTCCTTATTGCGGCGCCTGCGCTCCTCGGAGCGCTTGGCAATGGGACCTCGAGTGCCCATGACGACCTCCAGGGTCTAGACGCGCCACCAGGGCGCGAGGGGCGGGGGACTACTCAGCCCCGCCCTGTCGCCACCAGGGGCGTCAGACCAGCGAGGCGATCACGCCGGCTGCATCAGGCAGCTCGGCAAGCTCAAGAGGCGTACCGGGGACCCGGTCGCCGACGATGATGAAGCGGCGGTCGCTGTAGACCTCGAGAGCCAGCTCGCCCTGCCGGATCCGGCGACCGGCAGGAACCTCGCCGCGGAACCACAGATGCAGGCCAGAGCCAGACTTGCCGCGTTCCATGTACGTCGGGGGCAGGGCATCCAGAACGCGCTGCGCCCAAGGCAGGACCCGGCCCAGCTCGACGGCATGGTCAAGGTCGATGACTACCAGCCGGTCGTGGGCAGTCAGTACGAACCCGATGCCATCGCCGGCGGTTGCCGCCTCAGCCGTCTCGAAGTCGGACCACGTCGATGGGTCGTTGACCGCGGCGAAGCGGCCATCGACGCGCAGAGGCACCTTTCGCCCGCTGTACCGCACCCAGCGTGGCCGGGACGTCAGCTCGACGGGGATGCGGGAAGCCCGTTCCGACGCGATCCGCTCCTGCTCTGCCGCACGCCTCGTCCGGTACGCCGCCTGGCGGCAGGCCGGAGAGCAGAAGCGGGCGTCGGCCCGAGCCAGGAGCGGCATTGGACCGTCGCAGCGCTCGCAGTCGGCGTGAACGATGGCGGGCATGAGGCCAGTCTACCGGCTCGGCGTTACGGCTACAGTCGCTTGACCTGCATTGTTATCGACGAGCAAGGTACGCCGAGCCAGGTTCGTCAGCCGTGGGCGTTGCATCTCCGCAGGTCAGGGCCCTAGGGAACCCGTACAGGGAGTCAGGTGCTATACGGCCCCGATGGGCAGAGGGGCCGGCAGGGGGGTATCCCCCAGGGCACCGGCTGATCGTTGACCTCGCCAACGATCTTGATCAGGTGATCTCGTGGAGCCAGCTGTGAGCCCAGACGTCGGTCAGGTCAGGCTCGACAACGATCATGAGCTTGTCGGTGTCGCTGGTCGCGCTCAGGTGCCGCAAGGCGATCGGGACGCTGGTGCCGCACTCCGGGCACTGCACGGCCACCTGTCCCAGTCCCATGCCCTCCACCTCGCCCTGGCCGGCCACGTCAGCCAGCCTGCCGGGCGGCCGGTTCGGCGACGTCGTTTGCGTCGACTCGCTGGATGGACGCCTGCTGCGCACTCGGTATGGCCAAGCACACTCCGCCAGCATCGGAGAACACCGCCCACTCGCCCTGGAAGGAGAGGGTCAGGTTGGGATCCTCGACGAGGACATCCTCGCGTCGCTTCTCCAGGGGGTGCTGGATGAGGTATGCCGGCATCACTTCACCCCTGGGTGTGCTTCGGTCGGCCGCTTGCGCCCAGGCTTGGCATTGTCACGCTGCGCCTGGTTGCCCTCACGGCTGGACTTCTGGTCGTGGCATGGTCCGCACACGCCCTGCAGGCCGGTGTCTGTGTGGTCATCGACCTTGGCCTCGATGTGGTCGCAGAACGCCGAGGGCCGCACCCCGCAGATCTTGCATACGGGGTCCCTCTTCAAGATCCGTGCCCGGATCGCTCGCCAGTTGTGCGGGAGTCGCTTGACGCGATTCGACCGCTGCCATCCGCCGCTCATGCGGCCAGCGCCCGCTGGATGCCCTCTTCGAGGGTGACCTTGGGCAGGTAGAACTCGAGCATCTTGCTGGGGTCGCACACCCGGTGGTGCACCCCTTGCGGGGCGGAGGCAAGGTGCTTGAGCGGGGGCGTGTAGCCGACGGCCGTGGTGACCATGCGGGCGAGTTCGTCGAAGCTGGTTGCCCTGCCGGTACCGAGGTTGACCGGGCCCTCAACGTCCTCGTCGGCAGCCGCGAGGGTGGCGCCGACGAGGTCGTCGATGTGGATCCAGTCGCGGGTGGAGGTGCCGTCGCCCCAGATCTCGAAAGGGTCCTGCCGTTCCTTGGCCCGGCGGATGAACGCTGGGAAGGGATAGGCGTCGTCCTGGTCGCTGCCGTACCCGGAGAACGGCCGCAGGACGGTCATCTGCGTACCCTCGGCCGCCGCGTACTGGCAGAGCTGTTCGCCGGTGAGCTTAGCGAGGCCGTATGTGGCGTCCGGTCGGCCAGGCTGCTGGTAGTCGATGTCAGCCTCGACGAGGCGTCGTACCGGGCCGGGCGTCTGCAGGGCGACCGGGTAGGCGGCTGAGGAGCTGAAGTACACGGCTCGCGGGGTCTGGGTACGTGCGAGCCAGCGCATGTACCACGAGTCGAGGGCCAGGTTGGTGGCAACACCGAGCGGGGAGCCGTCGATGCTGGCGCGCCCGCCGACGATCGCGGCACAGTGGATGGCGAGGTCGTAGGGGGCGCTGTCGAACCGGAAGAGATCGAGCGCGTCCCGCCCGTGCACGAGGTCGACGGCGGTGACGGTGTCGCCCCGTTCGTCGAGCGCCCGGTGCAGGTGGCGGCCTACGAACCCGGCTGTGCCGGTCAAAAGGACGCGCATCACCCGGCGGCCTTCACGGCTCGGAACACGGGCCACGGCACGCCTTCGACGTCCAGGCGCTTGAGGCCGACGCGTGCGCAGACGGTGTCCTGCTGCTCGCGGGACCAGGTCGTGACACCGATCCAACTGCCGCCTTCACCTGGTTCGTCGGCGATGGGCCAGTCGAGGACGAGGAGGCCGTTGACGCGGACGGCCGCCCGCAGCCCTTCGATGATCTTCTCGCACGACTCGTAGGTGTGGTGGATGAGGACGGCGAGGGAGAACACGGCGTCGGCCTTCTTCCCGATGGCGCCGGCGAGGTCTGTCCCGTCGCTGACGACGGTCGTCATGCCGGGGTCGCGTTCGGCGAGACGGTTGAGCATCACCTGGGAGCCGTCGGCGCCGATGACGTCGTAGCCGAGCGCTCGCAGCGGCACGGCGACCCGTCCGTCGCCGCAGCCGAAGTCGATGACGCGGCTGCCTTCGGGGATGACCGTCGACAGCAGGGCCGCCTGGTTCTGCCCGGAGGCTTCGTAGGCATCCTCAGAGATGCTGCGGCTGGGGTGTATCGCCGTGGGGTCGGCTTCGTTCCAAGCGCCGATGATGTCGCTGATGCTCATGCTGCCTCCTCTTCCATGCCCATGACGTAGCGCGGCTTGTAGTGCTCGAGCTGCACGAGAAGCCGTAGCTTTTCGAGGTCGGCTTCGAGTCCGCCCTCGTCGCGGTAGTGGTAGTAGGCGGTGGCATCGGAGGTGGCCTGCTCGGAGCTGTTGCACTCCTGGTAGCCGGCGTCCATGGCGGCTTTGCCGATGGCCGGGTGCATGTGTTCAAGGACCACGTCGCCGAGGTAGGTGATGCGGCCCATGCCGCGGCCCCAGTCCATCCATACGAGGTCGAGGCACAGGTGGATGAGGGTGGGGGGCGCCATGTAGCCGAGGGTGGTGACGATGTCGGAGGTCATGGCGACGGCGGTGGCCATCGTCTCGCCCTGCAGCAGGTCGTTGCCGTAGACGATCCCGGGGCCGCCGGACAGGCAGATACGGAAGCGCTCGTCCCAGCCGACCGTGCGGGGTCGGTGGTCGTCACCCATGAACGCAAGGAACCGGTAGCGCGGCGCCATGGCCAAGGCAACCTGGTTGAGGGTGCCGCACAGCCGCAGTCGGCGTCCAATGACCCAGTGGATCCGTGGGTCGTTGATGGTCTCCATGTGCTCGCGGTAGCCGGCGAGCGTGGGGTCATCGTCGTCGACCGCGAACAGCAAGTCTGCGGTTGCGCCGGTTTGACGCCAGCAATCAAGGATCGCGGGCACGCTGTCGGGCCGGCCGCGGGTTGGCACGATCATCAGCAGGTCGTCTGCCACGGGGCCTCCTTTAGGCAGGCTGAGGGCCGAGGTTTTCCAGGGTCATCAACCATGGGTACGTAGCGTTGGCGTACACGCGCCCGGTGCTTGTGCCTTGGTGGACGAGAGCGAAGGTGGCCACGCCTGCGTTGAGATGGCCGGAGCCGACAGTGAGCATCACGCTCGCGACCTTCGAGAAGGCTGTCGAGGGGTAGAGCCAGGGGGCGCCTTCGGCCAGCGGGGACGATGTACCCGAGCCGTGGTAGATGGCGATGCCGCCAGCGCTGGACAGCATGGCAATGTCCATGAAACGGCCACCGTTGTACATCATGGCGACGTCGACACGTATGCGGTCGCCTGCTGCAGCGGCGATGGAGCACTGGAGGGGTGTGCCCGCAGAGTTGGTGACGATCGTCCAGCTGGGGGCTGAGGGCAGGTCGGTGATGGCGCCGTTGGTGATTCGGGCTTCGGCGGTTCGGTGGCTGGGTCCCGGAGGCCCTGGAGGGCCAGTGGGTCCCGTCGCTCCAGTGGGTCCTTGTGGACCGGCCTCGCCTTGGGGTCCGGCGGGCCCCTGTTCGCCCTGGGCGCCGTCGGCGCCTGGCGGTCCTTGCGGGCCTGCGGCGCCGGTCGGCCCCTGCAGCCCAGTCTCTCCTTGCGGGCCGGCGGGCCCTTGGGGGCCAGTGGGCCCGGCTGGCCCTGGGGGCCCCGGCGGGCCCTCGACTAGTACTGCTTCTTCCGGGGTCGGACTGCCTGGCTTCGGGAGACGTTCGAGGTCTGCGAACTGGACGGTGCCCGTTCCGTCGATGCGTGTCCAGAAGTGGATGCGCTCGCCGCCGGCCGGCCAGATGTCGAGCTCCCACAGCCATTCGTCGGGTGGGGTTCCACCTGGGGTGGCCGGGAGCGGTTCGATGCCTGCTGCGTCGGTGGGCAGGAGGGTGACGGAAAAGGCGCCGTTGGTCACCTTGAAGGGACCGCCGCCGGCATAGGCGGCATTGCGGTCGCTGTCCACAAGTTGGTGCGTCGGGGTGAGTCGGCCGCGGCCGTTGAACCCTGTGCCCGCCACGGCAGCGGGGAGTGTGCCCTCCAACGTCGCCGTCGGGGTGCCTACGGGGAAGGGCATTCGGCCAGCCTCCCCTCGGTCAGCAGTCGAGCGTGAGCGGGGGCCGCCAGATCTGTCCGTCGCCGGCGGTGCCGGGCTGCGGTTGGTAGTCGAGCGGTACGAGGTGGGTGTCCGCGTCGGTTTCGTTGCGGGTGCCGAACCACAGGTCGATGATCTGCCACGGTTGGCCGTCGAGGACGGTCACGGTCCGCGGCTGGCCGCCGCAGCTGTTGCCGTTGAAGATGCGGCGGCCGTAGGCGGGTGCGCCCCAGCCGACGTTTCCTGGCGCTGTCCAGCCGCTGTAGAGCGAGGGCGCAGTCGCGTAGCCGATCGGGGTGCCGGCGCAGTAGCCGCACCCTTGGTCGGAGTAGGTCAGCACGTACTGCTGCGTCGTCTCGTCCCACCAGCCGCCGGGGCCTTCGATCGGCCCGCCCATGTTCCCGATCTTGCGCACGCCTTGGCCGGTGCCTCCGGAGCCCGAGTAGGTGAGCTCTTCCAGGTTGAGCTGGTTGGCGCCCGGCATGGAGCACACGATCGCGGGCCGCTGACCGGGGCGCTCGATGAAGCCGAAGTCGCCGTTGCCAGCGCAGACCGAGAGCGAGGGCTTGTTGTAGGAGCCATAGGGCGTCACGCCGGGACCGCACGGGCCGGCAGGGCCCGCACAGCCCATGACGTTGTACGCGTTGGCGCCGGTGTCGGAGTAGTGCCTCGGTGCGTTGAACCACAGGACGAAGACGCCGTCGTTCGGGCCCCAACCGGTCCGCTGGATCATGCGCGGGTTGAAGCAGCCCTGGCCGGTGCCGCCGCACGTGACCTGCCACGACCGCTTCGACCACGGGTCCCACGACGCCGGGTCGAACAGTGGCTGCGGCATCGTCCATGGCCCCTGCGGGCTCGGTGCGGTCGAGACGCCGAATCCGCACCACGGGGTACCGCTCACGTACCACTGGTATCCGCAGCCGTACATCGAGCCGTACAGGTAGTAGGTGTCGCCGTATCGCTTCATCGTCGTGTCGTGCAGATCCAGGCCCTGGATCGTGAACGACTGCCGCAGGTCCGGTTCGACGGCCGATGACGGAGAGGCGCCGGTCAACACTGCGGCGGTGAGGAGTAACGCAGACAGCAGAGCACGGAGACGCACGGACGCCCCCTCCAATCAGTCGGGGGCGGTGCGGTCAGGCGGCGCGGGCGCCCGCCGGTAGGGCGGGAGTCTTTCCGGGCCTGATGAGGGCGTTGGTCTCTTCGTCTCTCACACCCATGTCGAGTTCGAGGATGTTGTAGCGGACCTTGCCGCGGCCGGAGCCGTAGCGGGCGATTCGGCCTTCGTGGGCCCAGCGGCGGATGGTGACGCGGGGGCGGCCGGCGTACCAGGCGGCTGCGGTTTCGTCGACGAGGATGACGTCGGGCATGGCCACCTCCGTCGGGAAACGCGAAGGGCCGCCCAGCGTGGGCGGCCTCAGCAGGCGCAAAGCTCCGATTGAGCACACCATATGTTCGGCAACCGGATTGAGTCAACCTATTGCCGTTTCGAGTGCGATAGGGGTGACCTATTCGAGAGACTGCCTTCATGGCGACGGTGTTCTCGGTGCAGGCGGATTCTGAGTTGGAGTGCCGGTCGGAACTGGACCGGTTGTGTGCCGTGTTCGGCTTGGCGCCGACGATGCTGCCGATGGAGTCGCGGGGTACGGGCCGGTGGATGGCCCGGGCGACACCTGCGGCCCCCGTCGAGGACGAGGGCCGCGGGTAGCAGTCAGGCGTTGGTGGCCTGGCGCTTGTAGTCGGCGATGCACTGACCGCAGAGGTCGCCAACCTCGTCGTCGAGGCTCATGTAGAGGTGGCTGCTGCAGTAGTAGCCACCGCATCCGTGCTCGTCCCCGCCGGGCGTTTTGCCGCAGAGGTGGGCGAGACCGCGGTCGATCTGTGCGTCGCATTCGTCGCGCTCGCATGTCGTGGCGACGTCGTATCCGGCTTCGATCTTCTCGCCGTTCCGGTAGATCTCGTAGCGGGCGTATCCCATGGCTTGCTCCCTAGTCGTTGTTGGTGGTCTTACCCAGCCCGCGGCTGGTGGTGGCGAGCCTCTGTCGGCGTCGGTAGTTCCGGTAGTTCGGGTTGACCTTGCGCGGTAACGGCAGGCTGAGGAGGGGGTTTTCCGGCGCGCAGTGGCGCGGGTCTGTGTTGATGCAGTCGATGTCGTAGGCGATGACGCCGTCGCCGCAGCAGTCGGGGCAGTCGGGGTCGGGCTTCCGGGAGAGGACGATGGCTGGCCTGAGGCCGCCGCGGACGTAGTGCGCGGGTGAGTAGGTCACCTTGAGTCGAAGTGCGTTCATCGGTTCCTCCGGGCGGTGGAGGCGGCCTTGAGAATGCGGATACCGGAGCCGGGGTCGTGGGGGCTCCCGACGACTCGGCCACGGGGGAAGCGGAGGAGGAGCTTGAGGATGTGGTCTTCGCAGCCGTAGGCGCCTGCGTTGTCGGCGTCGAGGAACAGGTGGTCGTGGACGCCTGAGCTGCAGGGCTCGTCGTCGATCTCGGCAGAGGGGCAGCGCTTGAACACTGGTTCTCCTTGGTTAGGCGTTACCGCGGTCGGCTGGGCAGGATGGGCTGGCTGATGTGCCGGTGTTGGACGTGCACTCGCCCGTGGCCTCGGAGTTGCTGGCCGAGCTGTTCGGCGATGGCGACGGACCGGTGACGGCCGCCGTAGCAGTGGACGTGGACGTCGATGTGTTGGTCGCCACGCTTGATGCGCTGCTCGACCTGTCGGCGGGCCTGGTCGACGAGGTTTTCGGCGCCGGGTGTGTTCATGACGTAGGTGGCGACGTCGGGGTTGAGGCCGGTGAGTTGGGTGAGCTGGCGGCGGACTGCGGGGTCTTCGGGCGGGTTGCGGAGCGCGGTGGTGTCGACGACGACGGGGTTGGTGGCGTGCGGCGGGTCGTTGTGGCCGGTGCCGTAGGACGTGATGCGGATCTGAATGGGCACGGATCTCCTTCGTCGGTGCGGGGTGGGGGCTACCGTCCGGGCCAGGGGCTTCCCTGCTTCCACCCGCGGCGGCGAGCTTCGTCGAGGAAGTTGTTGAGGTCTTCGGTGAAGGCTTCTTCGCGCTGCTTGTTGCCCTGCTTGCGTGCGAGGCGGATGGTGTCTCGTGCCAGCTCGATCGACTGCACGAGGTCGGCGTCTGAGGCGTCGTGGTACCAGGCCATGGCTGGTCCTTTCAGGAGCTGGTTGCGGCGGCTTCGCGGATGAGGTGGAGGACTTCGGTCTGGGTTCGGCCGGTGCGGTCGTTCCAGCGGTGGTAGGGCTCGGCGATGCCGCGACGGGTGAGGATGTTCTGGATGCGCTGGCCGGCTTCGCGGGCGGTGTGCTCGTCGCCGTAGCCGAGACGGCAGAGGACGGCCTGGGCGCCGAGGATGCAGCGACGCCCAGAGGTGGATCGGAGGGCGCCGCGCTTCCAGCCGTACTGCTCGATGACGAGGGCGGTGAGCTGGAGGTGCTGGGTGACGGTGATGTGCCGGGTCTGGCCAGCGTGGAGCTGCCGGACGATGCCGAGGGCCCAGTCGGGCAGGAGCCGCCACGTCTTGCTGGGTGCGGCGAGGGTGGGTGCCGCGGCGGTGGCGGGCTGGTCGGCGAGGGCTTCGGCGATGAGCTGGTCGGTGGTCTTGGTGACGAGCGGGTGGGCGGTGCGCGGCGCCTGGTCGGCGAGGTACTGCTCGATGTCGGCGATGAGCTGGTGGGCGTCGATTCCGGTGGCGGGCTTGACGGGGGGCGGGGCGGTTGTGGTCATGTGGTCGTCTTCCGTTCGCGGGAGGAGGGGCGCCCCTGGTGCTGTCCAGGCGGTCAGGGGCGCCCCACGGGGGATGTGCACTCAGCCGTTGGGGGTCACTTCTTCTTGCTTTTCTTGACGGCTTCCGCGAGCGCGCTGGCGTTCTGGGATGCGGTGCCGGGTCCTTCCAGCAGGGCGTGTACGTAGTCCTTGGCGGCCTGCTCGATGCGGGCGGTGTCGCCAGAAGCGAGATCGGCGGCGATGCTGTCGGCGGTCTTCTTGATGAAGCCCATGCGTGTCTCCTTGGTGGGGTGTTTGGGTCCGGGGTTGTTCCGGCTCCCCTCACCGCCCGTTCTGGTCGGGCGGATCGGGCAGCCGTCAGAACCGGCTAGGCGGCGATGTGCTGCATGCCGGCGGGGAGCTGGGTGTAGAGCCGGCGTTCGCGGTTGTGGAGCTGGGTGATGCTCTGCAGGCCGCCGGTGGTGGTGCAGCGGACCATGGGGTGGCCGGTGAACGGGGCTTTGTCGCGGGTGACTTCGTACTCGCTGTAGTAGTGGGGCTCGTCGTAGCCGTGGGGTCCCTTGCCGAGGACGTAGCGCTCGGCGATGTCGTGGATGACGTAGATGCGGTTGCCGGGGCGGATGTCGCGGAGGAGGCTCTTCTGGTCGCCGCGGGTGTCGTTGTAGACGGGCTTGAGGGCCATGATCGTGGTCTCCTTCAGGATGTCGTTTGTGGTGGTTTGCACCCCGGACGGGGGCATGGTTTGGACCGGTATGCACCCCGGACAGAGGGCGGACGGAAGGGGGATGTGACCCGGGTCGCGTCCGGGGCCTGTCCGGCCCCCGACCAGGGGATATACCGGGATAAAAAGGTGCGCTGTCCGGGCGGTCAGGCGCCTGTCAGGAAGGCCAGAGCGTCCATGAGGTCTGCTCGGCGGTAGCCGTTCACCCGCCCCGTCTTGTGCGGCACGGTGACCTTGACGGTGCCGCCAGCGCCCGCCTTCCGGAGGAGCTCCCCAAGTTCGTCGGGGGTGACCCCGTCCCCCATGAAGCGGGCCATCTCGTCGAGTTGGGCCTCGTCCCGCCCGAAGTG
Organism: Streptomyces sp. NPDC006339; assembly: GCF_040612775.1. NCBI lineage: Bacteria > Bacillati > Actinomycetota > Actinomycetes > Kitasatosporales > Streptomycetaceae > Streptomyces > Streptomyces sp. NPDC006339. Next base: position 274,377 of record NZ_JBEXQW010000001.1, read on the forward strand.
GTCCATGGCCATGAGAGCGCCCTGCAGGGCACCGACCTGGTCCCGCTGGGCCTCGGTCATCTCGTGCACAGCTCGGCCGGGAGCGCCGTCCCGCTTCGGCCCGCCGGCCGCCGACGACAGCCCGGTCACATCGAGCAGGTACATCTCGATCGGGTCTTCCCACTGGCCGACGAGTCGGCCTGCGGCCTGCCGGAAGTCGGCGGCCCGCTTGAGCAGTTCCGTGATCTCGCCACGCTCGTCCTCGTCGAGATCGAAAGACCGGGCAAGGTCAGTGACCCCGGCGAACGGGTCGACGAGCCAGCCCAGGCCGGGCCGCGGCGGGTCGAACTTAGAGGCGTCCCGGCCGGCACCCGCCTGGCCGGATCCGAGGATGGCGTTGGACTGGCTGGCGTTCTCGACAAGCATGGCCCACTTGGTGCCGCAGTTCATGCTGATGGCCTGCGGCAGGACATCGACCTCGGGGTACTGCGTGATGAGCACCATGAGGATGCCAGCGCCGAGGGCCACCTGCGACAGTTCCTCAATGGCGGCGAGGATCTCGTCACGCAGCGGCTTCCCGGGCCTGGTGTAGGTGGCGAGCTCGTCGATGACGAGGAGTTCGACTCCGCCGATCTGGGCGATCAGGTTGTGGATCAGCTTGGACTTGGCCAGCTTTCCGAGGTCCCGCTCGCGCCGGTCCTTGTCGGCGAGGAGGCCCTTGAGGAGGGCGAGGAGTCGCTCCGGGCTGGGCTTGAAGTAGGTGGAGGCGAGGCCGGCGCGGGCGTAGGGATCCCATTCGCCGTTGTGCTTGCCTGCAACGATCCGCAGATTGACCATCGGGTCCATGGCTGCGCCGACAATCAGGTTGGATGCGCCGACGCCCTTGCCAGAGCGGCTGCGGCCTCCGATGACCGTATTCTGGTTGACCAGGGGGATGTAGATGGTGTTGCCGCGCTTGCCGTAGGCGACGGGGATGCCGTTGCGCCACGAGTCGAGGGGCGTGGCCTGCTCAAGCAGCGGGGAGCGGCGGGCGATCTCGAAGGGGTCACTGTTGGCGAGCCACAGGCGGGCCTGCCCCAGGTGGTCGCCCTTGGTGATGTCGACCATGGTGACGTCCCGCTTGAGGGCGGCAGCGATCGACTCGATCTTCTTGCGGAGCTCGGTGACGGTGGTGGCGCCGCCGAGGTCGAAGGTGATCTCGCGGCTTCCGTCGGCACGGACGGGGGACGCTTCGATGATGCGGATGGAGTTGGTGAACCCGGCTGCAGCGAGGGCGGCGCGGAGCTCTGCCTCGTCCTGCTCGGGGTCGGCGGCGGAGAGCTCGTCGACGCCTACGGTGCCGCTGGTGAGGGCGACCGGGGCACCAGGCCGTCCGCTCCAGGCGCCAATGCCGAGAGCGGTGAGGGCGAGCGGGATGTCGACGAGGACACCCCCGAGAGCGGTGCCAACCACGATGCCGAGCGCGACAGTGGCGGCCCAGCCTCCGGTCTTCAGTCCGTGGACGAGGCGGTGCCGGCGGTACTCGGCGCGGTGCTTCTGCAGCAGGGCCCGCGCCTTGGCCTCGGCGGCGGAGTCGCCCTTGGCGGCCTTGAGGTCGGCCTTGGCGGTGGCGATCTGCTGCGGCCAGCCGTCGCGGTATCCGTCGACCCAGCGGCGGATGAGGTGGCCGTAGCCGCGGCCGATCTGCGGGACGTACAGACGGTGCTGCCAGGCGTGGTCCCACACGGCGGTCAGCCACGCCGGCTGCTCGGTGACGGCGGTGCCCTGGTGGGCGACGACCGTGCCCTCGACGGGCTGCTCGACGTTGTCCTTGACGAGGGTCAGCGCGGGCCGCTCGACAGCCTGCTCAGAGTGCGGGGCGGTAGTCATTGGTCCTCAGCTCTTCTCGGAGCGGACGGCGTCACGGACCGCATCGCGGACGCGCTTGGAGTAGGTGTCAGATCGACCGATGAGCTTCGCGACAGCAGGAGTAGAGAACTTCTCCGGGGCCGCATCGTGGAGCTTCCGGGCGGCATCCAGATCGGCATCCTTCAGGGGCTCCACGGCATCCTTACGGCCGGAGGGCGAGGGGCCCTCCTTCTCAATTCCCCCAAGGGCTGTAGCGCCCTCAGCCGGGCCGCCAGACGGCCTCTTGGGCTTCCCCTTCACGGGGGTGCCGCCGCCTTCTCCGCCGCGCCCAAAGATGTCGGCGATGAGCTCCTCGACGGCAAGGTGTCCGGCCGTGTCGAGGTGCTCCGCGACGACCTGCTCGACGTACTCGCGAGCGGCGAGCTCAGTGGCCAGGGTCTCGATCGTCTGCCCCAGCGGCAGGCCCTTGACCGACTTCCATGCCTCCGCCCACAGGTCCGACGACTTCACGTTGGCGGGGGCGTTGAGAGTGAAAATCTGGTACCGGGCATACACGTCGGGGTGGCCGGCGGCGCGGCGAGCCTCGTCCCAGGCCCGGTCGCGGCTGATCGTGCCGAGCGGGTGAGCGGCGAGGATCCTCTCGTACTGCTCCCACGCCTCCGGGTAGAGGGAGCGGCGCTGCTCGTCCTGGGCCGCGAGCGCCGCCGTCTCGGCCGCCTTGTCTGCGGCGACCTTCGCCTCGTGCGCGGCGCGCCGGTCGGCCTCGATCTGGCGCCGGCCTTCCGCCTCCACCTTCCTGGCGGCGAGCTCGGCCTCGGCCTTCTTCGCTGCGGCTTCAGCGATCCGCCGTTCGACGCGGGTGGCCTGGGCGTGCTTGGCACGGTCGCCGAACTTGTGGATCGTCCACACGCCGGGGCCTGCCAGGGAGGCGACGCCGCCGACGAGCCCGAAGACAAGCCCGATCTTGGGGTTCAGCGCGCCGTCCGTGACGTTGATGGCCGCCGCGATCGACGCGAACACGGCGGTCGCCGCCAGGTAGGGCCAGACCACTCGCCGGTTCGCGATGGCGGCCTCGACGAGCCGCAGCGTCACCCAGGCCGCCGACTCCAGCATGATCGGCAGGGCCACGTTCCAGGGGCGCTCCGGCTCCCAGAAGGCCCGGATCTGCAGTGGCAGCGCGACGAGGAAGCAGACGATCGCGAAGTACTTCACGGCCTTCGCTGCCTGCGTGTCGAGCTTCTGCCCGGCGAGCTTGCGCCGGGCCTCGGCCTGTTCGGCGGCGAGCTGCTCGGCTCGCTGCTTCTCCTCGGCCTCGGCAGCCGCACGGGAGTTGCGCTCGATCTCCTCCGCCCTGGCCTTGGCGGCGGCCAGCTTGGGGGCGTCGAGGGCTTCGCGGCGCCGGCGCTCGGCTTCCGCGTCAGCCGCTGCAATGTGCGCCTCGGTGCGGATCTTGTCCGCGTTCGCGGACTGCTCGGTGAACGACGTGCCGCTCACGGCAATCAATCCCTTCAGGTTCCGGTGGTGCGCTGGGGCGGGATGGTGGTGGGCTTGACGAGGCGGATGGTCGGCGGACACGGCACGACGCTGGACGCGACGACCGCGAGGCCGGCGAAGACGACGAGGGCGATCCGCCACAGCAGCGGCACCTGCGCGCCGAAGACGAACGCGAGGGCACCGAAGACGGCGAACGAGATCGCGGGTCGGCGGGTCTGCCGCCAGTCGACGATCACCGGACCGCCTCCGTCAGCAGCGGCCACAGCCGGCGGTCGGACGCCCACACGTAGTCGCAGATCAGCAGGTGGACGCCGTAGGTACGGAGCTCCTTCAGCGCGTGCTTGCCGATTCCGTTCCACTCGCGGGCGAGGTAGTTCCGGCGCAGCTTCGTCGTGATGCCGGTGAACGGCTCACCGCGGACCTCGGTCAGCACGATCGACTCGTCCGGCCGGCGGGTACCGCGGTGCACGGTCAGACCCGTCTGCTTCGCCGCGACGACAAGGCGGTCGAGGAGCGGGTTGCGGCGGTCGATGACCCCCTGCACGTAGGCCCGCTGCCGCCATGTCACCTCACCAGTCGAGTCGCGCGACACGGTCCCGGGCTGGGAGTCGACGGTCACGAATCCGGCCCGGTTCACGGCCGCGAGCACGGGGATGAGGTGACGGGCGCCGCCCTCCTCTTCTTGCCCGAACGGACCGTCGTAGCCCGGCCAGGACGGGATCCGGCCCTCCAGCCAGTCCGCCATCGTCTGGCCCAGGTCGGCGATGCTGCGGGCGTCACGCCAGACGGAGCCCATCACGACCACACCCAGGGCTCGTTGCGGCCGGCGGCGCGGAGAGCGGACTGGCCGATCTGGCGGGCGACCTTGTCCCAGCCGTCCGGCAGGTCGCCCGCGACCTTGAGGAGCGCCTTGCCGTACTTGGCGGCCCGCACCGGAGGAATCTCCGCGTAGCCGTCGCGACTCGGGGCGAACAGCGGACGCAGGGTCATCCAACTGGCGATGCTGGCGGCACGCTTCACCGCCTCGCCCAGCTGCGCGATCTGGGTGTAGGACAGGGTCGACTGGGTGCCGGCGTGCGAGATGCGAAAGCCCATAGCGGGCTCCTTTCGGGGTTAGCGAAGCTTGCGGGCAAGGTGCTCGAGGCTGCGGGCCTCGCGCTCGTGGGCGGCAACCTTGCGGTTGTCGACGAGGTTGACCTTCAGCCAGCCGCCAGCCTTCTCAATGCCGTGGTTGTTGCGGATACCTGCGAGAACGAAGTCCCGCATGCCTCGGCGGCCGAACTGGACGGCGTGAACGAGCTCGTGAACGAGGGTCTTGTCGAGCTCCCGGGCCGGGGTGGCCTCAAGGTCAACGAGGACCAGGACGCCGGACGGGCTGAGCGTGGTGTGGGCCAGGCTCTTCGGGTAGCCCCACTTCGACTCGGTTCGGGTGCCGAGGATCTGCTGCTCGGCGGCGAGGATCCTCGCCTCGTACCTGCGGGTGTCCGAGGCGACGATCTCGACCGGGCCGAGACGCTCGCGCATCTCGTCCTGGACGAGCTGGGCGGCCTGGTCTGCGATGGCCTCGATGCGGGCCATGCCCTTGGAGTAGCGGCCGGGGAGGCGGTAGGCGGCGACGTGCATCAGGCGGCGGCGGGCTGGGTGAGGCCAACGAGCTGGTCGAGGAGGCGTCCCTCCGGGTTGTGGGCGTCGTAGTCGGCGGCCTTCGCCTCGATCCGCGCCATGTCCAGCTCGTCGCCGGCGCGCAGGGCGGACAGGTACTGCTCGATCAGACGGTTCTCGAACTGCATGACGGATCTCCTGTAAGTGGGTGGGGCGCTCAGGCCCGGGTGAGGAAGCCGGCGACCGCATCGGCCGCCTTGGTGAGGAAGTGGGCGGCGTTCGCGAGGGACTGCGGCCGCGGCTCGGGGGCGGCGTTCAGCACGTCGAAGAGGTGCGCGGCCGCAATGTCGAGCAACTGGTAGTCAGCAACGCGGGCCGCCTGCAGTTCCTCGCCCGCCGCGTACACCTGCATCGCGAACGGGCCGAGCTCGGTGGCCGGCGGCTGCTTCACGACGGCCGCGACCTGGTCGGCGTAGGTGGCGAGGATCGACTCCGGGGTGACGGCCACCGGTCAGCCCTCCAGGGTGCGGACGAGCGCGTCACGGGCCCTGACGAGGGCGGCGACCTGCACATCGGTGTCCGGGTCGCCACCCGCCCGGACAACCCGGGCCTCGGCGGCAGCGATGGCCTCGTTCGCCGCGTGCACCGCCCGGGCGCTGTCGCGCTCAGCGATGTGTGCAATGCGGGCGTCGGGAATGGTGAGCGTGTAGTCGCCGAAACGGAGGACCACGCAGTCCATGTCGTATTCGAAGCTGTCGAGGGTCTCGCCATGGGCGCCGAGGTCGACCAGCGCCGACATGCGTTCGGCAGGCTCGCCCTGGCGGTAGGCGAGGCCATCGACGGTCGTGATGACGAAGCTGTGCATGACGAATCTCCTCGTGTCGAGGTGCAGGAAAGGGAGGGGGCCGGGGCCGGCAGCAGGGGGTAGGACTGCCGACCCCGGCAGTCAGAGGGAGCGCGCGGCTAGCGGGGCGTGGAGCTGCGCTTGTTCGTCTCGGCGAGCTTCTTCGACAGCTCGTCGCGCTCGGCGTCCGTCATGGCGGACGGGCGGCGAATGTGGGTGGCGGCGGCGTGTGCGTCGATGTCGGCCTGCGACATGACCGGCGCCGACAGCGCAGCCAGCACCTGCCGGGCCGTAGCCGACACCTCGGCGACCGTGACGCCCGCCGGGTCGACACCCAGAGCCGCCAGCAGCGGCCGGCCGTAGACCTCGACCGCGTCACCGGCCAGACGCTCACGACGCAGGAACATGTCCGCGTAGAAGCCGGCCATCGTGCGACGGTCCGCGTCCACCACCAGAACCGGGGCCTCAATCGCGGGGGCGCTCACAGCGCACCACCGAACGTGCGGGCCTCCAGCGACTCCGGCAGCGGCAGCATCGGGGTGCCGAGCAGGCGGCCGACGAGGAGGCGAGTCATCGCGTCCCGGCTGCGGGCGCTCTGCTGCTTCGGCAGCACGACCTGAATCGGGCCGACGTGAGGCTTTAGGGCGATGCCCTCGAAGCCCTCGTACTCGGCCGGTGCCTCGACGATCTCGACGTTCGCCTCCACCAGCAGCTCCGACAGCGGAGCCGAGAACAGACGGGCGGTGGTCAGGGGCGGGGTGGAGCTGTTCTCGCAGGTGCGAGTAGGTACAGTGGTGCTCATGGCTGTTCTCCCTTGTTGCGAAGGGGGCTCGGCCTAGGCCCCGCTTGGTGTTCCCGCACCTCGCGGGGCTGCCTCGTTTCCGGGGCCGCCGTGTAGCTACACAGTGGCATGCTCCCGTAGCTACACGCAAGCGGTTCGCAGGGTGAGTTTTGGTAGTCGTTTCTCCGCGATGCGTATTGCCTGCTGTAGCTACAGGCAGATACCTTTCTGGTGTGTCCGAGAAGCAGCAACACACACCGCCGCGCCAGATCCGCATCCCGAATGAGGACTGGAGCGACTTCGACGATGCTGCGAAGGCGATGGGGAGCGACCGAGCGGCGGTCGTTCGCGAGTTCATCCGCTGGTACCTCCGTCGCCCCGGTGCGAAGCCGCCGCAGCGGCCCCCTCGGGATGACGCCCAGCTCTCGGCGTAACTGCAGGTCCATGCTTTGAGTCAACGCGCGCGGCCCCTGCCTGACGACGATCCGGCAGTGCAGGTGGCACGACGTCCGTAGTGCAGGTCGCAAGGGAGGGTCGAGCAGCCCCGTGGACGTGATCGAGACCTGGAGCGGGCGTCACGCAGCTGCGCTGCAGGCAGCAATGCGGGCGACCAACGAGGAGTTCGCCCGGCGGTTAGGAGTGGCGGTCCGCACCGTCGCCTCATGGCATGCGAGCCCTGCCACCGTTCCGCGCCGCGAGATTCAGCGAGCGCTCGACACCCTGCATGAGCAGGTAACTCCTGCCGAGCGCCACCGCTTCGGCGCCATCCTTCAGCCGGAAGCCGCCGCAGCAGCGCAAGCCCTGCGAGTGGCTATCGCGATTGTGGTTCGCGGATCGGACGTCCTGCTCGTCTGCCGGCGCGGCGACGAGCCGCTCTCGTGGGGATTCCCGGCAGGTGTCGTCAAACCCGGTGGCAGCTCCAGTGCAGTCGCAGTGCAAGAGACGCTCGCCGAGACCGCTGTTCACTGCACTGTGCGCAAGCATCTAGGCACCAGAGTCCACCCTACGACTGGCGTTCTGGCCAGCTATGAGTTCTGCGAGTACCTGGCCGGCGAGGCCCGTAATGCCGACCCCGTGGAGAACCTGGACACGGCCTGGATCCCAATCAGCAGCCTGACGAAGTTCATCCCGACCGAGCGGATCTACCCCCCTGTACTGACTGCCCTGGAGGCATTGGCGTGACCGAGACGAAGACTGAGCAGGGCATCTCCACGGCGATCATCACTGACGCCGGCCGCGTGCTGATGATCAGGCGCCGGGAGCGCGAGGGGAAGCTCCTCTGGGCGTTCCCGGGCGGCGGCATCGAGGCCGGCGAGACTCCGGAGCAGGCCGCGGTGCGGGAGACCGCCGAGGAGGTCGACCTCGAGGTGAAAGCTGTCCGCTCCCTCGGCGAGCGGGTACATCCGCAGACCGGCCGGCACATGTCCTACGTTGCGTGCGAGGTCGTCGGTGGCGAGGCCCGGGTCGCCGACGAGGAGGAGCTGGCCGAGGTCGCCTGGATCCGGCTGGAGCAGATCCCGGACTACGTGCCGTGGGGCCTCTTCGGGCCTGTGCAGGAGTACCTCGACGAGACACTCGACGACTGACCCCAGACGCAAGTGAGCCCGCCACCCCATCGGGTGGCGGGCTTCGTCGTGTCAGGCGCTACTGGGGGTTGGTGCGGGCAAGGATGCCCTCGAAGTCTTTGGCGGCTGCCATCATCAGGTCTGCGTGCTTCGGGTTGACCGCCGCTTCTAGGCCGGCGGTAAAGCTCATCAGAGGGATGGCGCGTTGGAGTGCGCTCCGGAGTTCGGCGATGTGTTGGTCGCGCAGGTCGACGGTGGGGTCAGGGTGGCTGGCCACGTGTGGACCTCCTGGGTGGCGGGGTTAATTGCGTGTGGCCGGCTAGTGGGTCCCGACCCAACTGATCTGCAGTGGTGTGATGCGGCCGGTCTCGCGATTGACGAAGAGGCTGATGAGGCCGAGTCCGTCTCCGAAGATCCCTTCGCGGGTGATTTCGTCTTCCTCGCCCCATGCAGTGGTGGCTGCGATGGGGTCTTGTTCGAGTTGGTCGATGTACTCGAACAGGGCGACTTGCCCTTCGAAGGGCAGCCCTTCGATCATCTTGATCGCGTTGGGGCTGCGGCTGAAGTGCCAGTTCACGCTGCGTTGTGTCCTCGGCGTTGGGCTTCGATGCGGGCCTTGAGTTCCTCGTACCTGGAGATGCTGTCGCGAGTCTCCTGATCGTAGCCGCTCGGTAGCTGTCCGTGTTCCCGGATGTGTTCGCGCACCAGTTCTACTTCGGCTCGGCCGGCTTCGATGTCGGTGACGAACTGGACCCATCGATCGAGGATCGTGTGGAGCTTGGCTACTTCTGTGAAGGCGACTTCGCGTTGGAACGTCGCGCGGAGCTCTGGGTGGGGCAGTGCGTGGGTGATGCTGTCGATGGTCCACGTGTGGTTGCTCATGCCTCGACCCCTGAAATCACGAATCCCATAACCAGTGCAGTGGCTTCGAGGTTAGCGGCAAGCTGTCGAGGCTTGGACGCAATGACCACCTACGGATGTCGGTAGGTGGTTCTATGGCGCAAGCCGCCGGAGCGCAGGGAGTGATGTCTTGGCCTGAGGCGTGTCCTGACCTGCGGATGACCGTTTGACCTGGCGTGGAGACTGCTGAGCCTGTGATTGGCGACTATCCGTCTGCCCCTCGCCTGCCGCTATTGACTGCTGCGGAGGCGAGGGAGGCGGTGGGCTTCCTGCAACTGCTGGAGCAGCTGGACCTGACGCCGCGGGGTGAGGCCGCCGGCCAGCTCGCAGCAGACCTGGCGAAGCGGCTGTCAGCGGACTAGGCCGCGGCTCGCCGGTCTGCGAGCGGCAGGCGGAGGATGTCGCTGTGCCCGTAGTCGGCGCCGCAGCCGCGGCAGGTTTCGCCGCGGGTGTTGAGGGTGAACGGGAGGGCGCGGCCGCAGGGGCATTGGGCGTGGAGCCGGCGGGCGGGGCGTTCGCCGGAGGTGATGCCGGTCAGGGTGCGGTGGATGGAGCCCAGCTCGTCCGCCGCTTCGTCGATGGCGGGGTGATGCTGCACCGCCCACCCGAGGTTGTATCGGAGCGTCTGGCAGGCGCCAGCAACGCGGTCCTGAAGGCTGCCAGTTTCGTGAAGCTCGGCGTGCCCGTAGGTTTCCCAGTCCCGCACCCATGCCTGGAGGGGGGCAAGGATGGGGCCGGTCTCCAACTGTAGTTCGAGGATGCCTTCACGAAGGGGCGCCGGGGCGGTCTTGCTGCCGGAGACGGCGGGCCCGGTGCTGGAGCAGCGGTGGAGGTGCTGGCCGAGCTGCTGGTAGAGGACCGGTATCTCGACCAGGGCGGCAGCGGTCCGGTCCTCGCAGACGCGGCACAGGTACCTCGACCACTCGTCGTCGCGGAGTTCGCGCGGGCAGCGGGTGCAGGTGGGCATGTCGTTCACGGCTCTCCTTGCGGCGGTGCGGGCTGGGCTACTTGCGGCGGTGGTCCGGTGCGGGCCGGAAGGTGGCGGGGGCTTCACGTGCAGGGGGGCTGTTGAAGAACCGGTCGAAGGCTCGACGGAGGTCCTGGGCAGGGGTCAGACTCGCCGTCCTTTCGGGCGCCGCAGGCGGCTGGGGACGGTCGAGGGCGCCGAGGATGCCGTCGGTGAGGCCGTGGGCGAGGGCGAGGTCGAGGAGTTCCGGGCAGTCGTTGAGGTTCGTCGTGAGGTCTTGGTCGCAGCCGTCACACTCTTCGGATCCGCTGGCCCACGGCTTGTGGCGGGCGAGGATGCGGCGGTCGGCTTCGCAGCGGCGCAGTGCGGCCGGGTCTTCGGCGGCTGCGGCTTCGGCCTGGTCGACCTGCTGGGTGATCCACTCATGGAGGGTGGGCACGGCTACTCCTTGGGCTGGAGGGCGTTGCGGATGTCGTCGAGGACGCGTCGGGCTTGACCGGGCTCGAGGGCGTTGCGAGTCCAGCGGTCGACCTCGTCGCGGACGCGTTTGGTGGTGGCCTCGGCGGCGTCTCGTTCGGCGCCGGCTTTGTTCATGAGCTGGATGGCGTGGACGGCGATGTCGGTGGCGCCTTCGAGTTCGCTGGCTCGCGCCTCGGCGATGCGGAGGCGGGTCTTCAGCTGCTCGATGACAGCGTCGCGGAGGTAGATGGAGGCGCGGGCGGCCTGGAGGGGTGTCTCGTCGTCGTCCTGCTCGTCGAGGGGTGGTTCGGCGGGGGCGACGATGAACGACTGGGGGAAGCAGCCTTGGCCTTGGCCGGGGGTCTGGATGAGCACGCTGGGGTCGTCGGCGAGGGCGACGAGCTTTCCGTACCAGGCGGCGGGGAGGCGGGGGTTGGTGACGGTGACCCATTGGCCGAGGAGGGCGAGGAGGGTTTCCCGGTCGGTCATATCGGTACCTTTCGGGCGCGCTGATCAGATCGGATGGGCTGTGCGCCTCGCTGGCGCTCTGGGCGCCCGGCGTCGCGGACTACGCCGGGCGGGAGTTCGGGCCTCCTAGGCCCCTCCTAGGGCTTTCTCGGGCCTGTTCTGACTGGGAGCCTCGGTACGGGTCACCTTCGCCCCGTTCCGGTAGGCCCGTTCGCCGGCCCAGCACGGCGGGCACAGCTTGGGGTCCTCGCCGCGGCGGATGTGCGCCTGGTAGCCGGCGTGGTCGCCGTGCCGCTGCGGCCGGCCGTCGAGGATTCCGGACCGGCAGGCGAGGAAGACGGCGTGCGTGATGTTGCGGGCGTTGAGCCTGTGGACGATGACGGTCTCGTGGTAGCTGACGGTGGCGACGGCCAGATGCAGGGCTGCGGCGATCTGAGGGCCACTGAAGCCCTCGGCGCGGAGCTGGAGCACCTTCTCCTGCCGGGCGGTGAGTTCGGGCCTCACAGGGTCTCCAGGACGTCGTGGATGGGTCGGTGGTGGGGTATGGGGCGGCCTCCGCAGGGCCGGCCGTGGTCGAAGAGCGGCCAGATGACGTCGGCGCGGGTGTCGACCGCGGCCTCGTCGGCTTCGGTCTCCCACCCGTCGGGCCACAGGGGTGGCTGGTTCATGGGGTCCTCCCGTGTGGGGCGCGCCCGCTGGTCTTGGCGGACTGGGCGCGCCCCATCGCTGTGTGCGGTCAGGGGCCGGGGCAGAGGAACGGGTACGGAGGGTTCGAGCCGGTGCAGGCGGGGC